>NZ_PIGD01000003.1:0-365727 GCF_003050085.1 Vibrio sp. 10N.286.48.B8 | reverse complement strand
AAGACGTTTTATTTTCTGTGCAGGCGACTCTTTAGGCTTAGGTGATTGGCTCATGACATTCATCCTTGGATTTTGCGCCCAATTCATCTTACCGTGCTTTCGAAGCCAGGTTAAAACGGTTGAACGGCCTTGAATACCATAAATGGTTTGGGCTTGTTTATATGTCATATCGCCTCTTTCTACAGCGGCGACGACCTGTAATTTAAAGCCTAGTGTGTAATCACGCTGAGTGCGCTTAACGTAGGTATTATTTGAAGTAGTCATAATTCGTCCTCAATGTGTAAACACATTTCAGGACGAGACATGTTCAATAAAAAAGCCTCTCGAAGGAGAGGCTTTGAATAAGCTAGAGCTTGTAAAAATCAGCTCAGTTCTAGTGTGCGATATCGAGTTGGTTGTCTTTCACGCCGTTAATGCGGAACCAACCTGCAATACTGAATCGCTCTGTGTTTGTCGGCAGTACCTCATGTGGGAACTGTTCAGACAAGAACACGAATAAGCGGCCTGACTTTGGTGGAATGGTAGCGATGTGATTGTCTTTTAGATCGTAAACCACAAGTTCACCGGCATCTTCTTCTGTCCACTCATCATTCATATAGAACACGGTAGTCAGGCGGCGGTTTTCATTGCCTTTGAAGCAGTCTAAGTGCTTTTGGTAAAAGTCGCCTTTTTCGTATTTAGCAAAGTGCGCTTCGTACTCGAACAGACCCAAAAAGAACGCTTGGTTTGCTGCTAAACGAATTTGCTCCATTTTGTCTAGGAACAGAGAAGCTGGCTCGCCCATGTCGCGGCGCACCCATTGAATCTTGTCACTACGAATGGTCGACTCTCGCGTTACTTCATCGTTACGGCCAATCCTAGCCTTTTTCCAGTTCTCTGGAATGCAATCCCTCAATGCCACTACTTCTTCATGCGTTAAGAAGTCATCCCAAACAAAGTAACCTTGGGTAGAAAGAGCATCGATTAATTGGTTCATGTATAGCACTCAGACAATAAATTAGAAGCGCATATATAGTCCTAATAACTTAGGTCAACAAATCGCGTATTTTGTCGTCACGATAAATGGTGCTGAATGCTTGAGTTGTATGGCTTATAGAGCAAGGTTTACGGCAATGCAGGCATTCAATAATGCTGAAAATATCGGATTAAATTGATGGTCATCTTTGGAATGTGCCCTCATTATTCTGAGTTAAATTGGTTTTGAGTTAAATTGGTTTTGAGTAACATTGGTTTTGAGTAACGTTGGATTTGAGTAATTGAGTGGATACCAATGGAAATCTTGATTCGAGTTCTCTATCCGGTTTTAGATTGTTGCTTTTAACAAAATGATCACAATTGATGGTGGGTTTGCTATTGTATAGGTCTGACCAGTTGTTTTATCACAAGGAGTGGATTTGCAACTTCATACCATCAAAGGCTATATCCAAGACATGTATCTCGTAGAGTACCCTGACAGGTTGCTCTTGCTTGATGGTGCGTGTCGAGCCGACATCCCGCATTTGAAGGCTTTCATCGAAACAGGGCTTATGCGTGATTTTGCTGATCTACATACGGTTGTGGTTACGCACATGCATCCAGACCACGCAGGGGCAGCGCACAAGCTCAGAAAGCTCACGAATTGTAATTTGGTGGCAGCAGATCGAGACAAAGACTGGTACCACGGCATCGATGGTATATTGATGCATTTGACCGATCTGGCATTGGCACGTTGGATGGCGAACCGATTGGGTAAGCCTAAAGCAAATCTGTGGTATTCAAGAAAGTTGAAGCCGGACTACAAGTTATCAGATGGTGAGAGCATTCCGGGTTTTGATGACTGGTTGGTTCTAGAAACGCCGGGGCACACTGATCGAGATCTTTCGGTTTATTGCCCATCTCACAGCGTTGCCTATGTGGCAGACCTAATGGTGGAAGTGAAAAAGAAACTGATTCCGCCTTTCCCTATCTTTCATCCTAACAAGTACCGAGCGTCAGTATCTCGTATCTATGAGATGCAGCTTGATACCTTGCTGGTGGCGCATGGTGGTCAAGTCGATTTTAGTCAGAAAGCTTTTGAACATCTGTTAATGAGTGCGCCAAGAAGGCCTGTTACACATTGGCGAGTGACAAAAGTTAAAACCAAGAAATTGTTGTTATCGATTTGGCGATTTGGTTTTCAATCTCATGGTAAATCTAAGAAATAGATAAGCTCAAAGTAAGATCGGCAACTCGAAATTAAAGAATAGAACGCAATAAGGCCAGTCATGAGACTGGCCTTATATCGTTGTGACTAACTTTAGCTATAACCTGTGGAGCGGTTACGATGACTCGGATTAGTGAGTCAGCAGGAATTCACCTGCTGGATCAACAATCACTTTGTCACTCATGCCTTGACGACCAAGCAACATCATATAAGTCATATCTTGACGGTTGCTTAGCGTGATATCGATAGGCCATTCCTGACCACCCATTTTTAGCATGGTTTCAATCACACAACGGTGTTCAACTTCACCGTTAGATGATTTGATTTTCTTACTTGTTTTCAGCTTCGCTTTGCAGCGCACAGTCTCTTCTAGGTGGTACACATCTGGATGAAGATCGAATTCCACGAAGTTCTCACCGTCTGTTTTTACACATAGTAGATTGTCTACGTGTAGAGAAGAGGTTTTAGCCCCTGTATCAACACGTGTATGTAGTCCAGTTATCCCTAACTCTGGTAAGCAAAGTGCTTCAGTATTCCCTATGATCATTTTATTGTTCATATCATTTCCAATCATGAATTAACGGTGTTAAATCAGCCTTTGCCACGAGTACGGTTAGCGTTTGGTTTTGCATTTTTCTCGATGAATTCGAAAATCATGTCTGCTACATCTTTACCTGTCGCTTTCTCGATACCTTCTAGGCCAGGAGAAGAGTTCACTTCCATTACAACAGGGCCATTCTTAGATTGTAGAATATCTACACCACATAGGTTTAAACCCATGATTTTCGCAGCATTGATTGCTGTAGCGCGCTCTTCTTTGGTTAGTTTAACCAGTTGAGCTGTACCGCCACGGTGCAGGTTAGAGCGGAATTCACCCTCACCAGCTTGACGCTTCATCGCTGCAATTACTTTGTTGCCAACAACAAAACAACGGATGTCTGCGCCATTTGCTTCTTCAATGAACTCTTGAACCAAGATGTTCGCTTTTAGGCCCATGAATGCTTCGATAACGCTTTCTGCTGCTTTGTTTGTTTCTGCTAGTACAACGCCGATCCCTTGAGTGCCTTCAAGAAGCTTGATAACCAGTGGCGCGCCACCTACGTTTTTGATCAAGTCTTGAATCTTGTCTGGGCGGCTAGCGAAACCTGTTTTTGGTAAGCCAATACCTTTACGAGACAACAGTTGTAGTGAGCGCAGTTTGTCGCGAGAACGACTGATTGCTACTGACTCATTGATACAAAAAGTGCCCATCATTTCGAATTGGCGAACAACCGCAGTTCCGTAAAAGGTAATGGAAGCGCCAATACGTGGAATAACAGCATCGTATTGAGGTAGCTCTTCACCCATGTAGCGAATCTTCGGATTGTTACTCGCGATATCTATATCACAGTGCAGCGTGTCGATAACATCGACCTGGTGACCACGTGCTTCTCCAGCCGCTTTTAAGCGAGAAGTAGAGTATAGATTTTCGTTGCGAGAAAGAATTGCGATACGCATGGCGTTTCCTTAGTTAATACCTGATTGGTAACTGCAAATAAATTAGTTGTTAGCTGAGCTTTCAGTTTTTTCTGAGGCTCCTTGCTTGCTTCGGGGCGAACCTTAAGGCTTTTTGCTTAACTAAGAAAACGAATTAAATTTGTCGAGTCGACAACAGAAATTTATCGAATGTGTGAGTGATTGGTACAACTGGGTTGAGAGGGGATTTGGAATGGAAAAGCGAGTTGAGACCTAACTCATATTGGGGGTAGGAGCATATTAGGTTGTGCTCAACTCGCGTTAACTCGGTGCTAAAAAGTGTACTAATAACGCCAGTTACATAGCTCTATAAGTGTTCGTAGTGCTTCTCTTTCGAGCTTGCTACAGGTGCTTTTTAACTTATTAAGATAGTATTTTCTCATGATGATTACTTCTCTTGTATTAGGCTGTGGTGGGAACTCAACATTCCCTGCTGACCCATTAATTATGGTTGTTTAATAGGAAGTAATAAACAGATGGATTTTTAATGGGTTGTTCCTGTTTTTGACTTTTACCGTCACTCAAAGGCAAATGTGTTGTATAATCGGCTTTATGAGGAAGGGTTATTTCTAAAAGGTTCATTATTTGTCTGATCTAAACATGATGCGTTACTACACTCGGCTGGATTCGTTCGAGCCAAACATCTCACATTCGGTGACTTTGACTGAGGTGGCAGACAAGCTGTTTACCAGTTTGCGCCATGCACGAACCTTACTCGGCAAGATGCATCAGGCTGAATGGGTGGTGTGGGAGCCAAAAGTCGGCAGGAATCAACGTTCTAACCTGACATTGCGCTTTAGCAATCAACAACTGACTCAACATGTTGCCAGCAAGCTGATAGAGCAGGGCAAGTACGAAAAAGCGCTCTCTATTTTGGATAATGACCGCGCAGTGTTTGGCTCTCTTCTCCAAGAAACATCCGGTGCGACGATGCGCGAAGGGCTGCTGCACGTTCAATTAACCTATAAACGTAAGTTTGAAGACCTGTTTCCACACCATATTCACCGCAGCAGCGAACGATTTTTGATCAGACAAGTATTCAGTTGCCTCGTCACTTGTAATGGTAAGGGCGAGTTGAAGCCTGAGCTAGCGCACCATTGGGAATATGATGCTGAGAAGTTAGTTTGGACTTTCTATTTGCGCCCAGGACTAACCTTCCACGATGGCCAACCTGTTGATGCTAAACAGTTAGTCTCGCTGTTTTCAGCCTTGCAAACCTTACCTTTCTATCAAACAGAGTTAGCTCATGTTGCTTCGGTTTACAGTGAGCAGCCGTTAAGGATCAGCTTCCAACTCACTAAAGCTGACACCGGCTTCGCAGGCTTGTTGGCTGGCGTTAAGTATTCAATTCAACCCGCAGCGCAAGTGACCCGTGAGCCGTCACCATTAAGCTCTGTGCCTCACACGGTAGTAGGCACTGGCCCATTCAAAGTGGTCGAAACCAATAATGAACGCATCAAACTCGCCGCATTTGAGCACTATTATGGTTGTCGCTCGTTAACCGATGAAGTGACCATTTGGCAGTTTGAGGAATCAATGACGGGCACTGCTCGTTTCGATGATAGCCAAATGCACGTATCGCCTTATGAAGATTCGTCTTGTTTTCACCAGTTAGGGAAAAGTGACGTAGAACTCGTTTCTGCAGATACAGACGGCCTTCGTAGCCGAGTCGAGGATGGATGCCTGTTTATCCTATTTAATCAGAACTCAGCGGCTAGCCCACTAAATAATGAGCAGCGCAAATACCTTTCAGAACTGACCAACCCACAAGCGATTTTGTCTCAGTTGGAACATAACAAGGGTTTGTTTAGCGTCTCTTTAGCTCAAAACATACTGCCAAGTTGGCAGAAATTGTATCGAACGCCTTCGAAAGAGGCTCAACTTCCGAAAAGAATGAGCATTGCGGTTTATGACTATTATGCGTTGTACCGATGTGCGATTTGCGTATCCGACATACTCAAACGATATGGCGTGGAAGTTGAGGTCAATACCTACAGCTTTCGCGAACTGGCGCTGCTCTCCCAGAGTGGCGAGTTAAAGGAGGATCTGGTGCTGTGTAACCTGAATCTCGATGATAATGCCCCGTCTTCGCTATTTTCGTGGATGATGAACGATCCTGTTTTGCACTCTGCTTTAGGAGAGATGAACAGCGACTGGCTTAAACAGCGCTTGGATAGTCATAAAGCATCCGTTGAACTGCCTAATTACTTGGCAGAGCTAGAACCTATCGCGTCTACTCTGATCTCAGATTATTGGTTAGTGCCTATGTTCCATCACTTGCAGACCGTTCGTTTCCAAGGGATTCTGAAAAACGTCGCCATCACCAACTGGGGATGGCCCGACTTCAAGAATGTATGGTCTGCTGATTAATTTCTTAACGAGTAGGATAAAGCGTTTTCAAAGTCGATTTTGGCATACTGATATGTAGGTAAAACCAAATTCTACAAAAAACGCCACCGAGTATTTGATTCGATGGCGCTTTTTCGTTTTATTTTGAAAATCAGTTCTCTAAGTTTTGCGCCATTTTTTTTGCAATTTTTCTGAATTGCTCTAACTCATCTTCAGCCATGCCTCTGGTCATTCTCTTCAGCATGTCTCGATCTATATCCGAAACTTTACTCATGACCTCTTGACCCTTATTGGTCAGAATCAATAACTGGCTGCGCTTGTCTTCTGGATTTGGAGACTTCTTCACAAGCTCTTGATTGATCAGTGCATTAACTAATCTCGTGACCTGCGCTTTATCGCGGTTTAAGTAGTGCGCGATATCGATAGCCGTACATGGAGATTTCTTAGTAATGATCTTCATGACACGAATGTTCATGGGTGCGATCTCAGAATCCAAGCTCTCAATCTGTTCACTCATTTGACGTTTCAAAGAGTGTACTAAACGAAAGATAGACTCTAACGATGTGTTATCAGACATAAACGATCCTTAGAAATATAGTTGACACTGTCAACTATTGTATTTATGGTTGATATTGTCAACTTAATTGTTCGTAAATTCAAGTTAGGAGACAGTAATGACGATGCAAACAATCACAGGCAAACACAATCACTACCGTATCACTATCGAAGAAGTGAACATCAAGGAAGATCGTGAACTGCAAACCATGCAGTTTGAAATTGAAGACAGAGAAAACATGTTCGCGATTGTAGAGAAGATCAAGCAGGACAGTGGCCTAGATGAGCAATCCGCAACGAGACTAGGTGTAAGTATTCGCTTACTGGGACCGTTGATGATGCAAGATAGAAAACACCCTCTGTTTATTGATTTCATGCCTCACTTCAGAAATTTCATGCAAAATCTTAAGAAGACGTTAAAAGGCGAGTAGCGTTTCTTCAACAATGACACATTCAACAAGCCAGTCAACCGATCATCAGGTGCTGGCTTTTCTTTTGATATATTGACTTAGCGGTATGTGTTTACTTGCGGTACATGTGACAATAAGCCTTTGAACACTTTACGGTGAAACCATCGTATGAGTGATGCAATTACCTAAACCTATTTCCAATCGTTCTAAATTTAAACGGTATATTATGACAAGTGTATTTGAGCAGGCGGCTAAAGAGTTATTAAGCCGTCGCACCGCGGGAACTAAAGCGCCAAGATTAATCGAACAATATCGCCCAACCAGTTTAGATGATGCGTTAGCCATTCAAGAATCAATGATTGAAATTCGTGCAGATAGAGTGGGGGGCTGGAAGTGTCTGTTACCTCTTGCAGAAAATAAATTTATCGTAGCGCCTATTTTCACTGACAACGTACAGCAAGGTGAAGTTTGTGAATTGTTCGCAGACACAAGCTCAGTGCTAGGCAAAGAGGTAGCCCGAGTAGAACCAGAAATCGCTTTTGTACTGACTAAGCCTTTGCCTGCGAACTTAAATGGTTACAGTGAAGCACAAATCAATGATGCAATTGGCTCTTGCCATATGGCACTTGAGTTAATTCAATCTCGCTTTGCCGATGGAATTGGTGCGGAGTTTTACGAAGTTTTAGCCGATTGCTTGGCAAACCAAGGCCTGTTTCTTGGTCCTGAAATAGAGAAAGATAAAGCGTTTACTGCTGCTAAGGTCGAAGTGGCTATAACCCAAGCTGGAAAAGTTCAGGCATTTTCTGGCACTCACCCTAACGCATTAGCTCAAAACCCTGTCTACTGGTTGATCGATACGATGACCAAGCGTGGAATCAGTTTTGAAGCGGGCGAGGCGATTATTACAGGGTCTTACTGTGGTGTGGTTGAGCTTGACTTCGACGAGCTAACAACCGTTGCTTATGATGGTATCGGAGAGTACCACGTGACTTTCACACAAAAGCGCTAAGCTATTTATAAGCTCTATTCATTAAGAAAGCAGCTCTCTAGAACTCTGCTTTGCGTATTGGCAATTTATTCTCGAAGGGCTATTTACTGGTGAGTAAATAGCCTTTTCTATTATGTGATGCTCAATAAGGTTCTTATTACTTTGCATTAAATTGGGCGTTTAGACGTCTAGACGTTGACAAGTTCTAAGTGTGACATTAGTCTGCTCTCCTTCCTGTTCTATAGCGTTGTCGTTCCATGTCCAATTCGAAAAATTCTAATGCGGTAATTGCCCCTTCGGCAGTTGCGCTTATCCCTCTGATCGTGTTCCTTGCGCTGTTTATTGGCGTAGGTACGTACTTGTCACTGCAAGGCGTCGATTTTGCTTTCTATCAGCTTCCAGCTCCGATTGCGGCTTTGCCTGCAGTGATGCTGGCGTTGTTGCTAAGCAAAGATAAATTGAACCGTGCTATCGAACAGTTCTTAAGTGGAGTAGGTCACAAAGACATTATCGCAATGTGTATGATCTACCTACTGGCGGGTGCTTTTGCGGCCGTGGCTAAAGCTTCTGGTGGTGTTGATGCAACGGTCAACCTTGGTTTGTCGGCGATCCCGACGAGCATGATCCTACCGGGTATCTTTCTTATTTCTGCTTTCATTGCGACCGCAATGGGCACATCTATGGGTACTATCGCTGCGGTTGCCCCTGTGGCACTAGGCATTGCTGACTCAGCTGGCATGAGCATTCCTCTAACCGCTGGTGTGGTGCTAAGTGGCGCTATGTTTGGTGACAACCTTTCAATCATCTCTGATACCACGATTGCCGCGACACGCTCGCAAGGCTGTGAGATGAGAGACAAGTTTAAAGAGAACATCCGCATTGCACTTCCTGCTGCACTTATCGCGATTGTTATCTTTGCTTTCAACAGCACGGCAACTCAAGTTCCTGAAACAGGCCCAATTGAATGGCTGAAAGTCCTGCCGTACATCACTATCCTAATTCTTGCGGTATCAGGCATGAACGTATTCGTTGTGTTGACGATCGGTATCTTGCTGGCGGGTGGTGTGAGTTTAGGCTCTGTTGAGAACTACGGCTTGACGGATTACGCTCAAGACATCTACGCAGGCTTTGGCAACATGCAAGAGATCTTCTTACTGTCGATGTTGATTGGTGGTTTGAGTGAGCTGATGCGTCGCCAAGGTGGATTAGCGTTTCTGACTAACCTAGTGAGCGGTTTGATTCGTGCGTTTGGTTCTTCACACTCTAAGCAAGCAAATGGCCGTGCGAGTGAGCTAGGTATTGCTGGCTTGGTATCAATGGTTAACATGTGTACTGCAAATAACACCGTAGCGATCATTGTATCTGGTAGTGTGGCTCGCCAACTGGCGGAAGAGAACAACGTGTCTCCGCGTCGTTCGGCAAGTTTGTTGGATATCTTCTCTTGTGTGATTCAAGGTGTGTTGCCTTATGGTGCTCAGGTATTGCTATTAGGTTCTGTGTTCAACCTATCTCCGCTAGAGATTGTTTCTAACTCGTACTACTGTTTTGCACTGGCTATCGTGGCTGTAGTGGCTGTGTTTATTAAACACCCGGCGCGCCAAGTGGCTCAAGCTTAGTAATAATTGACCAAACTGAGCTATCACAGGCTCTAATAAGAAGGCTCCTTAATAGGAGCCTTTTTTTGTGTTTGTAATGAACAGACTAAAAAATCTAGGCTTCCTTGTTAAAGAAGACTTTCAAGCTCACTGGCCGTTGCGACATTGCAGTAACCAAAGCCAAGCGCAGCCATGAAAGCTGCATGGACATGCGCAGCTGGAACCTCAACACCGTTGAATTCCATATCTAACGTAGTACAAGCATCATGTGCTACGTGGCATTCATAGCCAAAATCGGTTGCTGCACGAGTCACAGCATCAATACACATGTGGCTCATTGCGCCAACGATGATCAGTTTCTTAATGCCTTGATCTTTTAGTACCTTGTTCAGTTTAGTATCTCTAAAGCTATTTATTTGATGCTTTACGATAACAGGTTCACCTTCTAGAGGAGCCACGCTGTTATGGATTTGAGCACCATCAGAATTTGGTAAGAAGAAGGGTGCTTCGTTGGTTGGAAACTCATGGCGCACATGAACGATTGGCAGTTTTTTATTGCGGAATGTCTTGAGTAATTGCGCGCCTTTTTCTGCCGATTTTTCTGTTTCAGAGAGTGCCCATTTCGCACCTTCGTATGAAGGGAAGTAGTCGTTTTGGAAATCAATAAGTAGTAGTGCAGTATTGCTCATAATCGATACCTTTGTTGTTAATTTCTTGTGGTGTGGGGCTATTATGACTACTCTGTGTTTTTTATGAACGTCAAAAATGACAGACTATATGGCAATAGTGACAAAATCAGTAAAGGTTGAAATTATCGATTACCCAGGCTCTCTGCAGAGCGCTGTGTTTGGCGTGAAAGAGTTTCTGCAGATGGCAAATTCTCTTGAACCTTCGGCTGAGAAGATTCAATTCAACGTTCAGATCCAAGCGTATGACAGTGTTAGCGTATCAAACGCCGATGTCATCATACTCCCACCGAATTTAGATGGTTGTTACTATCTAGAGCCGAATGACACCTTGCTTGAATACCTGATTGAGTCTCACCAAAGGGGAGCGATACTTTGCTCAGCTTGCGCAGGCGTGTTCATTTTGGCAAAAACAGGTTTGTTAGAAGGGCGAACCGTGACCACGCACTGGCAAGCACAGCAGAAGTTTACGGAGCTTTACCCACAGATCGCAGTCGATATCGACAAAATCTTGATTGATGATGCGGATGTGATGACCGCTGGTGGTTTGATGTCGTGGATGGATTTGGCTCTGTTTATCCTAACCAAATACACAACGCCGACCAATACTCGTAATCTAGGTAAATACCTCGTGCTTGATACGGGGTTGAGAGAACAACGCTACTATCAGAGCTTTGTGCCAAACTATGCTCACGGCAATGACAAGATTGTATCGGTGCAGCGTTTTATTCAAAGGAACCATCACCTTTCGTTGTCTCTTGATCAATTGGCTGAAGAAGCGTTTATGACGCGAAGAACCTTTATTCGTCAATTTACCAAAGCGACCAGCTATACGCCGATCAATTATATCCAACATGTGCGCGTTCAAAGTGCATGTGAGTTATTGGAAAGCTCCCATAAATCGGTTGAGCAGATCAGCTACCTAGTTGGCTATGAGGACGTAAACAGCTTTCGAAAAGTCTTCATGAAAATCGTTGGCTTAACACCATCAAGATTTCGTTCTAGATTTCTCTCTGAGGAATGATTTACCATAGATTGATATTCAATATCTATCACTGGTTCGCTCAGTTACTTCGCTAATGAAGTGCTTGAAGCGGAGTGATATTTTCTCGAACTCAAACGGACTATTGATGCTTGCCATTCCTTTACCATTTGTCGCAGCGCTGTTGTTATTGATGACAGGTGTGCTGCTTCGATGCCGTTACCCACAAACCAGTCAAAAGCCATTTTGGTTTATCATTCTGTGCGCGTTAATGGTTACGGTAGTAGGCCTGCGATGGACGTTTGATATTGAGTTGTTTCGCTTCTTACAACCCATTCTCGGTGCCTGTGTTCCTGTGGCGGCTTGGCTCTGTTTCTCGGGAGCTCATCGAAGCCAATCCAGTACACATTTGCATTGGCTAGGTCCGATTGCTGTTTTAGTTGGCTCACTTTTTTATGTGCATCTCTGGGCGGGAACTCTTGATGTATTGCTGATCTTGCTCTATCTCGGTTATGGTGTCTTGCTGCTGAAGTCGTCGCTGCGAGTGCCGGAACAAGTGCGGCTAACCGATATCTCGAAAGTGTTGGTTGCTGAACGGGTTGCAGGTGTAATGCTACTATTCTCCGCTTTGGTCGACAGTGTGCTCTCTTACGATATCTTGCTGTTGAATGCGCAGCACACCAATCTGATCTTATCGATTAGCTACCTTGTCCTTATTCCAGCCATTGTGTCCGCTGTGATGGTGGTCAGTATTAGCACGCCTGCCGAAGAAAAAACCAAGCAAGTGCAGGCTTTACCTTCTATGTCACAACGCTCTCCAGAAGAGGTCGATACATCGACCACACTAGCGAGCAGCTTAGATGACGACCAAGCTGAAGAAACCGCGCAGATCATGGCTAAGTTCGATGCATTAATGAGGGGTCATCAATTATTTAAAGATCCTGATCTGTCTCTCAATCGCTTGGCACGAAAGCTAGGCATTCCTGCTCGCAAGATATCGTCTGCGGTTAATCAAACTCACCAAGAGAACATTTCGAAGGTGATTAACGCCTATCGGATTGAGCACGCTAAGACTCTCCTGATGCAAAGTGATGAAGCGATAACTGACATCTTCTTTAGTTCCGGCTTTCAGACCAAGTCCAATTTCAATCGCGAGTTTTCAAGGATAACTGGGCAAACTCCGAGTGAGTATCGAAGTTCGCCACAAGTGTTAGATTGAGTGTGTTTGCTTCCGTTTATCAATTCAGAAAGCTAATGATGTCATTTAAGATCAATTGATGTAGCTGGTCGCGTGATGTACCAATGCCATCTTTACAAATAATGCCATCTCCTGGCACTTCTTCATTCAGCATGGCTATAGCACCGGGTTTACAGCTTTGAATGAAGCTGAAATGGGTGGCTTTCTCATAGACTTTGTAGCGTCTTGAGTTCAGTGGCATGTGCTCAGCAATATAGCCAGACTCCGATGCCTGGGGGAGATCTCCTATATCTATCCCGGCCGCCAGTATCAAGGCTGGTACATTGATGCCTTTTAAGCTATTGGCTGAAAAGCTGCGAGCAAGCCCCAGGTCAAGGCTAACGACACGTTGAATCCGAGGATCTGAAAGGTCTTTTGGGTCAGGCTCTTCATCTTGGACTTTGTCTAGCCCTAGCTCTTTAGCAAGCCCACAAGTTCGTGGGTTAGGGTAGTTGAGACAATTCGCCTCAAAGGTTGGTCTATCCATTTTCGCTCCCGCCAGTTGCATCACCGTCCAACCACCTAATGAATGCCCGATTGCGCTAACATTGTCGGCGCTAGCAGACTGCTTCCACGGGGCTTCGGATAACAAGTAGTCCAGAATACGTGATACATCTCGTGGTCTTTCCCACCATTTTGCTGCTTGCTTTGGGGAGTGGTCGAAAGAGGTGGTTCCCGGATGGTCAGTGGCCGCTACGATATAACCTTGACTCGCTAGTTTGGTCGCCAGCCAGTTTTGATTGCGCCAGTTTCCTCGGTAGCCGTGCGACAGCAGTATTACTGGAAAAGTGCCAGGTTGAATGTTTGCATATTTGATGACTTGTGTGCCGATGAAGACGGGGTTATCGCCAATTAAGGCTACGCCTGATGTATCTCTTGTGGGATACCAAATGGCAGTATTTAGCGGGCGATTAGGATCGTCATTTACGGTGACTTGAGTGAATCCGACGCCGGAAGCGATGGCTGAACTGCAAAGGAAAAGTAGGGATGTGAACAGTAAATGTGTGTATTTCATGGTTTTAACTCCAATTGGGTAAGTGGAGTTAATATGCGCTAAGGCTAGGTATCACGAGACCTCAAACACGATCGAGGACGCCCTAAATCGTGTTTGAGTACCGAACCTAGCGGCCTAGCCTGGTTACCTGCCTCTAAGGCGTTTTTCTACTAGGCCGTTTCTTTCTAAACCACGTCTTACGCTGCTGCATAGCTTGCCAAAGCGGCGCAGTTCTTCGAAATTTGGCCCTTGGCCAATTGAAATACTATGTTCCCAGTACATTAACTCACTGTCGACCATCTCTAGTAGTTTCTTAGAGCAACCAGAGCAGTTACCTTTTGGGCCACAGATAAACGTCTCCGATTCGTAAAGTGGGAGCTCGTTTTTAACTTCTTCAATTAAGTTAAGCATTGCCGAGTTCAAGTCTGGCTTTTTGGGTGTAAGTGGCTTCAAGCTTGGTGCTTGAGTCGCAATTAATGGGGAAGTCAGTTTGTTAGGTTGTAAGTTCAAAGCAGCTGATGACATATCAAAGGCCTCAAGGAGAGAAGAAGGTGGGCATGCTACTCTTCACAACAAAGTGAATCTTGATGTAGTGCAATGAGCGCGGATATATACCCAAAAGAGGTAGGAGCCACAAGCGTTGTGGCTCCTTTCATTAAGACTCGTTATTCATGAGATATTTTAGAATTCGGCGTCGAACTGAAACTCCATCCACTCTTTGGTCACCGGGTGGTGCAGCGCAAGTCTTTCCGCGTGTAAGTGCAATCGGTCGGCTTTATTGCCATATAGGCCATCACCGACGATAGGCATGTTAAGGCCTTCTTCATGTGAACAGTGAACACGCAACTGGTGTGTACGCCCTGTTTTAGGGTGCAGGTAGACCTTAGTGGTTTGCTCGTTTCGCTCAATCACTTCCCATTTGGTTTCTGCAGGCTTGCCGTGTTCGAAGCAGACAATCTGACGAGGGCGGTCATACAAATCACCACGCAATGGCAGTCGAACATAGCCTTCATCTTCTGCTAGAACGCCTTCAATCATTGCCACGTATCGCTTCTCGACTTCACGAGTAATGAACTGCTTCTGCAAGCTCTTGTTCGCACGTCGTGTGAGAGCGAAAATTAGAATACCCGAGGTTGCCATGTCTAAGCGGTGAATAACAAATGGTCCTTCAACGTCGGGATGCATTTCTTGAACGCGTGTGTAGGCGGAATCTTTGATGGTTTTACCCGGCACGGATAGAAAACCTGCCGGCTTGTGTATTACAACGATGTGCTCATCTTGGAACAGAATATCCAGCTCTTTGCCTTCAGCAGGGTTCTCTAGCAATGGGTTTGGATCGACTTCTAGACCTTTCATCATATGGCCTAAAATCGGTACACACTTACTTTGGCAAGAGGCGTAGTATTTCTTGTGCTTTCGGATTTCCGATTTCGGTGAACGACCCCACCAAAATTCAGCCAATGCCAATGGTGTGTAACCATTTAAGTACGCGTATTGCAGTAATTTAGGCGCAGCGCATTCGCCAGAGCCTGCTGGTGGTATCTTGTTTGGCGTGTTTTCAAAGATCTGGTTAAGGTCTTCAACGTTTCCTTCCGCATTTTGGAAAGCGTATTGTGAAAACAGCTTGTGTTGAAGCTGATGAGAAATGTGTGCTCTTTGCTCTTTTA
Source organism: Vibrio sp. 10N.286.48.B8 (assembly GCF_003050085.1). Taxonomy (NCBI): domain Bacteria; kingdom Pseudomonadati; phylum Pseudomonadota; class Gammaproteobacteria; order Vibrionales; family Vibrionaceae; genus Vibrio; species Vibrio sp. 10N.286.48.B8. The sequence goes on along the minus strand of NZ_PIGD01000003.1, from coordinate 350,567 downwards.
GCTCAGCCAGTTGAGTTGTGAAAACATCAACTTTAGCCTGCAATACTTGCAGGGTCTGTTCCCAGTTGAGTTTTAGGTACTTCTGCTGGTTCTTGTCGGCAACACTGGCCTTGTTTAACTCATTGTTCAATTGCTCGAAGGCTTGCTCATCAAGGTTTTCTTTACCTTGTTCACGTTGTTCTTTACGCGTTTTTCGGCCTTCAATAATCAATAGACGTTGAGCTTCAATTTCTTGCTCAGCTTGCGTTTTTTTCTGCGCCAGTTGCTCGCACAACTCAAGGTATTCTGCGTTAGCTTGTAGTGCTTTGAATTTTGCATTCACAGCCATCATGTCGGCAGTATCTTGATGGAAAAAACTGTCGCTGCTTAGCATGTCAAATACTGGTGGCACAAAGTGGGGCAATAGGTTCTGGTCTGCGATTTTTCCGGAGAAAGCAGAAAAGTAACCAAGCTCACCTTCAGGGCTTTTAACCAGCAACACACCAAACATTTTGCCGCGACCTTCATCAGAATCCAGCCCGAAGTCGTGTTGCCAGTCGGTTTGTGTTTCTAGATGCTGTTGAAGCTGATGAGATGCGATTTCACACAGTGGGTGTGGTTCGTAGTAGAACGGGAATGTGAAACGCTCAGGCAACGAATATGACTCGATCGGCTGTTGAAAACGAGTGAAGCAATGCTCAGGTGTGTGGCTGTTTTCTGAGTCGTGCGTTGGTTTTGATGAGTGCATAGTCGTATTAATACTTATATCGTGGTGATAAATGGTTGTGAGTCTACTGTGTATGTTTAGAGACGTTAAACACAGTACAAGGCGGCGATTCTACTCTTTATCGAAAAGCGCCTCAAATAAGAAATGGTTCTATTATTGGATAGCCAAGCGAGACGGTTAACACTGAACTCATGAGTTATGGCTTGAACGCCATTAATTGATGAGTAACTTCTCGTTTTTAATCATAGAAGACAATTTAACAAACGAAGGGTGTTAGCCTTGCCGCCCTCTTATGAAAACTAAGGTAACGTTATGATTCCACTCAATACTTCCATTGTCTCCGGTGTCGCTATTTCAGAGATCGACGGACAAATGAAAATGCTACTAATGAAGCGTGTGAAGGGCGAGTTTTGGTGCCATGTCGCAGGTTCGATTGAAGCGGGTGAAACAGGCTGGCAGGCTATCGTGCGTGAGTTTGAAGAAGAGACCCAAATTGAAGTAGAAGCTTTGTATAACGCGCAGTTTCTAGAGCAGTTTTACGAGGCGCACGTGAATGTGATTCAACTAATCCCTGTGTTTGCAGTGCTATGCCCGCCCAACCAAGCGATTGAACTGAATGACGAGCATACCGAGTACCGTTGGTGCAATCTAGAAGAGGCAAAAGCATTAGCGCCATTCCCTAACCAACATGCGGTCTACAATCATATCTGGTCGTATTTTGTCGACAAACCAGTCAATCCGCTTTACCGAGTAAAATTGAATTAATACTGGCTGTTTAAGATCTAGGACTTACCAAGGTAAGGGGTTAAAAAAGCGCTCACTTGTGTTTGGCATAACCCCACATCCACCTTCACGCCGTGTGATTCAAGGATCGCAACACCACGACCATTATTACGAGGATCTGGGTCTAGCATCGCCACTATTACGTGTTTTACACCGGCTTTAACCAATGTATTGGCGCAAGCGGGTGTTCTGCCGACAAATGAACATGGCTCTAATGTCACGTAAGCGGTAACCCCTTCCATTATTCCATCATAGCTATTCAGTGCTTCAACCTCGGCGTGGTTTCCGCCGACTTTTTGAGTGTACCCAACAGACACCACCTTATCGTTCTTCACCAAAACGCAGCCTACTGGTGGGTTTGGTTGGCAATCAGGTAAGGCTTGGCGCGAAGCTTCGAGTGCTTGCAGCATGTATTGTTGGTTCATGGTCGTTACTCAATATGACGAGATAGCGCAGCAGTTAGTTGCCACGCGCGGTTGATGAGTTGATTAGTGACTGACTTACTAAGCTACTAAGTTAGTCAGCTAACAAGTGGGGCATGGTCGATCTGATTGGACTTTTAGTCAATGGTTTTAGCGCTTGAATTTGAAAGCTAGTTAACGGTGACTAATCGTTAACTTAGGCCACTGGGTTAGCCAACCTTTGGATTGCACTCTTTGATCAAAGATATCTCGGTTACGCTTTGGGTTGGGTGTGACTTTTAAATCAAACAAGCTCTCTAAGCCAAACGCCGAATTACACTCGATATCCCCAGTGAGGCTCTGTTTTATGGCGACTGCGGTTTCTTTCTCTGGCCAGTAACTCATCGCATCCAATGAGCCTTGGTAAGGTTCATCCCCATTTCTGATGTGCATGCAGGCTTGATTGCGAACTTGCCAATTCAGTTCGGGTAACCGTTGTTTAAGCAGAGCCTCGTATCTAAGATCCGACTCGTAGGAGGTATCAATGGGATCAAAGTAGATCACATCAATATCATTGAGTGGGGTCGGGGAGGTATAACCATGTAGGTGATCCCAAACGAGGTTTCTCACAAAGCCCGCAGCGACATAACACTGCGGCAAATCCAACTGAGATACACAGTCTAAAACCTGCATTCGCAAGGGATCTTGTTTGAACAATGTGACGATGTGGTTGGCTAGCGGATGTATCATTATGATGTCGGAACATCGGTGACTTGGTAATGACGCGTCACGTTCTGGGAGATTTCACCCCATTCCGAGGCTTTTACTCGCTGTTGATGCGCTTCGAATGCTTCTTGGCTAGTGAATTCTTCATACACTTCAAAGCGATTAGGTTGAAGGGTGCTTTGACTGACTCGAAACACGATACAACCAGCTTCTTCCAGTGTCAGTTCTTTGTGCGCAACCAAGGCTTGTGTGACGGCTTCTAGGTCGTTGTCTGGCACTAGAATATGCCCTTGCAGAATTACTTTACTCATAATTACGTCCATTTAATTTTATTCACTACGGTTTTTTTCTATCAAAAGCTCTATCCGTTACAAACATAATCCCATTTTGATGTTGTGACGTATAGGCTAATGTGGCGATTATTTGTTCACATTGAATGTAGGCTTGGTTACGCTGTAACTTTCAGGGCGGTATGATTAATAAAAGATAAGACACTGGAACTAAATTCGCGTTGGTCCGGTCTATTAAATTAGTATCATTGAACTGTATTGATACTGAAATGAATTTGTCACCTGAGAGAACTAACCTTAATTTTGCACAGCGGCTCATAGGATTGAATTGAGCCATAGTTGATATCTAGGTCATACTTTGATGTAAATGGTACTCAAAACTCTATATATTTTGTGATTTGTATCATTGATCTGGGCATCAAACACCGTTAGATTCGAATGGTTGGCAATAAAAATAGCTCATGAAGAGCAGTTAAAGAAAAGGAAATATCCCTTATGAAAAAAATGAGAAGAGCACAGCTTCATCGCGTTCGTATCCAATACTGGAAAGACACGTCAAAAGAAGCATCAAAGAAATAAGCTTTAAATCGTAAAGCTTTAAAAGCTGAAAAGCTTAATCAAGTGTAAAACGCAACAAACCGATTTCATTAGCACTCTTAAGGACCTTCATCTGGTCGGCGACTAAAGAAATCATCCCTAAAGAGCTGGCAGGCATTAACAACAATGCAATTTAATGTCAGCTCATTAATACCTCCTCTTAGACTCTCTTGTTTCTTCACTCGGTTACTCCCAATTAAATCCCTTTGTCCTTGTTACCCATCCCTGTATTAGCAAAGTCGTGATCAAAAAAAGCTCCCGATTTCTCAGAAGCTTTGATTTAGATTTTGATATCTGATGTGACTGCCCGATAAAGGCTCGTGCTTAGGGTCTGACTCTAGCGTTGGAACAGCGTCTTCAAGCTCACATCATCCGTTCTATTTAGCTTTAGGCTCAGCAGATAACCGCCAACACCAATCAGTGCGTAAATACTTAAAGATAAAATAGGCGCTTCTGCAATCGCGCTTAATGGGTTACTTGCTATGAGCACATTCATTGGCAGTGATGCGATGAGAGATAGGAAGTCATTGATGCCATAGAACCCAAACACGGCGACAGAGAGGAACTTAATCGCATAGCTTGAGATGAAAATGACAAGTAATGGAGAGTTTACCAACTGCGAAATCGCTAGGGTAACGGTTGCCAGTGGTAATAAAACCAGTGCAACTAACAGCATTCGCCCAAAGAACACCACCCAGTTACTCAGCACATAAAATAGAGATTGCTGTTCAACCAGTAGCGCCAATTGTTGTTCGCTTGAGATGTTCAATATCCAGAATAGGAAATCGGCGAACAGCACGAGCAACGCACAGATAGCCGGAATAACCACTAAACCGAAACCTAACTTCACGCCGTGAGTCATTGCATTAGATACTGGCATACTTCTCCAAAACATCGAACTGCCTTCTTGGCGCTCTTTACGCAGCGTTTTAGGGATGTAAAGTGTCGACAGGATCAGTGAAATCAGACCCGCGCCAAAGTAGATCACCGAGTTGAGATCTTGCGCGAACTCTCTATGGATGTCGCTCACGTCACCGTTCACTTGCATTTCGAAGAAAAACTCATGCTGCGCAGCGCCATTAAAAAACAGACTAACGAACAGCAAGAAACCACATAACGCGACAAATAGAGGTAATCGAGTATTAATTTTGTGCTCGATGAGTTCTTTTTCTAGCATATAAAAACTTGGATGCATTATGCCTTCTCCGTTTGTGTTGCAAGGAATAGATCTGCGAGGCCAACATTGTAGATAGTGCCCATCGGCTCAACCTGCGCTTTGTATTGACCTTCCAATAACCACTTAGTAGTTCCTAGCCCTGGCTGTGAGGTTAGCGGATTGAGCTTCTGGATCTCGCTTGAATGGTTGTTTGCAAGTTCGATAATGAAATAGTCGTTCTCGATGTCTTCCATGCTCTTTTGCAGCACACAATGGCCTTGCTTTAAAATCAGCACATCCGTTAATAAGTGTTCAATCTCTGAAACCTCATGGCTTGCAATGATCATGGCGCGTTCGCCGTCGTGGAACCACTCTAGTAGGTGGCGATAAAAAGTATCGCGGTACAGCAAATCGAGACCCAACGTTGGCTCATCTAAGATCAATACTTGAGTATCGGTTGCGATGATGATCGCAAGGTGAAGTTGTACCTTCATTCCTTTAGAAAGCTGTTTGATAGTGGAAGATAGCTTGATGTTGGTGCTGCTTAATGTCTGTTCTGCTTTTTGCTTGTTGAAGCTTGGGTGGACACCTTGGGTGTAACGAAGCAGTTGTTTAACGGTCATCCACTCGGGTAATACGTTAACGTCTGAGATGTACGACAAGTGCAGCATGAGTTCTGCATGCTGGTGGATAGGGTGGTAACCGTTAACCTCAATCTCACCTTGATAGCTGTGTCCGCCAAGCAGAGACTTGATGAGAGTTGATTTACCCGCGCCATTGTGGCCTAGAAGGCCAAGCACTTGCCCCGGCTTTAACTCAAAGCTGATGTTCTCGACACCCACTTGATTTGAATAGGTTTTGGTTACGTTTTTCACGGAAAGTAAAGTACTCATGACTTGTCCTTTATATGTTGTGCTAGCTGTTTCACAAGTTCTTCGACACTCATATCAATGATGCTTAGCGTCTCAGCGATGGCTGGGATCTGTGTATTGATGAATGATTGGTGTGCAGACTCTTTCAATTTTTGAAGTGCCCCTTCGGCCACATACATGCCTTGGCCGCGTTTTTTCTCTACCAAGCCTTCATCCACCAGTAACTGGTAGCTTTTCATGACAGTAAGGTGGTTGATCTTGAGATCAGCAGCAACGGCACGCACCGAAGGCAATGCTTGTTGCTCTAACCAAACACCTTGAAGAATTTGGTCACTGATCTTCGTAGCAAGCTGCCTAAAGATCGGTTGGTCGTCTTTCCATTCGGTCATAATTAAAACTGCATGGTGATATACATGTGTATAACACTAACCTAATTCCCAAGATAGACAAGCTTTTTCTATAAATTAGCTGAATGTTAACTTTTATGGTTGGATAAAGCATGTTTGGCGGAGAGGGTACTTGAAGCCTACATCCTTGTGGGCTCTCAAGCAGCTGTATGAGCGATTATTATTTGAATAGGGAATAGTTGCTCATCAAGATTCTTATTAGGGTGGGGCTATTGTTCCTTTGACTCATTAGGCCGGCTATATAGGTAACCTTGATGCAGGTTGTAGCCCAACTGACACAGGATATATTGCTGCCTGCGCGTCTCGACACCTTCATAAATCATTGTGATATTTGATAGGCGTCCAATCTCCGATATATTAAGCAACACGCCTTGATGGTGCTCTCCTGACTCGATATCCTTAACAAAACAGCGATCCAGTTTTAGATAGGTAGGAGAGATGACATTGATGATTTCGATGTTGTTATTGCCCGTACCAAAGTCATCCAATGCGATGGTGATCCCTAGCTTTTTGATCGCCTTGATGTTGTCTATCACTTCACATCCATATCCAATGTTTGAGTATTCAGTTATCTCAACCACAAATTCATTCGCTTCCATCGCATCCAAATGCACTTTGAGCTTTGAAAAGTTATTCCCGACTAAAGCACTTGGGCAGACGTTGACACCGTAAACCTCATGGCTGTTGTTCAACTTGGCGTTTCTGACCGTTTCGATAAGTAAAATCGTATGAAATGTCAGTAGGTTGGTGCGTCTCATCGTGTTGATGAAGCTTAAAACGCCGACGTTACGTACACGAGATAGCAATTCGTAATATAAAACGCTGTTGTCTTCAGTGTTGATGATGGGCTCTTCTTCAAAGGAGATGTGTTGCCAACGACACAGATAGATCACAAAGCCCAGAATATAAGAGCGATAAAGCAGCGTGGCGGTTATCAGAGAAAGCGCAATCCACAACGCAACAATATCGTCACTGAAGAAGGTGATGGTTGCGCCAGTTGGCAGGGATGTTTGATAAATAACTTTACTCTCTTCGCCAAGATTTAAGATGTAGTAACCATTCTTCTGGATGGAGATAGAATCGACTAATAGAGGCAATAGTGAGTTCTTGTATCGAGCTTCGATAGAGCGTTTAGATATTCGAGCAACCATCTCTATGTCGTGTTCGGTATCTATGAAGCGTGAATAGGCAAAGTCAGCACTATCGTAGAAGTCGTCTGCTTGATCGAGCTCTATCATTTTTGAACGTGTTTTAGAGATATAGCATGAGCCATGAGGTGTTGCCATGACGACAGAATCAAGGTTGAGCGAGTGCCTTAGCGAGTGCACTGCACCTTGGCTATCACAACCGTAGTCCATGACCTCTGCTGCAATATGTTTGGTGTTTTCACTGTATTCATTCGCAATCTTCGTTGTATAAAGGATTTGGAAAAAGTAGACAACGAACAGGAAAAAAGAAGAGATGGTGAACACGGTTATCAGAGCCTTGATCAGCTCTCGATGATAGGTGTTGAACATCAGTTTCAACATCTCGACCTGGCTGGGCTTGAATTGGTTGATGTCGTACTTTGGTGCGATACGGTTGGTTGAGCTTTTATCGAGGTCGATAAAGTAACCTACCTTATAAAGGTTAGAGATAAGTTCACTATTATTATCAACCTTCGCTTTTTTGCATAAGCTTCGATATTTCTTTCTTATAGAAGCAATAATGTTTTTTAACGCGTATAAGCTAAACTCTTCGTCAAAGTGTAATTTAAAAGATTCTTCAACATCTCGTGCAGATTGAGGGTTTGATATTGATGAGTGTTCAATAAGATATTTGAAAACAAAACTCTCTTTACTATTAAGAGTTTCCTCTGATATCTTATTACTGTCTCTTTTTATATATATTTTTTCTTTATTATATATCAGTTGCAAGCTCTCATTATTGTTATTTATATTGAAAGAACAGTGCATAGCTCAACTCCTAAGCGATAGTTATTATATTGGCGTGATGGATATGTGATGGTGGGATTGTCATTCAACACAAGAGTTCGATCTAAATAATATAACCAAAATGTCACCATTTTCTCTTAAGATGTTGATACTAATCGCAGAATTTGGGCTTGAATGAAAGGTTATGGAGATGTTCACCCAAAAGTTGAATTTATAAATGAAAGCCAATGATTTACAAGGGGTAAAGGGGATTTATCCATTTGTTTTGGTATTTATCCATTTCACAGCTTCTATGCGGCAGGTTTAGCGACTGGATTTAGAGGTTTCCAATGTAGCTTCTGGTGGTATTCATTCAGCTTATCGATGTGTCAGATTTATCAGAATTTTTCAGGATAAAATTAAATTATGTCAGTTTATGTGATATTAATATAATTTAAACGGCTTATTGTTTTGGTGATTTAATTAAAGTATTCAATGATAGAATTAATTATATTTGTTTAATAATTGATTTTAATTTATTCTATTACGAATTTTAAATAGTGAAAATTTAAGATGGGATATTTAAAATAGGGAAAGGGTGACGTTTATCATAAGGTGTTGATTAAAGGATTTTAATGGGATTATTATTGACATATGTATCAAATGTGTGTGCATGTAAATATTCATCGGCTAGTGATGAAAATAAGATATGAATGAGGTTGGTGTTATAACATGAGCACTGCCTAAAAGTGTAAGCAGCAACAAGTTAGATCAATTAGTATTATTTTTGAGCAAATGTTAGCGTAACCACATGATATTCAAAGATCTGCTGTGGTGGATTTGTGTTAACTATAGAAAGCGTGCAATCGTTGAGTATTTAACATGCACCGTCAAGAACGACGATTTGCGGTTCTTTTTCCGGTTGATAGAGTACCTGGCAAAAATCGCCGACAGGTGAATAGGTGTAACTCTCCGTATCAAAAGAGATAGCGGCAACTCTTTCTGCATTGCTGCCAGAGTCTACTTCTTTGTTGATTACATGAAGCTCTGTTGCGTCGATATTGAGCAGTCTTCTTAGTGAGTCAACATAGGCGATTGGATAGCCGTGGCAGACGTAGTAGGTCTCAATCTCGGTTTTTTCAATGTAGTCACATTCTCCCTCCACACCAGCAATCGCAGACTTCGCATAAATCATGTCGATACCCGTGCGAAGGTTGCCAGCCACATCGTGTATTTTGCTCGCGCGAGCATTACCTTGAACGTCTAAGAACTTGACCATAGCTGTAGCCGAAACGATCGCTAAGATTAATACAGAGATGATCAGTTCTAAGAGAGTGAAGCCGTTTTGTCTGTTCATGTTTACCGATGATTTGCTCTGCTAAAGGGACGGAATGAGAGTAATCTAAATACCAAAGTCATTACAGTTAGTAGGTATAATGGTTTGGTGTTTTATTGGGTTGATTTATAAGGAATTCTCTATATAAACAACAGTTTAATCTTCATTCCTTACTGTTGAGCGCTATGTAAGCATACGTAAGCGTTCACATTGGTGCTGTTACCTTGTTTATTAATCATTCAAAGTTCTAACTTGTTGATAAAGGTAACTTTATTAACCGACTTATCGAACGAATAAAAATTGGCTTTCGACTTCGTTTGACGGGATTGGTTTGCTAAACAAATACCCTTGAAGGTATTGGTATCCACAGTCGATTAAAAAGTCTTTTTGTGTTTCGGTCTCGACGCCTTCAGCCACCACTTTGAGCCCCAACTTGTCGCAAATTGCGTGGGTCGCTTGGACAATCGCTTTGCTTCCTTTGTGTGAGCCGTGAACAAAGCTTTTATCAAGCTTTACGGTGCTAATCGGTAAGTCGTGCAGCATAGAGAGGGAAGAGTAGCCAGTGCCAAAATCATCAAGGTGGAGTTCAACGCCTAATTTGGAGATGTCGCTTAATGCTTGTCTTACTTCACCGTGTTTGAAAATCATCGAAGACTCAGTGATCTCAAGTGCGATGTTTTGAGGTTGGATATTGTAGAAGTTCAGCATTGCTAATAGCTGCTCGGCAAAGGTTGCGTGCATCTGAATACTCGAGATGTTGATGCTCATCATTAGCTCGCCATCAAACTCCCGATGCCATATTGATAGCTGTTTAAGTGCTGAATTGAGAACCCACTTTCCGAGTGGCACTATCTGCCCAGTATCTTCCGCCAAGGTGATGAATTCATCAGGGCCAATGTTACCTAGCTCTTTGTCTGACCATCGAAGTAGCGCTTCAAAGCCCTTAACCTTGTTACTGTTGGTATTCATGATCGGTTGATAATGCAGATTGAGGTCTTCGTTTTCTAGGGCTTGAGTCAATCGATGGCGAATTTCTACTTTTCGGTGAAGCGTTTGTGCCAAGTCTGGAGTGAAGGTTTGGAATCGGTTTCGACCATTGGCTTTAGCAATGTGCATCGCCATCCCCGCTTGTTTAAGCAATGACTCCTGATCCATGGCGTTATCAGGGAAATGTGCAGTACCAATGCTACAACCGATAGAGAGAGTGCCAATGCCGGTTATGTGGAAGCTTCGGTTCAAGGCATCAATAATTCGGGTGCAAAGCAGCGGGATGTTTTGATTTCGGCAGGTGTGGGCGATCACTATGAATTCGTCACCACCGAATCGACCAATCATGCAGGTTTCGTCAACGAGCTGCTTGAGACGTTCACCTACTTGTTTGAGTAGTTGGTCACCCACACTGTGTCCGTAGGTGTCATTGACCAGTTTGAAGCCATCAAGATCAACGAAGATTAGCTCAAAGGGAGAGCGATAGGCAATACTGGTTTCTAAGAGGTTAGTGATTCCACGGCGATTGTATAGTTCGGTTAAACAGTCGTGCTCTGCATTGTATCTGGCCTTGATCAGCTTCTCTTTCTGTTTGGTGGTACAAGTCAGATTTAACAGCAGTTCACTCTTATCAAATAGCCATTTTCCTTGCACATCAAAGTGGTGGGCCTTATCACCAATATGGCAGCTGACTTCTTCTAAAATTTCTCGCCCTTTACGTGCCGAGAACAACCAGTGGGCTGCAATTTCTTCACTTGAAACAAAGTCGGAGAGGATGGAAAACGGCATGCCATAGTTCTGGGAAAATGCAGAGTTAGCACTCACTACCGCTCCCGATCTATCAAATAGAAGAGAGAGGTTTGAACCATCCGAGCAAGCGAGATCGTGCTTTAGACTACCTTCTTCCGCGACGACTTGTACCAACATGCCGGTTCGGCCGTCTGGTAGTGGGATCCCAGAAAACAGACACAATGCACGCTTCGAAATGTAGTTGGGAGTGAAGTTCCACCATGTCTTGATGCTTTCGTTGCGTAGAAATTGCCTTTGGTATTCTTCGAGCGTTGCTTCTATTGCCTTAGACATCTCGACGCTGAAATCACGTGACGTCAGCTCAAACAGAGATTCAGACTCCCAGAGAGGTAGGGCACTGCTGTTTGCCCAAGTTATTCTCTTATTATCAATGTCATATATCCAAATAGGACACTGGAGATACTCGAAAGGCTGATAACTTGTCATCATATTGAACTCGGCACACGGATATTTGGGTTGAACGAAGCCCACTGAACTCATGCCGTCAGTAGGCTGTTTGTCTTTATTTTTAATTTCAACTTTTACAGGTTCAGTGAGCGGATGATTTTCGTCACTTTACCTAGCGGCGTGGTCTCTATGACATAGCCTTTTTTGTCATCAAATATCTCACCATCAATCAACTGCCATCCATTTGGTTGCTTTGTGATCTCTTTAGGGAAGTCCTTATCGAATATCGAATAATTTGGATAGACGGTTTCGATGGCTTCGAACAACAGCTGAGCTTCATCTTGGTTAGTGACCACGAAGTTTTCCTTAAGGCACATGGTTAACTCTGGCAATGGTTGGGTTGTGTAAGGTTCTGTCACCGTACCCAATACACCGTTGTGCGAGTAAAATAGGTATGAACCACTGCTGCTCTCGTTGCCTTCTGGCGACTTGATTGAAGGCGTTGCGCTGTAGAATTCACAGTTAAAAACCATCTTCTGAATAATGCTGTTTTGTGGTGTCACCTGAATGTCTATCCAAGCACTGACTTGTTCTTGAATCTTGTTCACTGTGTCATGTTTATTGGTGTCAGCAATAAGCGGTGTTGAAACTAAAGCAGTGGTTGTAAGTAACAGTGAAAGCGATTTATTCATCTTAAAGAGGGCCCAGTGTCCAAGTGGTAATTGTCTAATAATGAGTTAATTCATTAGTTGAGTGAATATTACGTTAGGAACTTATCGCTTAACAGGATCTGTCGCGTGCTCAATAATGGAAAACACTGGCTTATTAAATAAGTAATCGATTTCTTTTAATTTAAGACTCGAGCTATAGGTTTATTAGACTGATTCGTTGTTATTTTATAGTGTTATTCACTGATATGAGCTGAGTGTGCGGATAGTTGATTTGATCGGAATTTGTAAACGCCTTAAATGTAAGTGCGCGTAAGAAAATAAAGCAAATGTAAGTGAGCGATAAGCGCATAAAACACGTCAACTCTTCCCTCATCTGCTATAGCCTTTATGCTACAGCCTTTGTAAAGAAAGGCTCAGTGGTTGCTAAATTCCGTATTTTGTAAACGTGCATGTACAAAAGTGATTACTATGTTTTGCGTACGGTAAAGTTAAGGCTCTAATAACAATATTGATGATATATGACCAGTATATATACTGCCCTCGCTTTTAATAAATACTGGTGATAGGAATGTCAAAAACCAAAGTGCTCATTGTTGAAGATGACCAAGAGATTGCTCGTTTAACTACGCTTTACCTCGAAGCTGAAGGCTACAGTGTTAGCGTTGTTCATGAAGGGAATTTGGCACTTGAAGCGATCCGAAGTATTGAACCTGATTTAGTGCTGTTGGACTTGATGCTCCCAGGCATGAGCGGCGCACAGATCTGCCGTCAGGCTCGTGAGTTTTACAATGGCATGATCTTAGTGCTAACAGCTTCTGCCGATGAAATGAGTGAGGTCAGCTTATTCAAGTTTGGTGCGGATGATTATGTTGCCAAGCCGATTCGTGGCCATGCTTTATTAGCCCGAATTGAAGCGTTATTGCGTAGAGCTGCGCCTGCTGCAAAAGCGCCAGAAACTGCGGCTGAGAAGCAGTGCGATATTGTCATCAACAGTGCGGCTCAAAGTGCCACCTTGTATGGACAAAACCTCAAGCTTACCTCTGCTGAGTTTGAAATCTTAAACCTCCTTGTGAATAATATCTGTCAGGTAGTGACGCGAGATCAGTGCTGTCAGCTATTTCGAGGGATCGATTACGCGTTTAACGATCGTTCGATTGACATGCGCGTTTCTGGTTTACGCCGCAAGCTGCGCATTCATGCGAAAGACAAACAGCTGATCCGCACGGTTCGCAACAAGGGGTACATGCTGGTTGCGTAAGTTCATTACTGCGAAACTTCGCTCGGTTTCAATGTTTGCTCGTTTGTACCTTGGGATTGTGACGGGAATGTCGGCAACGATATTTTTGTTTTGGAACCTTGGTGAAGGGCACATGCGAAGAACCGAGATTGAAACCTTCCTCAACGACGGTATCTACTTTGCTGAGCAGTACACTCGCCAACACAATCAAGAAAACTCACTCTATAAAGAACTCGATAGAATAGGCTACCAACAATTTTATATCTTCAATTTACGCCTGTTGGAAAATTGGTCGGGCGAAGCGCCTTGCCAACGATGTGAGTTATACACCACATTGAATGGCGTGCCGATTTATCTGAGTGACAACAATCTCTATTCAGCCGTTTTTCAGTTGCCTAATTCTCGATTTAGCTTTGCATTCAGTGAGGTAGGAGATTTCTTCTCGCCAGACATTGAATGGTATGAGGATTCAGAACGTCACTTTTTGTTAGGGCTGTTACTGGCTGTGATTGTGGCGATTGGAGCAAGTGTTTACTTACCTGTGAGGCGTTTTCAAGAAAGAATAGAGCAGTTAGTCGAGAAGCAGAAACAGTTTGGTAAAGGAAAGCTCAGTACTCGCTCTGAATTGGACGAAATTCACCCTGTGTCTGATTTGGCGAGCAGCTTTAACTTCATGGCTGAAGAGATTGAAAGCAAAGTAAAACAAAGTCATATCTTCGCTCAAGCTATCCCACATGAAGTGCGTACGCCGTTGAGTCGTATTCAATTGGCAACCGATATCCTAAGAAGGGGAGCACCAGATAATCATCAAGTTCTTTTCGATGACATTGATACTTACATTGAGGATATCAACGACCTTACATCCGAAATTATCATGCTGTCGAAACTGAACGTTATGGATAACTCCTTCTTTGAACTGGTAAAAGTGAGAGCTAGCCTGCTTGAGTATTGTCTAGATAGGATTCGCTATTCTCAGTTGGATAACGTGACCTTCGATTCTAAAGTTCAGCAAGAAAGCACGATAAAATGTGACTGCTCGATGGCGCGCTTGGTGTTTGATAACATTCTTAAGAACGCAGGCAACTACACACAAGACAAAGTGTGGATGACACTGGATGAGAACTCAGAAAACTGGCTGGTGGTGATTGAAGATAATGGTTCTGGAATCCCAGCAGAGCGACGCGATGAAGTGTTTCTTCCTTTTTCTCGTTTAGATTCAAGTCGTACATCGGCAACGGGAGGATTGGGGTTGGGTCTTGCGATTGCTCTATCGGCCGCTAAAAAGCTCTCTTGGGACATCAAAATTGATGACAGTAGCCATGGTGGAGCAAAGTTCAGTATTGTGATTCCTAAGACCTTATAACTGGGCGCTTTGAGAGTTCCCTAAGCTCTAGGTCTCGGTTCTAGGTCTAGTTTCGGAGACAACAAAGCCACGGTCGAATACCGTGGCTTTTTAGTATGCTCATTTACCAAGAGGTGAGCGCTTGGGACGTAATGCTAACAACGGTGAAGGCCGTAAATAGCATGGTCAACGATGCGACCATTTAAGTTCTCATTGCGCGTGATGATGCCTTCTAAGGTGAAATGTAAGCGTTCACAAACCTTGCGACTGCTTTGGTTGCCCGTTGCGGCTGATATCTCGACCTTTTCCATATCTAACTCATTGAAAGCAATATCAATCAGCTTTGCGACCACGCGGGTAACAATCCCCTTTCCTTGATACGTTTCAGACAGCCAATAGCCTATCGTGACTTTCTGCTTATTGTGGTCAATGGTGTTGAAGCTACAGTTACCGACGATATTATCTTTATATACAATCGCACAGGTCATGCTTTGGCCCTCTGCATAATCGTGCAGCGAGCGTTGGATGAAGATCCTAAAGTCTTGCTCGGTTTTACAATGTGGCGGCCACACGAGCCATTGGCTCAGGTACTCATTCTGGCTTTGTGAGATTTCCGCGTAGTGAGAAGCGAAGCTCTCTTCAACCAATGCGATGGATAGTTCGTCATCAATAACTGTTTTAAACATGTCTTTCCTTTTCTTAGGGCTGCTGATTTACTGGATCTTAGTCGGCAGGATATAATGTCGCATGATTTTTAATATGCAACCACTTGTAGCACGGAGTTTTCGTGATACGTTAGATCTATCACGAAACTCATTAAACCTTACAATAGTTGTGTATATAATCATTAGCTATGCATTAGTATTGGCGGCCTAAATATATAAAAACTATAAAAATGCTAGGCTTAAATAATGAATCAACATTGCCAGGACGTGACCGTAGACCTAAGGAAGGCTCTATTCGGTATTGCTAAGGCGCTTGATAACGTCGGTTTCGAAAGCAAAAATCATGGACAGAGGGTGGGTTACATCGCGTATCGGTGTGCTCTGAGTGTGGGGTGGGAAGAAGAGCAAGCACAACTTGCGTTCTCATTGGGGTTAATTCACGACTGCGGAGTATCGCAAATTGACGAGCAGCGTAGTTTGGTTTCAGGGTTCATTCCTGACTCGAGTTACCACCATTGTCAAAAGGGGTACCAAATTCTAAAAGAGTGCCCGGTTCTTTCTATATTCGCTAAGCCGGTGCTTTATCATCATACCCCTTGGACTGACTTAAAGACTATTCATATCAGTGAGTTAGAAAAAGAGCTAGCTGCTATCGTGATGCTTGCCGATAGGGTTGACTACTTGTATGGCATTACCTCTTCAGATCGTTATGGAAATCTCACACCCGATGGCAAAGCGAGCATCATTGAATGTTTAACAGAACAAGCGGATGAGATGTTCGAAACCAACCTTGTGCAACACATGTGTGAGTTGGTTGATTTGGATGATTTTTGGTTCTCGATGGAGATCCCTTACATTGAAAACATGAGGGATAACTTTGAACCTGTGCCATTCTTCTCTCAACAAATGTCGCTGGACGAGACGGTGGCCTTTGCCGAATTTATTGCCAATGTTGTGGATACCAAGAGCTCGTTTACCTTTAAGCACTCTTTGAAAGTTGGGCAGCTTTCAGAATACCTCGCCAAACAACTGGGTTATTCCTACACCACTCAGCGCAAACTCTATTTAGCAGGTTTGGTTCATGATATCGGTAAACTGCAAACCCCTAACGATATTCTGCATAAGCCGGATTTACTTACTGAAGAAGAGTATTGCTGTATTAAGCGCCATGCTACGGATACTCGATTTGCATTGCAGGAGTTGTTCAGTTCACCTCAGGTTTGTCAGTGGGCATCTAATCACCATGAAAGGTTAGATGGTTCGGGCTACCCTATGGGCAAAACGGCTGAAGAGTTGGATCAACCGAGTAGAATTGTTGCTGTGGTGGATGTGTTCCAGGCATTAACTCAATCTCGCCCTTATCGCGCAGGCATGACGCTAGAACAGACGATGGCTATTTTGACGGACCACGTTGATAACTTTAAGCTGGATAGAGAAGTGTTTGATTGTCTTAAAAAACATGCGCAATACTGTTTTGAATTATCGACAGATAAAAGAATGTACGCGTTTTAGCGCCAGTGAGTCTTTTAGATGCGTGACTTCCTAAATCACGCTCGATGAAAAATGACTTAATACCAAAAACAGAAAAGCGATAGCCGAGGCTATCGCTTTTTTAATGGGGGGCTTATCAGATCAATATCAGGATCGTTAGAGCGAGATTAGTAGCGCTTTAAGATCTCGATGATCGCTTGCTCAGTTTCCGCTGCGATAATGGCATCAATGTCATCATCATTTTGGAACAACTCTGATAGCGCCATAATCGTGTGGATGTGGCTGTCTGAGTCCATTGCCGCCAGAGTAATTGAAAGATAAACGTCACCGTTGTCTTCCGACTCTAAATCAACACCCTTCTTGAATACTGTCACTTGCAGTGATGCTTCGTTCACACCATCTTCAGGACGAGCATGAGGCATCACAATTTTTGGTGCTAGAACATAGTACGCGCCGATGTCCTTGTGCTTTTGCTTGATAGCTTGAACATAATCTGTTCATTTCATAACGTTCCGTTACAAGCCCCTGTTATTGGCTGATGACTCAATAAATTTAACCCGATGTGTGAGCGAATTTATATAAATAACAATTATGTAAAATATTGATTTGATGAATATTTACTCATTAAGTCGATTTTTGTTAGAACAGCCTATTCAAAACAATAAGATAGGTAAATCTATGAAAAAACTCGTCAGTTTACTGCTCGCTGCAGTATCGTTAGGGCTTTCTGGTTGTGCAACGGTATTAACAGCAGAACAAAGTGCGCCTCAACTCAATGAAGTTCCACAGGAAAAAGCGTTGACCGTCGCTGTAATCGATAAGAGACCATACGTTCTCGATCATGATAAAGAGCCAAAATTTGAGGGAATTATTCGCAGTTCGTTAGGTATTCCTTATACCTACAACACGGCGACACAGCAGCCAATGTCTCAATTTTTGACTGACAGATTGGTCGCAGGCTTGAAAAAACAGCAAGTAGCTGTTGAGTCGGTTGAGACGACGCCTGAAGAGGATATCACCAAGGTTGCTGAGCAGATGAAAGCATTCGACAACAAATCGATGATGTTTGTCTTGAATGAGTGGAAGTATGACTTCCACGCATTTACGGATAACTCTTGGTACAACGTTAATGTGATTATCTATGATGAAGCTGGTAATAAGCTACTCAGCAAAAATTTCCAAGGCGAGAATGATGTACCTGATGGTGGTGCAATCATCAATGAGATGCAACTGATCTACAAACAGCGTTTTGAAGAGATATTCCGAGATGCTGAAGTGAAAAGTGCCCTGCTAAACTAGTTATTCCCACTTTGATCTCATATTTTGAAAAAGCCACACTCTGTGGCTTTTTGTTTTAATGATGGTTTTTTTTGCATTATTTCTTGCTGGAAAAATTAATTATTGCGAGAAGTAGTTCGATTTGTACGCTTTATGACCGCGCGATCGTTTGCGTCAAAAAATGTGATGAAAGTCTCACTTAACTGTTTATACTTCTTTTCCGGTTTTAAGCCGGTGCTTAGCCAATACAAGCCGTCACATGGATATGTGAATGACCCCACGGACCGGACCAGCTACGTTCCACTGCTTGTATAAGGTGATTTTTTACATGAACAACTCGTTGTTACATTCGCTAACCCTGTTAGCTCCTTCATCGCGTAGCGTTTTGCTTGCGGTTCTTTGTCCTGTTCCTTTGATGTCATTTGCTTGGCTCATGTTCACTCTTTAAGGATTACTAGGACACATTATGAATATTCTATTTGGTTTTGTCGGTGTTCTTGCACTGATTGCTTGCGCGTACCTGCTATCTGAAAGTCGTTCTTCGATTAACTGGAAAACGGTCTCTCGTGCTCTATTACTTCAAATCGGCTTTGCGGCCTTGGTTTTGTATTTCCCATGGGGACAATTGGCGCTAACAAGCCTAAGTAATGGTGTTTCTAGCCTGCTTGGTTTCGCAGACGCTGGTATTGCCTTCCTTTTCGGTGACCTTGCTACTGAAGGCTTCATTTTCGCGGTTCGCGTACTTCCAATCATTATCTTCTTCAGTGCTTTGATTTCTGCGCTTTATTACTTAGGCGTCATGCAAAAAGTGATTCAAATCTTGGGCGGAGCGGTGCAAAAACTGCTGGGTACAAGTAAAGCTGAATCTCTAGTTGCTACAGGTAATATCTTCCTTTCTCAGGGTGAGTCTCCTCTTCTTATTCGTCCTTTTTTAAAGTCTATGACTCGTTCGGAACTGTTTGCTGTAATGGCAGGCGGTATGGCGTCGGTAGCGGGTAGTGTACTTGGTGGTTATGCGGGCCTTGGCGTTGAGCTTAAATACCTTATCGCAGCAAGCTTTATGGCGGCTCCGGGTAGCCTGTTAATGGCGAAGATCATTGTTCCTGAGCGCAGCACACCGAGTGACTACGACCACATCGAGCTCGATAAAGCTGACCAAAGCAACGTGATTGATGCATTGGCAAGTGGCGCGATGAACGGTATGAAGGTTGCGGTAGCGGTTGGTACTATGTTGATTGCCTTCGTGAGTGTGATTGCGATGGTCAACACTGGCCTAGAAAGCCTAGGTGAAACGTTCGGTTTTGCGGGTATTACACTGCAAGCTATCTTCGGTTACCTGTTCTCGCCTCTTGCATGGCTAATCGGTATCCCAAGTGATGAAGTGTTGATGGCGGGTTCTTACATCGGTCAGAAGATCGTTATGAACGAATTTGTTGCTTTCATTGACTTCGTTGAGAACAAAGCTCTGCTATCTGAACACAGCCAAGTAATCGTGACTTTTGCTCTGTGTGGCTTTGCTAACATTGGTTCTATCGCGATTCAGTTAGGTTCAATCGGTGTCATGGCGCCAGAGCGTCGCGCTGAAGTTGCTAACCTAGGTTTGAAAGCTGTAGCTGCTGGTACGCTAGCAAACCTAATGAGTGCATGTTTAGCGGGTATCTTCATCCTTCTTTAAGCTAGGTTTAGCAAAAACAGCTAGATTCACTAAAAGCGGGCACCTTACTTACGAAGTTTATGTAAGAAGGGTGTCCGTTTTTTATGCCTGCTCGTTAAGTTCATTCGGACTTAACGACTTATCTTATTACTTCTATATCGTTTTACGCTCACTCGGAAGAGTAATAGAGCAAGCCTGTTTTATCCGATATACTTGAATATCATTAGGTTGCGATTAATAACGTTCGGTTTCAGCTGAGAACATTCGGTTTTGACCAGAACAAAAGCAACCAAGTCCAATTATTCAAAGGTCTTCCCATGAACATGCGCGTTCTCATTGGTCTTATCACCGCCTTTATCGGCTTGTTTGCGATGGTTTATCTTATTGCTGGTGGTACTCAGTTTCCTATTTCTCAGTGGCCGCAAGAGGCTTATCTCGGTTTGGTGTTCAGCGTCGTGTGGGGCACAGGCGTAGCGGCATCGGTGGCATACTTCTTCTCAGCATTGGTGTTTGTGACTATTGCCGTGGTTTGTTATGCGATTGGTTATAAAATCGGTGGACTCTTTTCTTCAAGTTCTAAAGCTTAATCTCATTAAGGTGTGCTGATGTTCATTGAAGGGTGGCAGATTTGAATGCAATGGCTCGATCGTTGGAAGGTGTATCGCTATCATCGGAAACAGACTAACCGCTCGAATGGCGACAAGGCTAAAGCTTTAGGTTGGACTAGCGAAGAGAGCCAATTGTGTCGCTTTGAAGTGATCGCTCGTGCGGTTGACTTTGATAAGAAGAGCGTTTTAGATTTGGGCTGTGGTTATGGCGAGTTGTTTGAATTGCTCGACTGCATCTACCGCATTCAATCTTACACCGGTGTTGACCAACACGCAGGCTTTCTAAAGAAGGCGAAGCAAAACTACACAGAAGATCGTTGTCGGTTTTTGTCTGGTGATATGAGCAAAATGAACCTTGAGGCCCACGACATTGTTATCGCTAGTGGTTCACTGAATTATACCTCTCGTGATTCCGACTACCTGACAAACATGATTACTCGCATGTATGAATTGGCGAATCAGACGGTGATTTTTAATCTTCTCAACTCAAGCCAATATCCTTCACGTAATACCTTGATGAGTTATCACCCTCAGGGCGTATATCGCTTCTGTAAATCACTTTGTGAGGATGTCTCTTTAATAGAAGGTTACGCAGAAGGGGATTTTACTATAGTGATGAACAAAGTCTGCCTCTGAACTCAAACTTAA
This sequence comes from Vibrio sp. 10N.286.48.B8, assembly GCF_003050085.1. Lineage (NCBI taxonomy): Bacteria > Pseudomonadati > Pseudomonadota > Gammaproteobacteria > Vibrionales > Vibrionaceae > Vibrio > Vibrio sp. 10N.286.48.B8. The sequence goes on along the minus strand of NZ_PIGD01000003.1, from coordinate 329,602 downwards.
GCCAGAGCGAAATGATGGTATGGTAAGAATTAAAAAAGCCGCAGGCCTCGAAAGGTATGCGGCTTTTTGGGTTCTAAGACCAACCTCGGCTAGGTATGTTGCTAGTTCTTCAGCGGTTGGTTTTTAACGAGTCCGTAAGGGACGTTAGTAAACACCTTAGGGTTGCCTTCATAAGTCGGCGCTTCATTTACTTGCTGCCAATCGAGTAGCATGATGGCTAACACGTTGCGGTGCTCACCATACTCCAGGTCAAAATCGCCAGTAATTGAAGGGATCATGCCCTGTTTCTCATCGATTGAGGCTTGAATCGCGAGTCGAGTTTTCTCTACTACTGGATCATCTTCTAAACCTGCCAATAAGAAGGTTAATCCAACCTCGGCAATCACATCCTCTTTCGCTCGAAGCAGAATCGTATCGATATTTTCTCTGAAGTAATCGTAGATCCATTGATGATCTTGTTCGCTTACTCGATGCTGATAGTATTCGGAATCGCCAAAGATCATGTGTGTCATACCATAGATCTTGTTGCCAAATTGCTGGCTCGAAAGCTTTTTGTCTTTGTCGTCTGGATATGCTTTCTTGAAGGTAGCGACGAACTCATCAACGACATCCTGTTCACCCAGCTGGCGCAGCCAGTAAACCTGATTCGCTAATTGAGCCGCCCATGCTTTCACCATGTCTTGATTGGTCACGTATCGTGAGAAGTCATAGCGACGAATGATTTCACGCAGCTTGGCATCGTTTTTGTGCTCTAAACCGTACTCATTGGCGCGCGCCATAGAGCCAAGAAGGTCAACGCCAAGGTACAGGTATTCAGGCATGTGCTTGGTGATGTTGTAGCGTCGAACACTGCGCTCATCGTTATCGCCAACATAAGATGCAACGCGTTTTTCTGAGTAGAGTACGATTTGTTCCATGGTTTGAACGTCATTCGACAGGGTGCTGAGCTTGCTTGCCACTCGCGCCATGTCACTCCACACTGCAGCCGAATACTTATCATCTAATGTCTGGCGATACATGCGCAGCCCGTAGTGGCCTTCTTTGAATGCAGGCAGAGTGTAAAGCTGGCTTTCGTAGGTGGTGCGAATGAGGTCAGCAGATTGCTTGAAAGATTGTTCTTGAGAATTGAGCGAATCGGCTTGGGATTGACCATTCGGTACGCTTGTTGCTTGCTTATTCTCTTGTATGTTGAGCGTATCTTGTGCGTGAACGGCAACCGCAACTGAGGCAGATAGCAATGTGCACAGTGTGAGAGTTTTTAGCTTCATGTTGTGAGGTACCAAGCTGATTGTTAGTCTATGTAAAATAACATTGATGAATCCTTTAATGTAAGCCTTGAGTCAATACAATGTAAGCTTTATAAGGTTCACTAACCCTTTTTGATTAAACAATGAGTTTACCTCACAAGCCTGAAGTGATGAATGGCACAATATTTGATACATAGTCGACGTTAGTATGGATTTTTAATGACTTAGCGGCATACTGGACCTATAAGCCAGAAATGAGCCGTTATAAGGCAGTATATAGAACAATAGTGTTAGAGGTTCGTAAATGCCAAGTGGTTCTAGCAAGCAGTGGTCTGCCAAAGTAGTATCTTTTCTTTTTTTCCTTGCGATAGTAGGCGCGATTGAGTTCTTTCACGCCAAGCAATTAACTTTTCTTAAGAATGAATCGTATTCTGAGGGAAAAAAACGATTATCCATCATTCGTTCTCGAATCGAAGCCGCGATCGTGTCAGATATGTATATCCTCAATAATTTCTCTACCTTAGTGACCATCAATCCTGATGGTGAGGTAAAAAATTGGGATAAGATTGCTGAAAATATTATTAAAGATGGTTTCCATATTCGACTTATTGGGCTCGCCAAAGACGACATTCTAAACTTCGTTTACCCTATGGAAGGCAATGAGCAGATTCTCGGTATTAATTATCGTGATTATCCAGACCAATGGGAGTCCGTTGAGATAGCCCGTAACCTTGGCAACACCTTTATTGCTGGTCCTTTTGAATTGTTTCAAGGTGGGCAAGCCCTCATTACGCGCACCCCGATCTTTCGAGACCCGCCTTTCAATCAAGATTACTGGGGTGTATCCAGTGCTGCTATTGGTTTAGATGAACTGTTTGAAGATGTCGGAATCGGGAAGATCGAGAACAAGTACCAACTCGCGATTCGCGGCGCAAACAGTTCAGGTAAAGATGGCGCTATCTTTTATGGCACTCAGAATGTGTTCGATAATGCGTTTGCCACCGAACAGGTAAGCTTCCCATACGGTGGTTGGTATCTTGCTCTCTCCGGAAACGAACATGTATTGATGGATGAGCCTTGGTACCGAATCCAAGCGGTAAGGCTGGTGGGCTACTCAATAATGTTAGTGCTGGCGTTTGCCTTCTTTACTATCTATCGTCTGTACCGCATTGCAGATAGCCGCTCAATGCATGATGAGCTAACGATGTTACCGAATCGTCGATACTTTATGTATAGCCTCAAGCAGGCCTTTAAAACTACTCAAAAACAGCGAGCGAGAACGTTTGCCGTTGTAAATATCGACCTCGATGGGTTTAAAGCGATCAATGACACTTATGGTCATGCAGCTGGCGATCAGGTATTGATCGAGTGTGCAAACCGAATTAGGAGTGAACTACGAGTTTCAGATATCGTCGCAAGGATAGGCGGTGATGAGTTCTTAGTTTTATTGCCACGCATAATCGATGATCAACACGTATCTTCGATCGTCACTAAACTACGAAAGACGATATGCGCGGCACCAGTTGTTTACGAGGCGCACTCTATTTATCTTCGAATTAGTGTTGGTTGGGTTATTCATAATAACAACTACAATGATGTCGATGCGCTCTTGAAAGCGGCGGATGAAAAAATGTACGAACAGAAGCGACAAGTTATCTAGGTTGAATTTGAGCTGCGATTAGAATTTAGTTGCTGAATGTGGGGAAAAGCCTCAGAATACCGCGCTTTGCTCCATATCAATGTATTTAGCGAGCAAAAGCTGAAGCAACGCACTTTTTAACGCGTTGCTCATACTAAATGTTATTCAACTGAGAAAATAATCTATGAGTTTTACCTCCCTTGGCCTTTCTGAACCTATCCTTAAAGCTATTGAAGCACAAGGTTACGATAAGCCATCACCAATACAAGAGAAAGCCGTACCAGCTGTCCTAACGGGCAAAGATGTTATGGCCGCTGCTCAAACAGGTACAGGTAAAACTGCAGGCTTCACGCTACCTATTCTTGAAATGTTATCAAAAGGCTCTCGCGTACGTCAGAACCAAGTTCGTGCGCTCGTGTTAACGCCAACTCGTGAGCTTGCTGCGCAAGTAAATGGCAGCGTAGTGAAGTACGGTATTAACTTACCACTTACTTCTACAGTTGTGTTTGGTGGTGTGAAGATTAACCCTCAGATGCAAAAACTGCGTAAAGGTAGTGATGTGTTGGTGGCGACGCCGGGTCGTCTACTTGACCTATATAACCAAAATGCCGTGCGTTTTGACCAACTAGAAATCCTAGTGTTAGATGAAGCGGACCGCATGCTAGACATGGGTTTCATCCGTGACATCCGTAAGATCTTGGCTTTCTTACCTAAGAAGCGTCAGAACCTATTGTTCTCTGCAACCTTCTCTGACGATATCCGTAGCTTGGCAAAAGGCTTGGTGAATAACCCAGTAGAGATCTCGGTAAGTCCTGCAAACTCTACGGCTAAAACCGTTGAGCAAAGCATCTACCCAGTAGATAAAAAGAAAAAGAGCGCAATGCTAGCGAAGCTGATCAAAGATAATGATTGGCGACAAGTGCTGGTGTTCAGTAAAACAAAACACGGTGCAAATAAGCTTGCTCGTTTCCTTGAAGAGCAAGACATCACAGCGGCGCCTATTCACGGTAATAAGAGCCAAGGCGCACGTACCAAAGCCCTAGAGAATTTCAAAACGGGTAAGGTTCGAGTACTTGTAGCGACAGACATCGCAGCACGTGGTATCGATATCCCACAACTGCCTCAAGTGGTTAACTTCGATCTTCCACATGTATCAGAAGACTATGTACACCGTATTGGTCGTACTGGCCGTGCTGGTGAAGTAGGCAAAGCGATTTCATTGGTTTGTGCTGATGAAGTGGGTGAGCTGTTCGGTATTGAACGTCTTATTCAACAAGTGCTAGAGCGTCGTGAGCTTGAAGGCTTCTCGCCAGTAAACAAGCTGCCTGAGTCTCGTTTGGATACACGTCCAATCAAGCCTAAGAAGCCGAAGAAAGCGAAACAACCACGTGAACACGCAGACGGTCAACGTTCTGGTGACAACGCTCGTGGTCACAAGCCAGCAGGTAAGAATAAGCGTCACGTACCGGGTACAGGGTCTGCGCCAAAGCGTAAGCCAACGTCTGGAAAGAAGCCAACTGAAAACAATTCAACCGCGACTGGTGAAGATAAATCAGTAAGAAACAATGGCAGTAACTTTAAACGCGGCAATGCGGGCAATAAACCTGCTGCAAATAACGCGGGTTCTCAGAACACGCTGAGCAAACCAAGCGGTGCGGGTAAATCTAACGGTACTGGTAAGTCAAACAACGCGGGTAAACCTGCAGGCAAGCCTAAGAAGTCCGGCTACGGCGGTAGCTATGGTCCAAGCAAGTCGTCAAATAAGCCGGCGGGCAACAAACCTTCACCATCGAGAAGCCGCTCTAAGCCAGCTCCTCAGAAATAGAGTCTCTAGATAGACTATAGAGGTCCAATGACGAGAATGCTTTTTAGGAGAGTTCTCGTTAATTAGTGACTATCTAACTCAAATAAGCGCGAATATTGAATTTCAATGTTCGCGTTTTTTTATGGGCGTTGTTTATGTTTAGTAACCGTTTATGTTGAATAACCTAGGAGAGGTTAATCGTTGTTTAAAGTGATTGAACCTATGGGAAATACGGCAATTTTGGGAAGGGTAATGAATCTTTAATAATTTATTAATAACAACATAATCACTAGCATTTTTGTGGATTCTTGCAATTTGCAATTCCAGTTTGCAAAACAAACAAGAATTTAAGGCTAATACGTGTCCAGATGCGTAGTAAATACGTATTTTAAAAGTTGGCACGCATGCTGCATTAGTAACGGTGACCCTTCTTAAGCCGAGGGTCACCTAGCCAACTGACGTTGTTAGTGAACCTTTATTGTTCACACAAAATATATGACCAATCACCCTTTTGTGATTGGTTTTTTTTTGCCTGAATTTTAGGTTCTATTTTTGTTATTACTTTTTACCCACCACACTTAGAATAACAGCTTGGTTGGCGTGGGCATTCTCCACCTCTGGAGCAGATAAGCCTCGCCTCTGTCTCTATCCCACGTTCAATCCAATTTATATTTAGAATCTTGGCTATTGTCGTGAGATCTTTCTTGATGTTACGCGGTATTGCTACAGAGCCGCCATTGTTGACGCATGACGCCTTAAGTTGCTCTGCTATTTCTCTCGAATTACCACCTTGAGCATCAATCGCTGGATTGAGATCTATACCAGCACACAAAACGCGATTGTTACCCGCAGGATCCGTCATATTGATGGATTCACAACAGTAGATTCTTGGCTCATCACCCACATTTAAAATGGAGATTTGAGCAGAGCTACCCGCTCGGGGTTCAGATAATCGACGGAACACAGCCCAATGTTGACATGGGTCAGCGACTGTTCTCATATTTCCCCAAGGCAATGGAATCCCGTTCCCGCGGTACACCGCCTTGAGTTTCCCCGGCCCATAAGCATCAAAATAGTGCCAGTGAGGGTAGGGCGATACTACCGTCATTCGACGCATCGCAACAGAGGGGGAAACCCCTGCTCTTTGGTGAACGTCGATTTCGTAACCAGTACGGTCGAGCAGCTGTCTGAACGGGACTTTCGGGCATAACAGAGCGCCAGCAAAGAAGCTGGATTCAAAGTCACGCCATGCTTGAAGAATGTCTTGAGAGTTGAGCTGGGAAGAGCCTGAGACTTGATTGTCATCCCATGTATTGTTGTTACCGACCGACAACACACTCTTTAATCCTTCTTTGCTATGCAAAATGCAATGGCCAATATAAACCGAGAGGTCGTATTTCAGGCGAGTTGGGTATTCTTTAAGAATCTCGTTTAAGAAGATTGTACCCGGAGGCTCAAAGAATGATGTAACCAGTTGCTTGGCATTAATACCGAGCTCATCAACTACGTCTTGCGGCGTTCGCGTTACCCAACGGATGTTGATTCCAAGGGTTCTAGCGATGTCTATAAGGTCTTCTACGCTGAGGTTGAGACGTTTTAGGCCAACTTCCTCTGCAGCGCGTTCAAGGTCAGGGAAGTGGTTCTGGTTGCTCTCTTGGTGTGCCCTAATCAAGAGGTGTGCAAACTGACGGCCTGAAATCCCCGTTTGTGACAGCATCTCAGGAATCGCAATTTGCAGGATGTCGTTGGAGAAAAGAAAGCTAGGCTCGAGTGCCATGCCACTTATCCCACCACGATTCCCTTTATCAGGGGCAATGGCTTGTTGTTCAGATTCATCGTCGAGGAACCAGGTTGGGTTCTTCTGAAAGACCTGCGCAATCACTTCCAGCATATCGATGCTTGGAACCCGCTTTCCGCGTTCAATCATTGAAAGGTAAGAAACGGAAGGTGCGTATTCTGGGTTGATTCTAATACAACGCGCAGACAGATCTTCCATCGTTAAATGGTTACGTTTTCTTAGGTTACGTATTTTAGTACCTAGGAAGTGTGACTGACGAACTAAACTTTTTGACAAGGCCATATTTGTAAAATTCACATTGTAAAATTTTTGTTGTGAAATTGTATGTAAAAAAGCGCTAATCTACAAACTAAGCAATTCACAAAATGACAAATAAATTAAACGTTAGTTTGGAATAATTGCTCTAGGACACATTTTTGCTGTAGAAATCGGTGGTTATCACCGGACTGGTCAAGAGGGAAAGACTATGAATATGCTTACATTCGATAAAACAGAAATCCAAAAACAATCAAAGCCATTTATCGCTGAAGCTGTCTTTGCCGTGGAGACAATCAGTGCAAACCAGCAAACTGAAAAGCAAGTGAAAGCAAAGCAGCTGCTTGATCGACTATTCCCACTAGAGAATGGCTCACATCAAGACGTAACCAGCTATGTAGTAGATTACCGTCATATCATGGCTTACTTTAAAGATGGTCAGCACAGCGGTCTAAAGCATCCTAAACAGTTTGTAGCGTACATGGGTGAGAAGAATGACCCAGACTCTATCTTGTTCAGAGATGGTAGTGGAAGCCACCTAGAGGTGATGTTTGGTTGCCATAAAGGGACAGGTTGTATTGAACTGGTAGAAATCGATGATATTCAGTTGGAGTCATGCACCACGTTTGGTCAATCACCAATGGAAGTAACAACCACAATGCGAGAAGAGACCATTGCAGCGATGCGCCACTGGATCAGTTTGATTCAAGGTGATGCAAAGGGCAAACCAAAGGCATGCAGCGAAGATAAAGAGTTCAGAGCAAAGAGTGGTGAAGATTACTGCCTGAATTACTGCTTCCAGATCTAACGGTGAACCCTAGGTAGCTAAATCAATTTATACAGCTAAAGAAAAAGCCCCGAAGATAATGTCTTTGGGGCTTTCTAGTTTCAATACGAGCCGACTAATATGTCGATACGAGCAGTGATGGTGTGTCTTACAAAGGCATTACTCGGTTACGCCCCAGTGATTTTGCTTCGTAAAGCAGCTTATCGGCTCTTTCGATCAGCAATTGCGCTGACTCTCCGGGTTCAAGTTCAGCGACACCAAACGATGCGGTGATACTACCGACTTGTTCACCACTGCGACGGTCTTTAATCGACAGCTTCTCTAGAGAGCGTCTATTAGTATCCGCGAGTTGGCGAGCAATACGTAAAGACTTATTAGGTACAATGAGTGCGAACTCTTCACCGCCAAATCGATAGGCAGAAATACCTTCTCGACAACTTAGCTTCAGCTTGCGAGCAATCCCTTTAAGAACCATATCGCCAAACAAGTGGCCATAAGTGTCGTTGAAGTTTTTAAAGTGATCGATATCAAGAAGGATCAAACATAGAGATTGTTTCGCTTCACACAAGGTTTCTATATCACGGTCAAAAGAGCGACGGTTATAGAGTGTCGTTGTACTGTCAAAGAGCGCATCTTTCTGAACTTCCACCAACTGGGTTTTAAGCTTGGTAATTTCTGATGTAGCAGAGTTCAGTTGAGAATTTAGAAACTGAGTAGAGTGACGAATATGACGAGACTCAGAAACTAGCTGACGAACCAAAGACATGACTTCGTCGATCGATAAACTTTCATTATCAACACGAGCTAAATCTTCGAAGCTTTTATCTATCATTTCCGAAAAAGCAGAGGTGTCGGTCAGTGTGTCGTTCATCGAGTTAGAAACTTCGGAAACTAACAACTCCAAATTAGCGCGAAGGTCGTTGATATTGGTTTCGGATTTACTCGCAACATAATTGTTGTAAAGCTGTTCACCAACAGCTGGAGGGCAAATGCCGTAGTGTTCTAAAACACCATCCATATCTTTAGTTAGCTGCGGGATAGCATTATCGACATAGGTGTACCAAAGTGCGTAATTTGCAGGTGTGGTGGACACCCTATTCTTCATCATAAGAGGTACCGCTTTTTTTAGATTAGCGGTGGATTTCTGGAATTCGTCTTTTTTCATTATTGTTACTGCAGATACCAAACTAACTCAAGCCACTTGTCGACAAGGTTAGCGGATTTCGCAGGTCTTTGCTTTAAAAATTATATGATTAATGGATGAGGATTGGATAAATAACTCATTTTTATTATGAATATCGATTGCGCATTGATAAATGGAATCTAATAGATTGTTCTTTAATCATATTTTTTGTTATTCACCATGGAACATAGGCTGAATTTTTTATCAAAGCCTTTGGCAAAAGGTGGACTCAGTGACCTTAAAGTGGTTTGTTATGTAGCGAAGTAAATTGACGGTAGAGCTTGAATTGGGAGAACTTTGATTTAGAGGACTTGCGCTGATAAGAGTGAAACGAGTGAAGCTTTGTATACAGAAGGGAGGTGGAAATATTTATAAGCAGATACAAAAAAGCGCCGATAAAAATCAGCGCTTTAAAATTCTTTTTAGCTAAAAGCTAATTATTGAGCAACAACGTTTGCTGCTTGTAGGCCTTTTTGACCGTTTTCAACTTCGAAAGAAACCTTTTGGCCTTCTTTCAGAGTTTTGAAGCCTTCAGAAGCGATTGCACGGAAGTGTACGAATACGTCAGCACCGCCGTTGTCTTGAGAAATGAAACCGAAACCTTTCTCTTCGTTAAACCATTTTACAGTGCCAGTATTTGTGTTAGACATAATTTGTCCCTTATTCATAAATTTTCTAAATTGTTGATTGCATTACTGCAATGCGCTGATAATTGAATTATTTAATATTGCTAAGAAATAAGGAAAAACTACTTACAAAAACGGGTAACGATTTTACATGTCATTTTTTACTATTCATCTAACTTAAATAACTCCGGCTAACAGAGCGAGTGCATGTTAACACAGTCTTTCCGGTTGTACACTCATTGATTGAGAAATCAGCGAGTTTTTTTGTCATGTTGTGCTTGTTAACAAAAATCACCTAGAACAGCTGATAGTTTTATAAAATTACACGCTGTGACAAAATGAAAAGGAAGCCTAAGCTTCCTTTTCATGATTAGTATAGACGATATTAACGCTTGAAGTTGATATCTTCAGTCTGATCTAAGTTAATTTTTGTTTTCGCTGGCTGAGTCTCTGCAATCACCTTACCGTGGCGCACTGAATACTGCACGGGTACTTGGCGACGCACTGCATCAAAGCCATTGTCAGCAGGAAGAATCAGTAGGCTACCTGTCTTACCTTCTTCGATACCGAAGTTGTCTTGGATGTTCAATGTGCGAGCAGAGTTTTTGCTGATCAGATCAAGCGAGTTGTTGATTTGGTCGTAGCCCATAACCTGTGTTACGTGCAGTCCCATGTGCAGAACTTGAAGCATGTTCGCTGTACCCAGTGGGTACCACGGGTCAAACACATCATCGTGGCCAAAACAAACGTTGATGTTTGCTGCTAGCATCTCTTTCACACGAGTCACGCCACGACGTTTCGGGTAATCGTCAAAACGGCCTTGTAAGTGAATGTTCACTAACGGGTTTGCTACGAAGTTGATACCAGACATCTTCAATAGACGGAACAAGCGAGAAGCGTAAGCACCGTTGTAAGAACCCATCGCAGTCGTGTGGCTTGCTGTTACCTTTTCACCCATCTCAAATTTATGAGCAAGGGCTGCCAGTGTTTCAACAAAACGAGACTGTTCGTCGTCGATTTCATCACAGTGAACGTCGATTAGGCAGTCGTACTTGCGTGCAAGTTCGAACACGTAATGCAGAGATTCAACACCGTATTCACGGGTGAACTCAAAGTGTGGGATAGCACCGATAACGTCAGCGCCGATCTTCACTGCTTCTTCAAGCAACTCTTTGCCGTTCGGGTATGAAAGAATGCCTTCTTGAGGGAATGCGACGATCTGAATGTCGACCCACTCTTTCATCTCTTCACGAACTTCAACCATCGCTCTTAACGCAACTAACGTTGGATCAGATACATCCACGTGAGTACGCACGTGTTGAACACCGTTAGCGATCTGCCATTTCAGTGTTTGCTTCGCACGCGATTTTACGTCTTCAATTGATAGCAGTTCTTTACGCTCAGCCCAACGCTCAATTCCTTCAAACAAAGTGCCAGAGATATTCCAGTTAGGCTCACCAGCGGTTTGAGTGGTATCTAGGTGAATGTGCGGTTCACAGAACGGTGTAACTGCAATGCCACCTTCAGCATCAAGGATGTCACCTTGATGATTGATTTGTGCGCCATTATCGAGAATGCGAGAAAATTGACCATTTTCAATCAGAATCTGTTTCAAGCCCTCTTGGTCTTGAAGTTTCGCGTTCTTGATTAATAAGGTTGTCATAGTGTGTCCTTAAGCGGCCTGAGATTTCAGAGCTTTTTTGTTCAATAGAGGATTAAGCACGAGGTAACTGATTGCACCACCTAACACTGCGTTCAAAGGAACAACGCCAGGAAGGAAGTGACCAGCGGCTACGCCTGTTGCTACCGCGATAATGCCAGCCCAATTAACGGTTTGGAACTCTGCATTTGCAAAATCTTTGTAACGTTTACGGTTTGCGAAGAAGTCAGCGATGATTACGCCACCAATTGGTGGAATCGCCAACGATAGGAAGGTTAACCAACCTACGAAGTTGTTGTACAACCAAAGCGCGAAAATCGTACCGATGATGCCGTTAATGATAGACATTGTAGTACTTGAGCGACCAGTAATGTTAGATAAACCAAGGCCAGATGCATAAAGTGCGTTTTCATTGGTTGTCCAGATGTTCAAGCCAAGCACGATGATCGCTGGAAGCAGTAGTCCTTGTGCAATCATCACATCTGAAATGTCTGATTGGCCTGTTGCTGCTGCGCCGGCTGCGCCGAAGATAAACATCAGCGAGTTACCGATGAAGAATGCAACCATAGTAATCAATACTGCGCTTGCTGGCTTTTTACCAAAGCGAACAAAATCGGCCGTTAGAGTACCCGCACTAACAAATGAACCTACAACCATTGCTAAGGCCATTGAAAAGTCCATTGGAGTTTCTGGCTCAATCAGTTGTAGCTGTTCTAGTCCGCCAACGCTGTCTACCGCAGTCAACACTGAGTAACCACCCAGAATAGCAATCGCTGGAACAGCAATCGCTGAAAGCACCATTAGCGCTTTAATACCGAAGTACACCGTACCCGTCATCAAAAGACCTGACACAATAATCAAAGTGTTGGTATCAATGCCTGTGGCTTTCTGTGCCGGAATTGCGAACATTGCTACACCGACGCCAAACCAACCTACTTGTGTACCACCAAGTAGAGCAGAAGGAAGCCATGAGCCTTTTGTACCGAAAGAGAAACGAGCTAGGAGGTGAGTGGAGAGGCCAGTAGATGAGCCGATGTAGCCAAGAAAAGAAGTGTAAATACCAAGAATTAGGTTACCGATGAGAACGGCGAGGAAGAAATCATTGAATGAGAGGCCTGTCCCGAGTGAACCACCTGTCCACATACTTGCAGAGAAGAAAGTGAGTCCAAGCATTACCATGGTGAGTGAAGCGACTCCTTTCCTAGCCGATGTAGGAACCGGCCCTAGACTGTAGTTATTATCAGCAGCCATTTTTTACCTCCGCAAATGATCAAAATTAAAATTAACGGTCGCCGTATTGCAGGCAAATGTGCGCATTATGGTGATATAAATCACATAATCAATGCTAATTTTGTCAATAAAGGCGCTTGAGAATCAGTTATCATCTTAAATGCCTTGTAAAACATAGGGTTATTTTCTCCATTTATTTCATGAAAATAAATAGAAAACGTTTTCCATAGCGTGTTGGGTATCTGCTATCGATAGTTGGCTATGAATGTTGATTGTTATGCGATTGAATGGGTGTCTGTATCGAGAGGTGGGCGGTTAGCCAAACGGCAGGCAAAAAAATAGCCAATCGCAATAACCGCAATTGGCTTATATATTTTGTGAACAAGAATAAGGTTCACTAACAACGTCAGTTGGCTAGGTGACCCTCGGCTTAAGAAGGGTCGATTTATACATTGCAGGTAGCGTGCCAACTTTTAAAACCTCGAATATAGGCTGTTTAATAGCAATTTGGTGCGTATTTGGGTGTTTTATTCGCGTTTTAGAATTACCCTGTCGCATTATGCAATTGCGATTTGCAATTTAATGATAGTGTTGGGTGAGCTAGGTGTTGATGATCTAGTGTCGCGATGAGATGAGATGAGATGAGATGAGATAAGAAGAAAGGCGATCACAGCGTGTCTCTGAGTTCTTTGCCTTCTATGGACTCTTCCTACGCTTAAAAATATGGAATTTTAAGCAAGCAACCAAAAAAGCCCGTGCGATCTGAGATCGCACGGACTTTGTCTTGTTTTGCTTATCAGGCATATTAGATAGAGTAGAAGAAGTACAGCTGAGACTTCATTCTAATGATGATCCCGCGTATTACATCTAGGAACGCCATGAAGCTAATCGGTTTCTCACCACTTACCCACGCTAACCCGACAGAACCAACAGGAATATCGTAGCCTTCTGTTTCATCGATCTTTAAACGTACAAAGTGGTGCTTGTTCTGAAGGTTCCGACCTGTGGTGACACGCACCTGTTCATCGATACCGAGCAAGCTCGCCTGTGCTTCACCCGTCGCCTCAACAATACCTTCTACGGTTGCCGAGAATATCTTGCCAGGGTAAACCGCCGTCGCAAATTCTGCTGGTTGGCCGACCTTAATATTACGAATCGCTTGGTGGTTAACTCGCATTAGCACGTACTTCTCTTCGGTGTACATTTGAATACGAGGCATCATTGAAACGCGCTGACCTTCACGAAGAATAAAGTTCGTTACAAAGCCGTCAGTCGGTGCCGTGACTTTGGTGCTGTTAAGATCCCATTGTGCTTGAGCCAAGGTTGCTTTCGCTGAATCCACTTCTGTTTGTTGTTTGCTAACGTTAGTTTCGGCTTTGTGAATGTCGAGTTTCGCGTTTTCTGCATCGACTTCTTTCTTGCTCAGTTGAGATTCTAACGTAGTCAAATTGTGAGTCGCCAAATCTACCTTTGCCGTTTGTTGGTCGATGTCAGTTTCAGTGATTGTGTGTTGTACGACACTGTTTTGCTTCTGGTAACGATCAAGCGTTTTTGATTGCAGTACTAAATCTGTTTTCGCTGACTCAATTTGTGCAATTGAAGCTTTGATGTCTTCTAGCGCTGAGCGATAGCTAACTTTAGCAATGCTCACTTCTTGGCGAGCCGTGTCTAAAGCGACCTTTGCTGACTCAAGTTGAACACTTGCTTTGTCTCTTGCAATCACATATTTGGTGTCGTCAATCTCATAGATCAGTTGTCCTTCTGTCACATCTTGGTTGGGATGGATATGGACTTTCGTTGTTTTACCCGACACATTGGTTGAGTCTGGACGCAATTGAATGTGCGGAGACTGAACAACCGAACCGCCCGATAAATCCATCGGAGTAAAGTTGAGTAGGCCGACCCACACAAACAATAGCCAAGATGTACCACCTAGGTACGCGAATGCTTTGGTGCCTTTGTTCCAAGGCATACCAATAAGTCTGAGTAAATAAATGAACAGTGCCCAAATTGCTAAGCCTTCTAACATACTTGGCTCTCCTCATCTTGCTTGTCGGTCGTTGCCTGTTCCTTCGGTGCTGCCGGAGATTTCCATGTATCTCTTAGGTTGATGATGGCTTTTTCCATATCAACAAATGCCAAGATTACAGCGAGTACCCATACCCAGTGCCATACGAAACCAATCCATGTTAATGCGGTAATCAAACCCAGCTGATGATGATCTTTACTGTGAGCTTTATTGATTGGTAATTCATGAACACGCCAGAACCCGTAACATGCTGCCGCGATGGTTGCAACCAACACTACGCCAGCCACGACGTGTAGTGCAGTATCTGCACCTGTTCCGACAAATGGGACACTAAGTAAACTCATTGATAAACCCTAGGTTAAATTGAGCGCCGAGTGTGATTGATATCAGATTTAGAGGTTGAAAATTTACCAATTACTTTAATAATGGTGTCAATATGATTTGATCTGTAATAGTGACTTCTAGGTAGGGGGCTAATGAACAACTGTAACTTCTTAAGAGCATTGGGTATTTTGGGTATTTACCAATACGCAATGACCAATAAGGCCGTGAATACCGAGCAATTAGGTATTCCTAAATCGGTGTTTAATAACCCGATGAACCTTATTCCCGTTAGTGAAGTGGACAAATGGTATGGTCTACTTGAAGAGCAAACTAATGATCCGGATATCATATTGAAATTGGCTGATCGTGTAGATATTGAAAGATTAGGCCCGTTAACCAATTGGTTTTTTTCTGGTCACGATCTTGCGTCGACGATCCGCAGAGTCAACATCGGACTGCATTGTTTACAGTCGGGTGCTTTCTTATACGGTGCTCAAGTCGGAACCATGATTAAATGGTGCTACGACAATCCCGCTTACACGGAAACGGGCAAAGTACATGACTCGATAAGAGTGGCCATTTTCATTATGAAGATTTTGCGCCGTTATTTAGGGGATGGTTTTAAACCCATGGCGGTATCAATTGCCGGCCATCGAGATAACGTTGATCTCTACCATGAGTATTTCGGTTGTACGATTCAATGGGGGCAACCTCGTACAGAGGTTTGGATACGGAGTGAGTTGAGGTTGTCTATTAATCAATCGCCAAGTGTAGGTAAAATGGGGCTGGCGATGAATTTTCACGACCTAGACAACTACCTCAATATGCCAGATGCCGGTGATGAACATAAGGTGACTTATGAGATGATCAACTACAGCCGCCATTTCGGTTTGCCGACTCTGCATAAAGTTTCTAGCCTTCTGGGGTTATCTGAGCAGCAGTTTCAGCGACGTTTACACAAACGGGGTGTCAATTTTTCTACCATAATGGGTTATGCATTGAGTAATGTTGCGGTGGAATTGTTGAGTTATAAATTGCCCATTGAAGATGTCGCTAAACGCTTAGGCTATACCAATACTGCCAGCTTCAATCGAATGTTTAAGAAACATCGAGGTTTAACGCCAAAGCAATATGTCGAGAGGTTTTGGACGGATCTATAGTTTATGTTTTTAGGCTAGACTTCGTTTCTGTAACAAGCCTGATAAGTAAACCACAGCCCAAGTACTCAAAATGAAAGGCGCTGTTAATGGCAGCAGTGCCAAGGTGTGAAAGCCTAGGGTAATAAGGCAACTCAACAGCATGCCTAATAGGATTAGCGGCCAAGGAATTCGTGGATAGAGCACAAGTGCTAGAGTTGCAAGAATGGCGTTGTAGCCATAAAGACCTTGCTTGATCAGTTCGTTGTCAGCACCAACCAAAGAGCTAAATAGGGTACTAATAAACACCGCAAGCAGTATCCAAACAGCGTGCATGAAGCTGTTCAGTGCGATTGCGACCAAGATAACCAATCCGGAAAACTCATTATTGATAAAACTGACTTGGCTGATCCCTTTTAGCATGGTCACCACAAACGTTGGTAAGTAGTTTTTCACATCTGTACCGATATCAATGAGTGGCATCAACGCAATGCTTGATGTTGAAAATGCAGAAAGCTCGAAGGTTGATTGGACAACATAAATTCCCCAAGAGGTGATAACAAAGGCGCTGGTGTAACCGCGGTACTTTTTAAAGCTAAACACTATTTTAGCGATTGGTACGGTGAGTAGGGCACCGAAGACTGTCACAGCCGCTAGTATTGGGGTGACCCCAAAGAAGTTACCAATGAACAAACCGATCAGTGCGCCATTTAACGCATACATACCACTGTTAAGATCATGAGTTGGTTTGTTGTTGGTGTTAATGCTGTTATGGGTATAGCGAGCTAATATGTAGCTGCAGCTGACACCGAGTATAGTTAAACAAGCCAGTGGAATTGATTCAATAGAGATAGCTAGCAATAACAAAAGGGATGTTACAGCAGATGGTGTGAAATAGACTTGCCCAATACCATTGAGCAAGCCTTGAAGTGGAAGAGTGTCCTTATTCGTGTTCATCATCTGGCGACAGAATTTCATTATGCTAAATTTTTGATACGCCAGATTGTATACAATTATTCTTGGTTGACCATCTTCGTGTGTTAATTCTGATACCAACGTTCACCATAGGCTTGTTGGTAATCAGGTGTTTCAATAATACCTTCTTGCTCTGGCACTGTTTCTAGTGGCCCTACTACCGTTCGATAAGGTAATACGCCAGCCCAGACTGGGATATCCATATCAGTCTTATCATCATTCACGCCATGTTTACCAATTTTTACGGAGGCTTCTGTTAAAGGAATCGCCAATAGCTCGGTTGCGGTGAGCTCTTTATCATTACTTAGCCTGACTTCATCGGTTCTTCCCGGTGCGATTTGCTCAATAAAGATATTCAGCAAGCGATCCTTTTCTTGGTTGTCATCAATAACTGAAAAAGACCCCAGTACCACTGCAGAACGATAGTGCGCACTGTGATGAAATGCCGAACGAGCCAATACCCAACCATCGAACAGAGTGAACGTTAAGCAGGTTGGTTCTCCTTTCTTTAGCCCTTTCAGTAAGCGACTGTTTTTAGCCCCATGAATGTAGACCATGTCATCCACTCGCCACGCGAGCATCGGGATAACCATTGGGCCTTGTTCGCCTTGCAATGCAATGTGTGCGATTAAGCTCTCATCAATGATTTGGTGCAGTTTCTCTTGTTCAAATACGGCTTTGTGAGCCCCTTTTTTAATCGTGGTTCTTTTCGTGTTAGATAACATAATCGCTCCTTAATCATTGCCTTTTGATTAATGTAGCGATTAACTGGTCTATTAAATAGAGCCACTTTTAAACACTATTTGGATCCAGTTATGCAGCCTATCGATGTCGGTGATCTACAGTTAGACGAACAACACGACACGCGTCAAACCGCCTTGTTCCACGCGATAAGAGAGAAGATCGTTCAAGATTTATGGAGCAAGGGCAGTAAGTTACCTTCAACACGTAAGTTGGCCGTCGAGTTATCGGTGAGTCGAAATACGGTGATTTACGCGTACGAACAACTGGTCACTGAAGGCTATATCGAGAGTAAGCAAGGCTCGGGTTTTTACGTGTCGGTTGAACAGCCGGAGCATTTTCTCAGTTTGTCTCAGCCAAACAGTGTTCAGGATGTACAGGTTAGGCACGTAATAAGTAAGCCGAGTGCAAATATAGCGACACCTAACGACATTAACCGCAGCTTTGCCCCAGGAGTCCCTGACTTAGATGCGTTCCCTTATGCTAAGTGGCAGAGGCTGTTGCAACGCCACTCTGCACGTAAGAACATTGCGGGCAATCAAGAGGTTCAGGGAAGCTTGGCCTTGAGGGAAGCGTTGACCGGGTATCTTGCAAGCAGCCGTTCAGTTCATTGTAGTGCTGACAGAATCATCATAACCGCAGGTGCTCAGCAAGCTATCTCAATTGGTTTGATGGCGACGTTGGCGATGGGCGACAAAATCCTGGTGGAAGAGCCCGGTTATCGACAAGTGCATAAAATTATCGATCTGTTGAGGTTAGAGTTAGATGGCGTAAGTGTCCGTGAAAAGGTTGGATTAGATATTGAAAAAGTGTTGTTCAGTAATGCTAAGGCTCTGTATGTCACGCCGAGTAACCAATATCCAATGGGCACGACTTTAAATACTGAGCAACGCCTCAAGCTCATCGATTGGGCCAACAAACATCAGTCATGGATCATTGAAGATGACTACGACAGTGAGTTTCAGTTTGCACATCGCCCTTACACCAGTATGCAAGGCTTAGCGGGTAAACTCGGGTTTGATGACCGAATCATTTATGTTGGTTCGCTGAGTAAAGTCATGTTCAACGGACTCCGCTTAGGCTACTTAGTGGTGCCAGAAAGTCTGGTGGCGAAGTGTCTTGAGATTAAAGATGCACTCACTGGAGACACGGCGTCTCATACACAAGAAGCTTTGTCGGATTTTGTTCGAGAAGGTGATTTATTGCGTCATATCAGAAAGATGCGTCGTTCCTACAAACTCAAACATGAAGCGATGATAGAAGCGATTAAAAGTGAGTTTAACGGTGATCTTGAAGTGATCAGTCAGGCGGCAGGACTACATGTAACGGTGAAGTGGTACAACGGAATATCTGAACATGAGTGGAGCCGCAGAGCAGAGCTTGAAAATATCATCATTCGTCCGTTTGATTTTTATGAATACGGTTCGAGTGATGCTCGTGATTGGAGTGGGGCGGTGCTGGGTTTTGGAAATATACGTTTGGCTGAGATAAAGCCGAAGATCAAACAGATCGCTCGGCTTTTTTATCAGTAATATTGGTAGGGCTTGTTTACAATTTTCTGATTCATCACTAATCGAGTTACAACTTGTCGATAGAAACAGTGGGCTTACCCAACCATTTTCGCCAAGGGAGTGACAATGTCACAAAAATAGTCACGGCATAGAGCATCGACCAACTTAAACAGATAAACACTAAGGTACATATGACCAATGAGAGCATGGCTGTGTATCTAGATGCACCTGTCAGTAATCGGCAAGCCGCTAACATAGCGAGCAAATAAACCAAAACAAAAATACCATTGGCGAGTTTAAGAAAGAATTCAAGGTCCAAATTAGACAGTTCACCAATCACACACGAGATAAGCGCGATAAATCCAATTGCTAATGTTGGGTAAAGTGGTACGCCACGGCTGTTCAGTTGAGCCATTCTACTTGTAGGAGTGTGTTGGCGAGCTTGAGCCCAGATCATGCGAGACAAGCTTTGGGTATAAAGGTTTAGGCTGGCAAAACAAGCAAAGAAGCCAAGTACACTGATGACGGTTTTGAAGCCATTACCAAACAATTGTTCTGTTACCCAAGGGATGGATGCGGCATCGAATTCAGGTGAACCGTAAGCCCCCAGTTTAAGAATCACCACTGAACAAGCCCAGTACACTAACCCCGCAACAAAACAGCCTGCAATGATGGCGATTGGGAAGTCACGTTGTGGATTTTTGAACTCCTCTCCCATGTGAGCAAAAGCTTCTATTCCGACAAAGCACCAAAACATGACGGCTAAAGCAGCGCCGATGGACCACATAGAATCGGACGAGATGGTAGGGAGAGCCACATCGGTTACCGTGATGTCGGCTTTCCAAACAAAAGCGCTAACCAAGGCAAAAATCGATAAGGCAATCACCGTTTGCAAGCGGCCTGAAGACTTACTGCCCATCAAATTGACGGCAATCAGCAGAGCGACGGTAAAGGATTGAGCCCCAAGTGGTGTGTCGAGAGGTGAGGGTAATAACTGTTGAGCAAAACCTCCTGCCAGTGCAATGGCCGCTGGAATACCGACAGGAATAACACTCACAAACAACCACGCCACGCTTGTTTCTAATCGCTCGCTAAACGCCTGACGTACAAAGTAAGCTGTACCACCTGCATTCGGGTAGTGTTTTCCTAAGGCAGCAAAGGTGAGGGCGATCGGGCAAATGGCGATAAACAAGATTAACCATGCCAGTAGCGACAACTGACCTGCGATACCTGCAGCGATAGCGGGAATCATAAATAATCCAGTGCCTAGCAAGGTCGTAGAGAGTTGTCCTATTCCTGAGATCAGCGTGATCTCTTGTTTGAGTTGTGTCATTCGCTCTCCTAGCTATTGGCTTATTATATCGGCCTTCTTGTGCCTGTCTTCTGATGTTTGGGTGATGCTATGAATGAGAGCATACATTGTCGCCATCAATAATACAGCTAGCGAAACGTCGTAAGACACCGTCATTTTAACGGTATTAATCCGATTAGGCGTGAAAGTGTCGGCTGTCATAATGGCTGTTATAAGTAGGAAAGTTGTGTCAAATTAGGCGTTATAAATAGAACAATAAGTGGAAAGAATCAGAAGCATGGATAAATTTGATCGCCAGATTTTGGATATTCTCAAAACCAACGCTCGATGCTCAGTGAGTGATATCGCACGAGATGTCAGTCTCTCGCGCTCAGCTGTGAACGCCAGAATCAAGAAACTGGAAAGCGATAAAGTGATTACGGGCTACTGCGCTCAAGTGACAGAACCCAATCAAACGAAGAATGTGTGTGCTTATATTTTGTTGAAGTTCGACATGTCGAGCAGCGACCATAGTTGTGAGTCCTACGCGCAACGAATCCAGAGTATTGATGGTGTGCAGTGGTGTCACTCGATCAGCGGTGAGACGGACATGATGCTGTACGTTGAAGTGGAAAGCATGGAGCATTTAAATCAAGTTCGCGACCAACTGCAAAGCTATCCAGATCTGCGTCACCTAATGACTCATACTGTGCTTACCGAGTTTTTTAACAAACTGAATCCGACGGTACATCCATGTTAGGCAATATCAACTTAAACCTACTGCGTTCGCTGCATGTACTTCTAGAAGAGTGTCATGTCAGCCGCGCAGCTCAACGCTTGCATATTACACAGTCAGCGGTTAGCCGCCAACTTAGCCAGCTAAGAGATTTGTGTGGCGATCCTTTGTTGGTTCGTGATGGTAACAAACTGGTTCCTACTAATCGTGCTCTTCAGCTTAAAGATAAGCTCGATGACTTGCTTGGAGAGTTTGATCACCTGTTAGACGATAAACCCTTTGAGCCACGAGACTGGCAAGGTGAGTTGGTGTTGTCTTCGAGTGATTATGTGGCTCAGTATATTCTTCCTGTGATTGTTGCAGAGGTGTCCGCTGAAGCGCCGAATATCAATTTGGCTTATCGCCTGTGGCAGCCAAACTACCTTGAAGCACTGAACGAGTCGGGGATCCACTTAGCTTCTAGTATGTTTCCCACAAAGCCAGAGCATGTTTCAAGCATCAAACTTGGTGAAGACAAGTCGGTGTGTTTGATGCGCAAGTCTCACCCATTAGCTCAACAAGTGGTTTTGAGTGCAGAAGACATTGTTAACTACTCTCACATCAAGGTGACGGGGGGCGGAGATAAAGACAGCTACGCGGACATAGCATTGAAGAAGCAAGGCCTGAAGCGAAGAGTGGCTTTGCAGGTTCCGTTCTTTTCATCGGCTGGCACTGTATTGATGCAAGACGATTACCTGATGATTGTGCCGGAACATATCGCCTATAACCTAGGTCGACACCTCGATACTACCTACTTTTCTTTGCCGTTTGATACGGAAATGCATACCTATTGGTTAATGTGGCACCCTAAATATGACAACGACTCTGCCCACAAATGGGCGAGAGAAAAGGCATTCCAAGCCATGAAAAAGTCGAGTTACAATATCAGTATGATTTGAAATCATAGGTGTAATGATAACCTTTGATTTCAAATGATACGTTCTGCGGATTATGGTAAGTGCCAAGTATTGAGTATTAAGCGTAGAGTGTTCAGCTGGAACGCTTTATTTTACTAGGAATGGAATGATGACAGTAACAATTTGGTTTTCTTTATTAGCGATTTGCTTGTTGGGTGCAATGTCTCCGGGCCCGAGTTTGGCGATGATCGCTAAGCACAGCTTGGCTGGTGGCCGCATGAACGGACTTATCGCAGCTTGGTCGCATGCTGCTGGTATCGGTATTTATGCGTTCGCAACCATTGTTGGTTTGGCCGTTGTGCTTGAGCAATCACCAATGTTGTTCAAAGGTATTAGTTTAGCGGGTGCTGCGTATCTGCTTTATCTCGGCGTAAACGCGTTACGTTCGAAAGGTGGTGTTGCCGCGAAATTAGAGGCGGGGGAAAAGATGAGTTACATGCAGTCTGCTCGCGAGGCTTTCTTGATCTCTATCTTAAGCCCAAAGATTGCGCTGTTCTTCATCGCTCTGTTCAGCCAATTTGTTGCATTAGGTAATGAACTGACCAATCAAGTGATCATTGTCTCAACGCCGTTGATTGTCGACGGCCTTTGGTACACTTTTATCACCTTGGTGCTGTCTAGCCCGTTGATTGTTGAACGTATTCGCTCAAAGGCGCAGCTGATTGACCGACTATCAGGTTTGGTGTTGATCCTGCTTGCTGTTCGTGTGGTGTGGACGATATAGCAGTAAGCGATAAGAGTAAGTTACGAGAAACGATACTCATTAAAAAAGGCTCACTAGACGTTATCTAGTGAGCCTTTTTGATTTCTATGGATTGGCTTCGACAGGTTTGAGCTTGTTAGCCTTCAGAATTCAGCACGGCATCTAACTTCGCCATAGAATCTGAGAAGTAGGGGTTGTAGGTCAAACGCGCATGGTTCTTCCCTTCTTCGCGATAGCCCCATGCTGAGTACCAAACTTCACTGGTTGCATTACATTGTTCTTCAAAGCCTTCAGCCTGACCATTAGAGCAGATCTTCTCGCTACCATTGATTCCGTAGTAAGGGTTGCTTGGTGAGAACAGTAAGCCCATGTGAGAGCCGTTCGAGATACGCTGATCTGGAATTTTCATGCTGTACTGAACAGCGCGAGGATCCTCGAGTGTCGTTTCTCCTTGCCAAACCAACACATTGTTTGGATTCGGCATCGATTCAGTAAATGCTTGCTGAACGTAGTTGGTGTCAATCACGCTGTCGCCTTCACTCATCATAATAAACACCGGCTTATCGAAGTGCTTATCTTCCAAGTCATTGCGAACGACTTCTGATGTCTCGTAGTAAACTGAAGCACCGTTCATTGGCAGTGAGTTGTAACGCAGCACATTATCTTCAGGATCTTGATCGGCCCAAGTAACAAAGTAGCTCGCTAGCTCTGCATATTGAACGGCTGACGAGCTCGGTTGAAACGCAGGAGAGAACAGCAGTAACCCAGAGATTTTTGGATCATGCATCGCCTGTGAAGTCACGAGGTTCGCACCGGTTGAATAGCCGCCTAGCCAAACAGAATCATACTCTTGCTCAAGTAACTTCGTATGATGAGCTACCACACCTTGCCAGTCTTCTAGGCTCGGCTGCATTAAGTCACCCACGCGACTACCATGACCCGGCAGTAACACGGTTCTCACTAAGTAACCTTGCTCAGCCAAATGGGTAGCGATGTCTTTAAATGAGTAGGGTGAGTCACCTAACCCATGAACCAGTAACACTGCCTTGCCGTTTGGCGAGGTTGGTTGATACTCGGTTGGCGAATTGAGTTGGATCTCGAGTTGTTTGTCTTCCGTCATGAACACACGGTTTTTCAATAACCAATCTTGTGTGTCATTGACGTAGGCATCAAAGCTGTCTTGCTGATAGCTAGGCAAATCTGGAGAAGTTTCGTAAGCGGGTATTGATGTCTCGTTGGAGCAACCAACGAGACTTAAAGTCGTTAAGGCCAGCAGTGCTAGGAGGGGCTTTCTTTGCATTATGTAATCTTGTCTCTGTTGTGCTTTCACTATGTCTGAAACTGAAGTTTAGATTATTTTCTGCTTGAAAGGTCTTCGTACTCACCTTCAATAACACCGGCATCATGGGTTGATGACTGACGAGTGTTCATATGAGCTGCGAAACCTTGTTTCTTCATTTGATTCTGAATGCGCTTGCCAGTGATTAAAGCTGCAATAGCCAAAGGAATAGCAAGGATCAAGCTTGTGAATAGTGCCAAAAGGCCAGTAAATAATGCAACAATCGTAACTAATATATTTTTCATATTCATTCCTCTTTTTCTATGTTGTTACTTTATCGCTTCTATTCTGAACGAAACATGAACGCCGTTAATTAATCTCGGAGAGTCACTATGACACGGATGTGTGCTCTTGGGGAGTTTATATGTAGTCATAATCACGCACTAAAAACATGGAATACAGCTAAGTCTAATAAAATCAATGAGTTAAAAGTTGGCACGGTTGATGCTCTATAGGAGTTGGAATAAGTCACTGTAAGCAAAGCACTTACAGCTAATAAAAATTACTGGAGCCCCTATATGTTCTGTATTCAATGTGAACAAACAATTCAAACCCCAACCGTAAAAGGCTGTTCTTTCGCACAAGGTATGTGTGGTAAAACTTCGGAAGTATCCGACCTTCAAGACGTGTTGGTGCATTCTCTTCAAGGTGTTTCTTTCTGGGCTAATTTAGGCCGTGCTTGTGATGTTATTGATACTGAAATTGATGAATGGGCACCAAAAGCATTTTTCGCAACATTAACGAACGTTAACTTCGATCCTGCTCGCATCATCGAATTTGCTCAGCAATCTCACGAGTTTAAGCAGCGTTTAGAACAACAAGTTCGAGCGGCAGCTACGTTGACCGGTTTTGAGATCCCTGCGCTTTCTGCTGCTGCTCAATTCGATCTTCCAACAGATTCTTCAGAGTTATTGGCGCTTGCCCCTCAAGCGGCGGTAAACCGCGGTCACGACTCTCAACACGAAGATGTGATTGGTCTTCGCCTTCTTTGCCTATACGGCTTAAAAGGTGCGGCAGCGTACATGGAGCACGCACGTGTTCTTGGTCAAACTGACAATGCTATTTTTGCTGAATACCACGAAATCATGGCGTTCCTAGGTACAGACCCGTCAGATCTAAAACAACTGTTAGATACGTCTATGCAGATTGGCTTGATGAACTACAAAGTAATGGAAATGCTGGATAAGGGCGAGACAGATACATTTGGTCACCCTCAACCAACAACCGTGAATGTGAAGACGAAGAAAGGTCACTGTATCCTTGTTTCTGGTCACGACCTGCATGATCTAGAA
The DNA here is from genome assembly GCF_003050085.1 of Vibrio sp. 10N.286.48.B8. NCBI lineage: Bacteria > Pseudomonadati > Pseudomonadota > Gammaproteobacteria > Vibrionales > Vibrionaceae > Vibrio > Vibrio sp. 10N.286.48.B8. Next base: position 304,340 of record NZ_PIGD01000003.1, on the reverse strand, counting down.
AAGATCCTTCAACAAACAGAAGGAAGGGGCATTAACGTTTACACCAACGGTGAGATGCTACCTGCACACGGTTACCCTGAACTGAACAAGTACCCACACCTTGCGGGTAACTACGGCAGCGCTTGGCAGAACCAGCAAAAAGAATTTGCGAACTTCCCTGGTGCGATCGTAATGACATCTAACTGTTTGCTTAACCCTGATGTAGGCTCATACGCTGACCGTCTATTTACGCGTAGCATCGTTGGCTGGCCGGGTGTTGCTCACCTTGAAGGTGACGATTTCAGCGCTGTGATCGATTGTGCTCTTGCACAAGAAGGCTTCAAGCATGACGAGATCGAGCAAATGATCACTGTTGGCTTTGGTCGTAACGCACTGATGGAAGCAGCGCCTGCGGTTGTTGAGCAAGTGAAAGAAGGCAACATTAAGCACTTCTTCTTAGTTGGTGGTTGTGACGGCGACAAATCTGAGCGTAGTTACTACACAGATTTCACAGCTCAAGCACCAGAAGATTCAGTAATCCTGACCTTGGCATGTGGTAAATTCCGTTTCAATAAGAACCAATTTGGCGATATTAACGGTATCCCACGTCTGTTAGATGTTGGTCAATGTAACGATGCTTACTCTGCTATTCAGCTTGCTTTAGCACTGTCTAAAGAGTTTGACTGCGGCATCAACGAACTACCGCTAACACTTGTTCTTTCTTGGTTCGAGCAAAAAGCGATCGTTATCCTGCTTACTCTGTTTGCTCTTGGTGTGAAAGGCATCTACACAGGCCCAACAGCGCCAGCGTTCCTAACAGAAAACCTACTAAAGATTATTCAAGACGAGTTCGATATGCGTTCTATCTCAACGCCAGAGCAAGATCTTAAAACAATCTTAGCGGCTTAATCTAAGCCAACTCCTAAGCCCCGTTGTTGTGACGTTTTTCAAAAACAGACAACGGCGGGGCTTTTTCGATTTAAATCCTTAGTCATTTAATCATCTAGTCATTAGCAAGGTACGCGAACTATGTATGCATGGTCGGATAGCGATTCAATCAATTTAGTGTGTTTAAAGAAATGGCATGAGACGCCAGATACGGTCAGCTTTGAGCTTGGCAGCATTCCACAAGACTTACATTTTAATTTTAAGCCAGGGCAATTTATTACTCTGGGTTTAGATATGCCGACGAAAACGGATTACCGTGCTTATTCAGTGGCTTCTTGCCCAGAAGATAACTGTCTGAAGTTGACGGTCAAGCGTGTGGAAGGTGGTTTGGTTTCGAACTTTATTGTTGATGAGCTTGATGAAGGTGATGAGGTTTCTGTGTTGAAGCCGGCAGGCGCGTTTAACTGTATTGATTGTATGCCAACGGCGACAAAGAAAGTAACGCTAGTGAGTGCAGGCTGTGGTATCACACCAGTAATGGCGATGGTCAAGTATTGGCTATCTCAAGACAGTGACATCGAGATTGATTTTGTCCACATGGCACGCAACAAGCTTGAGACTATCTACTTTCAAGAACTTCATCAGCTCGATGAATTACATGCGAATTTCAACTTAAAACTGCTGCTAAAAGACAACGAAGGAACAACGGCTCCTCAAGGTCGTTTAGATAAAAACTGGTTAGTGAAACTGAGCCCAGATATCTTAGATAGAACGGTTTACCTGTGTGGGCCTGTAGGCTTCATGCAAGACATTGAAAGTTATCTGAAAGAACTTGAGTTCAACATGGATAACTTCTATCAAGAAAGCTTCACTCCTGCTACTCAGAATGCTCAATCAGAAGCGTCAAAAGCCGAAGTTGCTGACGATACGAATAGTGCTGTTAAGGTATTTGTGCCAGCGTTCGGAGCTGAAGTTGAAGCGGAAACTGGTACACCATTGGCGGATTCATTAGAAAAAGCAGGCGTTCCAATTATCATCGCTTGTCGCAGCGGGATTTGTGGCTCGTGTAAATGCAAAGTGACCAAAGGGTCAGTGGAATCAAGCAGCCAAGAGACATTGACGCCAGAACAGATTGAGCAGGGGTACGTGCTCGCATGTTCAAGCTCGATTCAGTCAGATGTTGAGGTTGAGTTATAACAGACGTGAAGCTGTGCAAGGGTGATGAAGACAAGGTCTTGTCATAGCGATAAAAGTTAGGGCGCTAGATGTAAAAAGGCCACCTAGATCAGTTAGAGAGAGCAGATCTAAGTGGCAACCCTCTTGTTTATACGGGGGAGTAAAACAAAAGGGGTTGCGAAGCCCATACAGACTTCGCAGATATAGTTATTATGTTGTGGAGCTTGTTGCGATGGACGTATCTACAAGAGCGAAGTTGATTAAACTTCAGGGTATGTCTTGTAGCGAACACCCATCATCTGTTCCATACAGTGAACAACTTGGCAGCTGTAGCCAAACTCGTTATCGTACCAAATGTACAGCACGGCACGGTTGTCTTGTGCGATAGTCGCCACACCGTCAACCACACCTGGGTGACGAGAGCCAACCAAGTCTGTAGATACAATCTCAGTTGAGTCTGTGTAATCGATTTGTGCAGACAAAGCAGAAGACAGCGCCATTTCACGTAGGTACTCGTTCAACTCTTCTTTGTTTGTGCCTTTCTCAAGGTTTAGGTTTGCTACTGCCATTGATACGTTTGGCGTAGGTACGCGAATCGCATTACCTGTTAGCTTGCCTTCCATTTCTGGCATTGCTTTTGATACCGCTTTAGCAGCACCAGTCGATGTCAGTACCATGTTCAATGACGCAGCACGGCCACGACGATCACCTGAATGGAAGTTATCGATTAGGTTTTGGTCATTGGTAAATGAGTGAACCGTTTCGATGTGACCAGACAGTACGCCAAACTTGTCGTGAACTGCTTTCAATACTGGCGTGATTGCGTTGGTGGTACAACTTGCTGCAGAGATGATGGTGTCTTCTGGTTGAATAACATTTTCATTCACACCAAATACAACATTCTTGATGTCGCCTTTACCTGGCGCAGTTAGTAGAACCTTCTTCGCACCGTTACATGCTACGTGTTGGCTTAGGCCTTCCGCGTCACGCCATACACCTGTGTTATCAACCACAAGTGCGTTTTCAATACCGTAAGCCGTGTAATCCACTTCTTCTGGTTTGTTTGCGTAGATAACTTGGATGAAGTTGCCGTTTACGATGATTGCTTTACGTTCTTGGTCTACAACAATGCTGCCGTTGAACTGGCCGTGAACAGAGTCACGACGGAGTAAGCTAGCACGTTTTTCTAGGTCGCCATCTTTGCCGCCACGTACAACGATTGCGCGTAAACGAAGTGGGTAACCTGGGCCGCTTTTCTCTACAAGAATACGAGTTAACAAACGACCGATACGACCGAAGCCGTACAACACGACGTCACGAGGTTTCGTCATCGCGTCGCCTTCAAGCGAACCCATTAGAGCTGTTTGAAGGAAATCATCCATCGCGCTAAGGTCTTCGTGGTTTTCCCAGTACTGAGCTGCTAGACGACCAACATCAACGCGGCATGGAGACAAGCGCATTGATAGTAGATGCTGGATAATTGGTTGAGTTTGTTCTGCGGTTAGCGGTGAGCCAGTGTAACGTTTTGCGATGCGGTGAGCTTTGATGATGTCGATAGTTGTCGCGTTAACTAGGGTCTTACCGAAGAGGATAACTTCTACGCCTTTTTGGCGGTATAACTGACCTAAAGTTGGAGCGATGGATTCAGCAATGGTTTGACTAGTTTGCCAATCTAGGAGGTGCTTTTCGGGACTCATCTTTACTCGGGACCTTTCACGTTAAGTTTCTGCAGTCATGGCGGTTGTAGGGAAGCCAATCAGCATAGGGGATTTGAGGCATCAGGCTGTGGTCTATATTGCCACTTAAATGTGCTTGATATGTCTTGTGTGTAACTTGTAATTTTTATGTGGCAGGATTGTAAGGTACGACGGGTTATTCTGCTAGGAAAAATAAATGTAGACAAAATGTCTGTAAATTGACTTTATATTAGCCAAAAATCAAGATTTCAACGTCGATAAAGACTATTGACTTTAACAATCTGTAGCACTTATTTTTCGTCAAAAAATACTCAAATCAAAATGTAGTATGTAATAAAGGTCATGGTGATCATTAAATATGTGATCATTGACTCAGGTTACACGTAAAGAGTAAACGACAAATAAGTAATCAACGTCCTTTCTTGTTCGACTTTTGAATAAGCGGAGTTCGAGTGCAAAAAGTCCATCACGCAAACGATTGGATGTCACAATTTTACCTGAATCATCTAATTATTTGTTATGGCAAGTCATCATTCACAGTTTAGTTGAGTCGTAGTAAGTGGATGTTCACTTGTTATGTGGGTGATAACAACTGGAGAAAGTGTCTTTTGTTTACATCGTGCTTGCTTAAACCTTTCTCGTTTAGAGCTCATTTGTAGAAATCTCCCGCGCGTAAAGCTCACTTATTCCAAGTATGCTCCTTCGCTTTAAAGCTCCGTTCTGGATATCAGTTGGTTCTAATTTTTCGTTCTGGGCTCAGAGTAACGTTTGTTCATATCCAATTTGATCAATAACCCCCTGTTAATGTCCTATCCTTAATCTGGGCTAGGTAAATTACTTTCGGGAAGGGAGTAGTTATAAAAATGATAAATATATCAATTAGATGGCGTCTTATTTTTCTTTCTACGGTTTCTGTACTCATTATGTTTGGGTTTACAGTGAATGAAGTGCTTAAGAACGAAAAGAAGATGAATCACCTTGAAACAACCCGTATTAAGGTTGAAGCGCTTCAATCTTTTAATACGATTTCAAGTGATGCTTATCGATGGTTGGTTCTGTCTAATGATTCTTCAGAGAAAGGTCTGCTGCTTTTAAAACTGAAAACTGATTTGACTAGGCTAGCTCAATACGAGAAACAGCTTCAACAGTTCGACAGTAATTGGACTGTTGAACCACAGCTGGTTGAGCTTAAGAGTGTATTAGAGAGACTCGCCCGTGTAACCTCCAGTATTAACAGGGACGCATCACAGGTTACTGATAACAACACGCAATTGACAGAGCGTGCCTTCGACTTGTTAAAAGGCGTGTTAATGGAGCTATCTGAATATCGTATTAACATTGTGGATGAAAAAGTCAGTCAAGCTAACGCGATGTTTATCAATCTTACTCATTACGTGTTCTGGACTCAGCGAGAAGCGTGGCTGAGTTACCGTTTGTATCGCTCTCCGGAGCTGATTGATCAATATTTATTGAGTTATGTTGGTGCTTTAGAAAGGCAGCAGCAATTATTAGATATGTTTTTCCGATCAGGTAGTCGCTCGTCTGAAATTAGAAAGCTACTAAGTACGTTTTCTAAAGATGAATTTCAAAACCGATTTACCGATCGAATCCTCAAAGGTGACTTCTCTTCACCTGAAATATATGAACATGTGGAAGGTTTAGAACGAAAGAAGTTGGCGATTTCAAAGGCAGTGGGTGCTTATACCAAGCAATTACAGTTTGATCTGACCAACAATATAGCGCTACAAAAAAAGCAAACCCTGATCATGACCTTGCTTATTCTTGCCATTTCAGGTGTGTTGTTGTGGCTCGGTGTAGCAACGTCTCTTCGCTTAAATCGAAACTTATCGATTATCCTAAGAGGGGTATCTGAATGCGCAGATAGCTACGGTGAACCCAAGGTGATTCAGATTCAAGGGAACGATGAACTCACCGAGTTCACTGAAACTCTAAATCGAGTGATGGAGCGTAACTACTTTCACAATAAAGAGTTGATAACAGCAAAAGAAGACGCGATTTCGGCCAATAAAGCCAAAAGCGCATTTTTAGCCAATATGTCACATGAAATACGCACGCCACTTAACGGTATTATTGGCATGGCTGAGATCTTATCTCAAAGCCAACTTAGCGCAAATCAGCAAGAAGTATTAGGGGATATTGAATCGTCTTCTCACTCTTTGCTAGTCCTACTTAATGACATCCTCGACCTATCTAAAATCGAGTCGGGTAACTTGATGTTGTCACCACACAATGCTGATTTACGAGAGGCGGTCTATGACTCTGTAAGTGTGATTCTGTCGAAAGCGATAAGTAAGGATATCGAGCTCGACATCAATATCGACTATCAAACGCCGCAACAACTGTTTTTCGATGAGTACCGCGTGAGACAGGTGCTGACCAATCTGCTTTCGAATGCCATTAAGTTTACGTCCAAGGGCACAATTACCACGGACATTGCTTATACCCCTATGTCTATGGGCAGGGGTAAGCTGGAATGCAGCGTGTCTGATACCGGGATTGGGATTGAACCAGAGAAGTTAGAATCCATATTTGAACCTTTCACTCAAGAAGATGGCAGCATTACCCGCCAATTTGGTGGTACGGGGCTAGGGCTTGCGATTTGTCGACAGCTTGTTGATTTGATGGGGGGCTACATTACCGCACGTTCAGTGAAAGGAGAGGGCTCTACATTCACGTTTTGTTTGTATGTCGATGTTGTAGAAGCGCCTGTTCAAACTTTCGATAACCTGAGCCGAGCGACGATCATCTCGAACTCTTTCAATTACCTTGATCAGCTTGTTAAAGAGTGTGAGCGTTTGAATGTTCGAGCCAATGTGGTGTCATCCATTGCTGCCCTTAGTGAAAGTGTAAAAGAAAGCGACTTGATACTTTATTGTCATACCTTGCATCACTCGATGGAGAAAGATCTTGCGACGTTGAAGGCGATATATCCTCTTGCCCGCGTCATCGTGTGTCAGCATCACCTATTCAAAACCAACCTAATCACAGAAACGGTCCACTCGACTCATACCTTGCCATTCTTGGGCCGACGATTCTTAAACAGCTTACAATCGCTTGATGTCGGTGAAGAGCAAGCATCAGCGGTGGAACCAAAAGATGAAGAGGTTCGCTCTCTGAATCGACGCATTTTGATCGTTGAAGACAATCTGATGAATCAAAAAATAGCGAGCTTCTTCCTTGAGCAAGCGGGTTATGAGTATTTGATTGCCAGTAATGGCCAAGAAGCGGTGGACGTCATCACTCAAGGTGCTCAGTTTGATGCCATCTTAATGGACTGCATGATGCCTGTTATGGATGGTATAACGGCGACTCGTGCGATTCGACAGTGGGAAACCACTCAACAAGCTGCGCCATTACCCATTATTGCTTTGACCGCTAGTGTCCTGGAAGAAGACATTAAAGATTGTTTTGAAGCGGGCATGAACGCCTACTTGCCCAAACCTTATAAATCTCACCAGTTGTACGATCTTTTCAGTAGTCTTGATATCGTCTAGCGGACTTCTAAGCCAAGGTTGTATTGTGCAAGACAGCGACCTACGTAACTGATTTTCAACAAGGCTGCGACTAAGATGGTGCTGATGTGGGCGACAATTTGAATCGGCAGTGAGAAGTGATTGGCCATTGGATAAGCAACTATAATACTGAGAAGCATAAGCAAGGTTGTGATAGCTAGACTGAAGTTTGAAACAGAAAGCAGAGTTTGAAAGCGTTGAGTCATCGTCTTCATATTGAATTCCTAATTGCTATTATTTTCTTTTGATACTTAGTAATAGCAATTAGCGTTCCATATTTAACTTTAATTAAATATCAATGGTTTAATAAAAATCCAGATATGGGTAGTGTCAAAAAGACATGGTAAATTGATGTGTCTATTTGACTTTTTGGTGTCTTTTTAAGTTACCAGTTTCTGAAGCCGCAAGTGTCGATATGGAATCGAACGCCGGCGTACAAGCCTAACCCTACGTTATTCTTCTGCCCGTATTCAGCGTGAATTTTTTTGAGTTTAACGTGCAAATCTGCTCGAGAAATACCGTTGGCTGGGACAAGATCTAAGGCGCAGAACTCTAAGTGTTTACTTTGCAGGGCACCGCCAGCTTGTTGATTGTAGAGTTTTGAACGTTCACCTGAAACAGGAATAACCACACCGATTTCAGGCTCGATGTATTCTTGAATGTACTTCAAGGTGTTGATCATGTTGGGTACATGTTTTTTGTTGGGGAGGGTAAATAAGGTGGTGTTACTCATTGCCCAGTCTGTTCCTTGCAACAACACCAGATGTAAAGGCATGCTTTGTGTGATTCCCGCATCTTTGAGCTGTTGTCCGATCTCTCTTACTTGGTCTTCTGCGTGATTTAGAAGCATCCAGCCACGAAATGCCGAGCGAGTCGGTACCTTGTAGCCATGAACATCCACCACGAGATCCTCGTAGGTGATTTCAGTCTCTTCGGTATACAGCCTTTCAAATTCTTCTGGGTAGGGTTGAGTCGTTGATAGCGCTAAGGTAATCAGGATGCTTGAGTACATAAGGTGGCTCCATTACTTACGTTGGCTTTGCTAGTAATATTTGAATCAGTAAATACGTAAGCTTAAGTATAGACTCTGGAATTTATGTACAAAAAAACCCACTATAAAGAGTGGGTTACTAACATTATTACAAGTTAATCAGCGAGGTTAGATTACTTCTTACCTTGCGTTTGCTTGTCTTCTTCTGTTAGTTCACGAATGCGGCGGCTGATGTCACGGCGAGCTTTAGAAATCTCTGCGCTCTTGATGATGTGGTCATCAACACGGTCTTCGTAGTCAGCTTTCATATTCTTGATAATGCCTAGGATCTCGTCGTGAGTCATCTCTGGCTTGATGTAATCAAGTAGGTTATCAAGAAGGTCAACACGCTTGCGGTTGTCACGAACTTTCTTTTCGTTGTCTAGAAGTTCACGCTTAAGTTTGTTCTTACGTCGTGCTTGGTTAACAATTTCAAATACGCTGCTCATAGATTCCTTTTCCTATTCGTCAAATACGTTGTCTGGTTCTGATTAAAGCACATCAATTGATGATGTAACAGTCTTTAGATCAAAGCAAAAGTAAGGTTGTTTAATTATTCGTCACTCTCGCCGATGTGCGATTGTTTTTATCTTACCGATCAAGTTAGTATCCTATGTAGATACTGCATTGATACGATATGTGAAATGAATCAACAACAATTGGAAACAGAAGATTTGGGTGACGATGTTACTGAATCTTCGGCAGAGCAGAACAAGCTTCGTGATGCGTATGTACAAGAGCGTACTTATTTGGAAGTCGTGGAAATAGAGCTAAACCGTTCTAAGATCATAATGATTGATGAACAAGGCAGAAAGAAACGAGTACCGATTTTGTCTGAGCACTAGCCAGTATTGGCTGCATTGTTAAGTGTTGAGATGGAATTATCAAAATAATAAAAAGGAAAAACGATGAACACAGTACTTTCCCCAATTGAAGCGAGAATTATCGGTTGCTTGATCGAGAAAGAAGTCACTACTCCCGATCATTACCCACTGACACTGAACAGCTTAACCACGGCATGTAATCAAAAGAGTAACCGTGAACCTGTTCTCTCTCTTTCTGAGTCAGACGTTTTAGATGCGGTTGATGGTTTGATCGGACGTCGTATGGTGAGCGATGAAAGTAGCTTCAACAGCCGTGTTAATAAGTATCAGCACCGTTTCTGTAACACTGAGTTCGGTGATCTGCAATTTACAGAGCAAGAGCGTGCAATCATCTGTTGCATGCTGCTTCGCGGCGCACAAACGCCCGGTGAACTCCGTACTCGAACAGGGCGCCTTGCAAACTTTAGTGATGTGAAAGAAGTCGAAGCAACATTAGATAAGCTTGCTGCAAGAGAAGCTGGTGCGCTAGTGGTCAAGCTACCACGCGAAGCGGGTAAACGTGAATCACGCTACCAGCACTTATTGAGCGGTGAAGTGGATGTTGAAGCGTTTGCGACGGCATCAGTAAGCGCGGCTGCACCCTCTGCGACGAGTGAAAAGTTTGAAGAGCTTGAGTCTGAAGTAGCAAGCCTACGAGCAGAAGTGGCAGAGCTTAAGGCTCTGGTTGAATCGCTGCTTTAAATGTCAGGCGCTGATAAAAATGCGGATTGGGTCGTGTACTTGATCCGCAATCGTCACAATGCCCTTTATTGTGGCGTGACGAACAATCTTGAACGTCGATTTGAACAACATCAAACCGGTAAAGGCGCCAAAGCTTTAAAAGGTAAAGGCCCACTTAAGCTGGTTTGGAGTTTTGATGTTGGCTCAAAAAGTGAGGCGTTGAAAACCGAATACGCGATCAAGCAATTGCCCAAATCCCGCAAAGAAAAACTGGTATCACTCAAACTGATTATTGAGTGGCAACAAGACAAAATTCAATATATCGAAGTCTCATAATTCATAGCCAAAATATTTATTACTGATAAAATGTTAATAATGTAAAAGCCTACAATAATTATATTTAAATGCATGAATTTAAAGGTTAATTGTTCTTACTGTTAATGGTCTGAAATCATGATTCAACTCGTTGCTCTTAATCTCTATTCAAAATTAACATATTGCTCATTTAGAATGTCGTTCTAATTAGTGTTAGACGCTATCATTTATCATCGTTGTCCTACATAATATCCATTAGCCATACAAAGAGATGGTGTCATGCTAGGTTAAAAAATGAGCCAAAGTAGCTCATATAAAACGAGAAAAATATGAAACGTTTACTTATGTTGTTTGGACTTGCCGTATTTTCTGCGTCCGCTCTCTCCCACGGTACTCATGTCCTCAATGGATATTGGGAATACCAAGATTATCTTTCCAATTTTCCAGAACAAAAAGCATTGACCGATAAAATGGTCGAGGCTGTACAAAATCACCCTGTGCCACTGAGAAGAATTCAAGACGAGCCAATTACGATTTCTGTGGTGTATCCGGGTCAACAGATCTCGGATTACTGGGTTCGTAATATTCAAGCTTTTGAGAAGCGTCTCGATAGGCTGAAGATTCGCTACCAAATAAATCAAGTATTTACCCGTATTAATGCTGATCTCGCACAGCAGAGCATTTCATTGCAAGAAGCGATTGAAAACAAAACGGACTATTTGATTTTCACGCTAGATACCACGCGCCACCGCAAGTTTATTGAGCACGTGTTGACCTCCACAGATACTAAGTTGATTCTGCAAAATATTACGACGCCAGTGCGAGCTTGGGCGGATAGACAGCCATTTATGTATGTGGGCTTTGACCATGCTACAGGCAGCTTAAAACTGGCGGACTATTTTAAACAAGTAAGCCCACCAGACAGTAAGTATTCTGTTTTGTATTACTCACAAGGCTATATCAGTGATGCGCGTGGAGATACTTTTATCCATGAAGTGAATACTGATACTAACTTTACCCTTAAGTCTTCGTTTTACACCAAATCAAACAAAGACAGTGGCTACCAAGCGGCTAAAATCAGCATAGAGAACGATAAGGATCTAGACTTTATCTATGCATGCTCAACGGATGTTGCCCTAGGTGCAGCGGAAGCTATTCGCGAATCTGGTCGAGACATCTTAGTGAATGGTTGGGGAGGTGGCTCTGCTGAACTTGAAGCCATTGCGAGGGGCGACCTAGATGTAACTATCATGCGTATGAACGACGATACGGGCATTGCGATGGCAGAGGCGATCAAATGGGATCTAGTCGGTTTGGAAGTGCCTACCGTTTACTCTGGTGAATTTGAAATTGTGACCAAGGAAGATTCCCCAGAACGTATTTTAGAACTTAAACAGCGAGCATTTAGGTACTCAGGTCAATAATGAAGAAAAGCTACGCCAGTACACCTAGGAACACTTTAGCTAGACTCATTACGCGTATCGTTATTTTAGTGATAGGCGTGATGGCACTTGGCGTGCTTATTCATAATTATGAAACCAGCAGTAACATCGTAAAGCAAGAGACGAATCGAACGGTTCAGCAAACCTCAAGCCTGATCCAAAACATGTTTGATTATCGTTTGTCGGTGCTGCAAATCCACCAAGACAGTAGTTCACACAGTGACACTCTCAGAGAGTATTTTGATACGAGTGATGAAGAGGTGCTGAGCTACTTTTTCTTTGGTGTTGACCAACGTGAGCCTGATCATGCGCCAGATTTACGCTTTGTGGCTACCCATGATGGTTTGGCTTGGGAAGATGGTAACAGTCAATTTTATGGTTTAGATGAGTCCAGCTTAAAGCATATTTCTGATGAGGTTTCGTTTAGCAGTAATTGGCATTTTATTAAACTGAGGACAAATATAGGTAAGCGTCACTTGTTGGCTCGCCGTACCCCTATTGTTGATAACGCTACTGGGGAAGTCCTTGGTCAGCTCTATATCGCCATTGTGCTTGATAACAACTTCTCTTTGGCTGAGTCAATCCAACAGGGCAGTAATAGCGAAAATATCGTGATTGAAGCGCACGGAACACCTGTTACATCGACATTCAGTGGTGATGAAAGCTATACCATTACAGACATACTCAATTATCACATATACGAACAGTTGCCTCGTCATTTTGTCACCATCGCAACCATTAAGATCAATGCTGTTGAAACTCCTTTAATCATTCGAGCTGTTCAAAAAAATAATAATTTCATTGCGTTAGAAGAGAATTATCAGCGTGCGATCATCGTGGTGATTGTGGTGATCATATTGATGTCTTTTTTTGCTCGAACTTGGATTCAAAAGAGAGTCTCAGCCGAGCTTGATAAGCTAATGGACTTTACTCGTTCGGCAAGTGCTAGCGAAGAGTACAACAAGTTCGATGGCTCTAACATTTTCGAATTTCATCATATTGGTTGTACTCTTGAAGACACCTTTGAGCGCTTATCTGAACAGAATCAAAAATTCCAAGATCTCTTTAACTTTGCTCATTCGCCTATCTTAGTTTGGTCTGAAAAAGGCGATTTGATTCAGATGAACCCCGCCGCTCGAATGGCTCTGTTTGACGCCGATGACAACTATGGTCCAATAGCTCAAGAGTTTGAGCATCGTATGCTGCCTAATATTCAAATGGTGGTTCAGGGTTCTAAACTGACGGGTATTAATGTACCCATTGGTGAAAAGGTGTTTCGTTGGAACATGTCTGCTATTCGCGTGGAACACGGCATCACGGGGGTGGTGGTGCAAGGGCAAGATATTACTAAGCTCATCGAAGCTGAACGACAAGCTGATCGAGCAAGAGAAGAAGCAGAGCATCTTGCCAATGTACGTGCAGACTTCTTAGCTAAGATGAGTCATGAAATTCGCACCCCACTTAATGGTATTCTTGGTGTGTCGCAGTTGCTGAAACGCTCTATGCACAGTGAAGACAACTGCGATCAGGTGGATGTACTGTGTAATAGTGCGGAACATTTACTAGCGGTACTTAACGATATCTTGGATTTTTCAAAGATTGAGCAAGGGCAGTTCAATATTCAAAAGAAAGATTTCCGCTTAGGGGAGTTAGTTAATACCTTAGAAAGTATCTATCACCCGCTTTGCGAGGATAAATCGGTCGCGTTTACTATTGTGAACCACTTGGCTGATGATATTGAAATCAACACCGACCAAGTGCGGCTTAATCAGATCATGTTTAACCTCGTGAGTAACGCTCTTAAATTTACTCATCAAGGCGGTATTTCTGTTAGCTTTGAACTTGAAAGTATCTTTAACTCAGAGCACGCCAGTTTGATCGTTCGAGTGAAAGATACCGGTATTGGTATTGATGAAAGTAAGATTGATGCTGTGTTTGAACCGTTTGTTCAAGCAGAAGAGACTACGACACGTGAGTATGGTGGAACAGGGTTAGGCTTAACGATTGTAAAAAATTTGGTCGATATGTTGGATGGGGACATTCAAGTTCGCAGTGAGATAGATCAAGGCTCGGAGTTCATTATAGAAATCCCTGTGATCGTGCTCGCCAAACCGCTATTGGCTGAGGCTAAGCAACAAGCAGAAGTTGAACCGCAGGCATTGTTTAGTCGACCTTTGGATGTGTTGTTGGTGGAAGACAATCACACCAACGCGTTTATTGCGCAGGCTTTTTGTAAAAAATATGGCATGGTCGTTACTTGGGCAAAAGATGGCTTAGAAGCAATAGAGATGGCTAAGATGATAAGTTATGACCTGATCTTGATGGATAACCAGCTTCCTAATCTCGGTGGTGTTGAAACCACTCAGCAACTCAGAGAAGAGATGGGTGTGTCAGCCCCAATTTATGCATGTACCGCAGATGCTCAAGAGTCAACAAGAGACAGTTTTATGGCCGCTGGGGCGAATTACGTGATTGTAAAACCCATTAAAGAACAATCACTACATCAGGCCTTTGTGCACTTCAAAAACTCATATTGGAATGAGGCTTAGTAAACAGTTGCTCGCAGAAACATTGGTTTACTGAAGCTGCGGTTTACTGAAGTCGTGCTTTAGCGATGTAGTGTTTCGAAGCAGAAATTTAAAGCCTAAATAGAGCCTGCTACAAAAGCTTGCTCTAAAAGCAGCGTTTTTAGCTCATCACTCATATCTAAGTGCTCGGGGAATTGGATGCCTAATAGCCAACCCTGTCCCTGTCTTTTCTTACTCACTACTTTGTAAACCAAGTCGCTATCTAAGTGTTCATTCAAGATAGAGTTGACCTTTATTTTCCAGCCTACGTCGATATCTGATTGCTGCGTAAGATAGATCCCGCAACCTGACACTGAAAAATCAACCAGAGTCGAATCCAATGACAAGGTGTCAAAGGTCACTTCACAGTTGAGGCGTACCTTGTATCTTTCGTGTTCTCGGATTGGTTTAGTGGCAAAGCTTGAAGGTGGGCGCAGGAAGATAAGATGCGCGGGTGAGGTGATATGAGCCAATACATTGGTCTTAAATGCGACGATGTGACCAAGCTCAGTATCGGTAATGGCGCGAACTATAATATCGACATTGATGAGCTTTCTGAGTGTCAGTGCTTCGGTCGCTTTTTGTGACAGTTCAAGGATAAGGTACTGATCTTGTTTGTGTCCGATATAGAGCGTACTGATCTGGATTGAATCGTCTGGGCCAAATTCCAATACACCTGCTGTTTTTGTACCTGGTTTTAGGTATCTGAACAGTTCTAAGTTTTTATCTTTATGCATATTCGTTACTGAACAATGTTAACCATCTGATAAAATAATATAACGTCCTGATAAAACTATGTCATTAGTTTCATTAAGGTAATTAGCCGTGTACAACAAAAAAAATGACTAGCTATCCTAAGTAAACAACGGCTTACTCTTGTCGAAAAAAAAGATACACTGCTGTACATTACTTACTTGATGGAGAAATAGTAAATGGAACTGGAAACCTTATTAAGCACGTTAGCTGAAACCCCGGAAAGCGTGCAATTTGAAGATACGATGCAAGTGATAGAAGCACGCTATGACTTTTCAGAGTGTGAATTTCGCAACGGTGATGTTGTGAATGCAGCCGGTCAGAATAACGGTTCGTGTAAGATTTTTGCTTTTGGTTTAGAGCAAGGCCTATCAGCAGAGCAAACATTGGCTTGTTTTGGTCAATTTTATCGTAACGACGTGTTAGGTTTTCCAGAGAATACCGACCATCAAAATATTCGCAACTTCATGGTTTATGGCTGGAATGGTATCCAGTTTTCTCAGCCTGCGCTTCTTGAAAAAGCGAAGTAGACACTAACCAGGTAACGATTAGGTCGAAATTTAATCTCAGTATTTTGAAGCGAGAAAGCAATCTCTCGCTTTTTTGTATATGTTGAACCTGCTCGTAACTTGCTGAATAGGTTATAAACTACTGAACAGGCAGGGCAGACAAGCACTTACGGCACATACAAACTCCAGCCTTTGGAATACCGCTTGTATCGCGCCTCTCTAATTCAAAACACCAACACGTGTCTTTACCAGCGCTGATATCGCATTGAGCGGGTTCATTACATTGGGGACATTGGTGAGTTGAACTCGCGCCACTGACATTATCCATAACAGAATCCCTTTCGCTTTCAGATAAGCCTTTCCAACCTATAATTTCTTCCATTGTGCGAAAGCAGCCGCTACACATTCCGCCATTATTTTTACAAGCCGCTCGGCAAGGTGTTTTCATTTATCTAACCTGTGATTCATTTGGGCTGAAATGTAGCATATTTGTTTGGCTATTAAGAGTCAGAAAAATAAAAATGACCAAGCGAAAGAAGTAAATGACCTCGTAATTTCAAGGCTTTTCATGTAGCATCTCGCCCCTTTTGTTGCGTGGGGGATATTATGTTTATTGGATTTGATTATGGAACAGCGAACTGTTCTGTCGCGGCGATGGTTAATGGAGAACCTAGCCTGTTACCACTAGAAGGTGACAACCACTATATTCCCTCAACTGTGTTTGCTCCTACTCGCGAGAGTGTTTCTGAGCATCTATTTCGCCATTTAAACATCAAGCCAAGTGATGCGGTTGGTGAGCAAGTGTTACGACGTGCGATTGCATTGAACCGAGAAGAGAGTATCGACCTAGTACCGGAAGATATGGCATTTGGTCAGGCTGCGTTGGATCTCTATTTAGAAGACCCTCGTGACGTTTATTATGTTAAGTCCCCTAAGTCTTTCCTTGGTGCGAGTGGACTGCATGATGTTCAGGTGAGCTTTTTCGAAGATTTAGTGTGCGCCATGATGGCAAATATTAAACACCAAGCTGAGCTTACGACTCAAGAGCAGATCAAACAAGCCGTCATCGGCCGACCAATTAACTTTCATGGTCGAGGTGGAGAAGAGGCGAACAGACAAGCTGAAGATATACTGTCTCGCGCAGCTAAGCGTGCCGGTTTCTTTGATATCGCTTTTCAATTTGAGCCAGTAGCTGCAGGTCTTGATTACGAAAGCACCTTAACTGAAAACCAAACGGTATTGGTTGTGGATATTGGCGGTGGTACCACCGATTGTTCATTGTTAGAAATGGGACCAACTTGGTCTGGTAAAGCGGATCGTACCCAGAGTTTGCTCGCACACAGTGGACAAAGGGTAGGGGGCAATGACCTCGATATCTATCTTGCGTTCAAACAACTGATGTCACCTTTTGGTATGGGCAGCAAAGGCATTTCGGGTATCGATATGCCACTGACTCAATTCTGGAATCCAATTGCGATTAATAATGTTGAAGCTCAAAAGAATTTCTATTCAAGAGAAAACCTAGCAGCATTGAAATTACTTCGTAAAGAAGCGTCAGAGCCTCAAAAGCTAGAACGTTTGATGAAGGTTTATCATGATACTTTAGGTTACGGCATTGTGCGCAGAGCGGAAGAAGCTAAGATCGCGCTGGCAGAATCCTCTCAATATCGTGCTGCGATTAATGTTGCCTCTGAATTGGTCGAGGTGGACATCTCAATCGAACAGATGGTTGAAGCGATTGAAACACCAAAGTCTAAGATGATTGAGTTGGTTAAAGAAGCGATTCAACAAGGTCAGAAACAGCCAGACGTAATCTACATGACGGGTGGTTCAGCTCGTTCACCGATACTTCGTGAAGCTGTACAACAAGCTGTGCCTAACGTACCTATTGTGAGTGGCAACTATTTCGGTTCGGTAACTGCAGGTTTAGCTCGCTGGGCTGAAGTTTGCTTCAAATAAGAGTTTAATGATGTGTTATTAAGGGCAACCGGTCGCTGATTGGTTGCCCTTTTTTTGTATTTTTTTTAGTGAACTTTCAATTGAGTGATTTTTCCTAGCTCAAATTGGGAATTGTTTCACAAAGAAAAATATTTCAGCTGAGTTCTGTGTGTTACAAAATGTTTCAAGGTTAAAGATATGTCACTCAATGGCCTAATGAGTAATATGTTGCTTTGAATTTTAATGCTACTTTTGCGATTGAAAAATCAAAAATTGATGAGCTATCAGTCTCAAAATATAAAAAAGGTCACGACAGATTTGTGTTCTATCTTATTGTTTAATATTGATTTTTTGTTTTTTATAGTGTGATTTGTTTTATTTTATATATTTTAATGCAACTTTTTTGTCATTCGTATATTAGTGTTTTCCTACTTGTTAAATGCAGGTAACAACTTCTCCGTAAGCACGAGGTTGTTAGTGAAAAACTCACCCAGTTACAAATGGATATGACAATGAATAAGAAACTTTTAGCGCTAGCAATTTCTGGTGCAGTATTTGGTACACAGGCAGTTGCAGTAGAACTTTACAACGAAGACGGCACAACATTCTCAGTTGGCGGCCACGTTTCAGTTGCAGTTGGTGACGTAAACAGTGGTGACCGTATCAACGAAGATGATATCGGTGTAGAGTCTGTTTCTCCACGTATTAACTTCAACGCTACTCATGAACTAGGTAACGGCTTTACTGCTGATGCTAAAGGTGAATGGGCGCTAAACATGCTTGACGGCGGTGATGAAGCATTTACAACTCGTTTAGGTTACGTTGGTCTAACTCATGATGACCTAGGTCGTGCAGCAGTAGGTACTCAATGGGCACCTTACTACAACGTTGCTGGCGTTGCTGATATGCCAATCGCTTTCGCAAACGACTTTATTTACGATGATCACGGTAATCTAGGTACTGGCCGTGGTGAAGAGATGGTGAGCTACGCTAATGCACTAGACTTCGGAAACGCAGGCTCTCTAAGTGCAGCTGTTGCATGGCAAGGCCGTAAGGCAGATAAAGACAATGGCAACGATTACGGAAACCGTGGTCAGATCGCTTTGAACTACGCTATTGCTGACTTCACTGCAAACTACGCTTACAACACAGGTGACGTTGATTACGCAGGTTTTGTTGGCTCAAAAACTGCTGATTCTCACGTATTAAGTGCAACTTACGGTTCATACGGCGCGGAAGGTCTATACCTTGCAGGTGTATACGCAATGAACAACTACATGAACTCTGCGACTGTAGGTAGCTTCACTGGTGTACTAGAAGAGTCTGTAGCAATTGAATTACTAGCTTCTTACGCTCTATCTAACAGCCTTAACCTAAGCGTTAACTACGAAGCGGTAGAAGACGACAAGAACAGCGAAACTGTATACAGCACGACTGCTCTACAAGCTGAATACAACTTCACATCTCAGTTCGTAGGTTTTGCAGGTTACCAGTTTGATCTTCAAGGTTCAGGCCTTTACAAGAAAGATGCTGACGACCAGTGGCTACTTGGTGCTCGTTACTACCTATAAGTCGCAGACTTATTTAGCATAGTGTTTACTCCTTAAGTTTACCTTTTAGGATACTGTCCTAGACACCATGCTAAGCCCTCTCAAGCCTTTTGGGTTTGAGAGGGCTTCTTTCGTTCTATACGCACCTGTTTGAGCTTTTCCTTCATGTTACCGAGCCATTCATTTTATCTACGTAGCTATGGCTCTTGTTATCAGTTCTTATATGTCGCGATCTTCGGATAAAAGTATTTAAATCATTTAATTGAGCTAAAGATCAGAATTTAGATATTGGTAACCATCTTGTCGAAGATTCTCTCTTTATGATGCGGTAAACTCTGCGTTCCAAAAATAGTTCAGGGACAAACTATGAGCAGCGTTGTAGATCAGGAACAATTGATGAATTCGAAACGAACCGCAACACCAACCAAGGTGCTGTGTGTTGGGCGTAACTATGTCGATCACATTGAAGAACTTAACAATGCAATCCCTGATGCTATGGTGGTTTTCAATAAACCGAGTACCAGTGTTACGTCATCTCTGTCTTCTTTTCATCAAGAAGCACTGCACTACGAAGCCGAAATCTGTTTCATCGTTGAAAACGGTCAATACTCAGCGGTAGGTTTAGGGTTAGACCTGACTAAGCGCGAGTTGCAAAGTAGCTTGAAAGCAAAAGGCTTACCTTGGGAGCGCGCCAAGGCGTTTGATGGCTCTGCCGTGTTTAGTCGCTTTGTTCCAACTGATAACTTAGACCTTGAAGACCTGAATCTAGAGCTGTTTATTAACTGTGTTCGTGTTCAGAAAGGACATGTTGAGCAGATGCTTTACTCCCCACAAACTATCCTAGAAGAGCTGTCTTCTTATACCACCTTGCTAGACGGTGATGTTGTGATGACGGGTACTCCAAAAGGTGTTGGTGCTGTACACAAAGGCGATATCTTCCTTGGTCGCCTAAAGTGTGGCGATACGACATTGATTGAGATCGAGTGGGTAGCGAGTTAATTAATACTCTATGTTTAGTTAATAAGTTGGTTTGAATGGTTTAAGTTGGTTTTTAATTCGTACGATTTACCATCTTACAACTAATTGCATCTGGAAGGGTGTTGGTAATTGATATAAAATCCGCCTCCGTTTTTATCAATACTGAAACCCATGATCGACTTAGCCATTCTACCTGTTTACCTGACTGCCGTTGTCGCACTTCTCCTTTTGCCTGGTCCTGATATGTTACTCATCGCGAGCTCAAGTATGAGCTATGGCCGCAAGGTTGGTGTGTTTGCAAGTTTGGGTAACGCGACTTCCGGAATTATCCTGACAGTATTGGCAGCAATGGGTGTTTCAACATTGATTGCGATGAGTCCTATTGCGTTGAAAGCTCTACATTTGTTAGGTGGCGCGTACCTGTTGAAGATGGGATGGGACTGCCTGCGAACAGAACAGGGTAATGCGCCTGAGTTAACGGATAATTTTGCTGCGAAAGCTTATTATCAAAGAGCGCTAATCAGTAATCTGCTTAACCCTAAAGCCTTGGTATTCTTTGTGATGTTCTTGCCTCAGTTTGTATCGACGAATATTGAAGCGACTTCGGGCGAGCAAATGTTAGTGCTTGGTCTGCTACTGAATGTCTTAGGTTTAACTTTCAATTTCTTGCTGGTGGCATTGGTAGGTACTATCGGTAAGTCACTGGTAGAAAATGCTAAGTTCCGCACCTATCAACAGAAAGTGATGGGCGGAGTCTTCATCGTGTTGGCTATCTGGATGTTGTCTTCTTTCTTTACTTCGTAGACGAATCAAACCAGACATCTTTTTGCGGTTAGCCGCTGAGACAAAATGGACGCTTCGAGCGTCCATTTTGTTTTTAATCGTTATATGTTGAACGATACCAATCGTTAAGAATTCAGTTCTTGCTGGTGTTGCTCGATGAGTTTGTCCATGTATTCTTCACCGCGTAGACGAGTTTCTTCGTAGGTTTCTGTCCCTTCGAACTTTGTCACCGTCTCATAGTAAACCTTAACTTTAGGCTCGGTTCCTGAAGGGCGGACGATAATGCGGGAACCATCTTCGAGATGATAGATGAGTACGTCGCTCGCAGGGAGGTTTATCGCCTCTGTTGCACCACCAGTAATAAAGCGCAGAGAAGACTGCAGATCTTCAATCACAGAGATAGCGACACCGTTGATTGCTTTAGGCTGTGCCGAGCGGAGCTTAGAACCAATTGATGGTGAGTCTGGGTCTAGGGCAATACTTCGTTGTGCGTTGGTGTGAACCCCATGTTCAAATGAAATTTGAGCGAGAAGATCCCAAATCGTTCGACCTTGAGATTTTAACTCTTCAACCAATTGAGCAAACACGACGATAGCCGATAGTCCATCCTTATCTCGAACCTGAGTACCAATTGTGTAGCCTAACGCTTCTTCATAGGCGAATAAGAACTCGTTCTGATCATCTTCTAATTGCATCCCAATATTCGCCAACCATTTAAAGCCTGTCAGCGTTTGGAAATAAGTCGCACCATGGGATTTAGCCACTTTCTCTAGCAGGGTGGATGAGACGATGCTATTACCAACTAATTGGTTTTTGGTGTGTGGCTTTGACAACAAGTAGTGCGCGAACAACACCCCCACTTGGTCACCCGTGAGCATTTTATAGGAAGTATCTTCAGTTCTGACTGCAACGGCGAATCGGTCTGCATCTGGGTCATTGGCACAAGCAATGTCGGCATCGACACTTTTTGCTAAGTTAACCACCAGATCCATCGCGCCTTTTTCTTCCGGATTCGGGAAGTTCACGGTCGGGAAGTTACCATCGGGCTCTCTTTGCTCGGCGACGCTGAACACCTTATGGAAACCAGAATCATGAAGAAGATCCTCAGCCATTTGCGCGCCCACACCATGCATTGCAGTGTAGGTGATGGTGGTGTTCGCCGATTCAATATCTTTACTCACGTATGGGCTCTGATTGATCGCAGCTCGGTAGGTCTGATAATAACCTTCAGTTAACCATACCAACTTACCTTGTGTTTCAGCATCATTAAGGCTCATCAAAGGGATAGGCTTGGTTGATGCGATATCGATTTCAGCGGCAATGCCAGCATCATGCGGAGGAATGATTTGCGCGCCATTCTCCCAGTATACTTTGAAGCCATTGTATTCTGGCGGGTTATGGCTGGCCGTCACCACAACAGCCGCTGCGGCGTTGAAATGCTCAATACCAAAAGCAACGATAGGGGTTGCAGCGACATTCGAGGTTAAGTAAACCTTAATGCCTAAAGCCGTGAGTACGGAGGCAGTATCAACAGCGAACTGCTTTGAATCTAAACGGCCGTCATAGCCCACAACCACACCACGAATCTTGGCATTTGCAACGTGCTCTATTAAATAGTGACCAAGCCCTGTCGCGGTTTCTTGTATCACTAAGCGATTCATTCTATTTGGACCACATCCAACTTTGCCTCGAAGACCTGCTGTTCCGAACTCTAATCGTTGAGTAAAGCGGTCTTCAAGTTCGTCATGCATTCCTTCATCGATGAGGTGTTGAAGCTCTTCACGAGTTCTTGGGTCTGGGTCTCTCGCTAACCAATTCATTGCATCTTGCATAATCACTAAACCTTTTAATGTCTGTATGACTTACTGTTGATTTAACTTAAGTGATATTGATTATCATTTCTATGAAAGCAATCGTAAAACTCGATATAAAATAAATTCCAACGTCAAGAGGGCATGTAGCTTAGTCACTTCAAATAATTGACTGTTTAGTAAGTAAACTTACCTTGAACTATTGGATATCACTAACTAGCCTTTTACATAAATATAACAAAATTTAACAAATTCGCCGTTTTTGAATCTTTCATGGAAACCTCCAACGTTTCTGAGCCGTATTGGCTCATGGGGAGATATGAGGTTGATAGTGCCTTAAAGCTGTCTCCATGTGAGTTGTAGATTGAGATTCAGCCTTTTCATGTGTAGTCGGGATAACAATGAATGTTGCCTGGCTCGTAATGACATGTAGTTCGTAATGAAACATAGCTCGTAACGACATTTAGGTCGCAAGTATCCAATTAGGAAGGATAAGGAGAGATCTTTTGAAAAGATTACTGGTTAGGCTAGCGTGGCTTTTGAAGAGTTTTGTTGTGGTTTTAGTGTCGCCTTTAGTGCATGCAAGTAGTGAATACAACATGACAAGAGGCGTGACTGAGATCAGTGGTGAGGTTTATGAACTTCATATGCTTATCTTCTACATCTGCTGTGCAATCGCCTTCGTCGTTTTTGGTGTGATGTTCTATTCGATTCTGAGGCACAGAAAGTCGAAGGGAGCGGTGGCGGCTCACTTTCACGAAAGCACCAAAGTTGAAATCCTCTGGACCATCATTCCAATTATTATTCTTATTGCTATGGCGATACCCGCGACCAAAACCTTGATTGCGATGGAAGACACCTCTCAATCTGAACTCACCGTTAAAATTACTGGCTCACAATGGAAATGGCATTACAGCTATTTTGGTGAAGATGTTGAGTTCTTCAGTCTACTGGCGACCAGTGACAAAGAAATCGAAGGCATTGAAGTGAAAGGGGCTCATTACCTGCTAGAGGTTGATAAGCCATTAGTTCTTCCTATTGATAGAAAAGTTCGCTTCTTGATGACCTCTGACGATGTGATTCACTCGTGGTGGGTTCCTGCCTTTGCCGTTAAGAAAGACACTATCCCGGGGTTCATTAACGAAGCGTGGACAAAAATAGATGAACCCGGTGTATATCGTGGCCAGTGTGCTGAACTGTGTGGCCGAGCACATGGCTTTATGCCGATAGTGGTGCATGCCATGGAAGAAGACGAGTTTGATGCATGGCTGGCGGAACAGAAAGAATTGGCGATAGCCGCACAACAGGCGGCTCAAGATGCATTAGACGCGTCACTTTCTTTGGAAGAGCTGAATACCATCGGTGAAGAGGTTTACAAAACTCGATGCGCGGTCTGCCACCAAGCGAACGGTGAGGGTATTCCTGGTGCATTCCCCGCTATTAAAGGTAGCCCAGTTGCTCTAGGAGATGTCGATGTGCATATCGACACCATTGTTTATGGTCGTGGAGGCACGGCAATGCAAGCCTTCGATAATCAGCTAACTGAGAAAGAGATCGCAGCGGTAGTCACTTATCAAAGAAATGCATGGGGTAATGACACGGGCGATATTGTTCAGGCTTCAGATATTAACGCTTACAAGGTTAAACAAGAAGGCGGAGCCCAAGCACCTGACGAACAGGGCTCAACGGATGAAGCACAAAGTGATGCTAAGGAGCAGCTATGAGTTCACCAATCAATAAGCCGGTGAAATCGGCGCCTGCAGAAGATCAGGCCTTAAGCCATTCTGTGGAAGGCACATTGGACAGCAATGACTTGTCTCTGGATGATCACGATTCTCACGCCGCTCCAAAAGGGTGGGCACGTTGGCTGTATTCAACCAATCATAAAGACATAGGCACATTATACCTGTGGTTCAGCTTTTCGATGTTCTTAACTGGCGGCGCGATGGCAATGGTGATCCGCGCTGAGCTATTTCAACCGGGCTTGCAGCTTGTTGAACCAGACTTCTTCAACCAAATGACCACAGTGCACGGCTTGATCATGGTGTTTGGTGCGGTAATGCCTGCATTCACGGGACTCGCTAACTGGATGATCCCTATGATGATCGGGGCGCCAGATATGGCGTTGCCTAGAATGAACAACCTCAGTTTCTGGATTCTGCCTTTTGCCTTCTTAATCTTAATTGGCTCTCTGTTTACAGAGGGAGGTGGCCCGAGTTTTGGTTGGACATTCTACGCGCCGCTGTCAACGACTTACGGCCCTGATAGCACGGCGCTGTTTGTCTTCTCTGTTCATATTATGGGGATCAGTTCGATCATGGGGGCGATCAACGTCATTGTGACCATCGTGAACATGAGAGCCCCGGGTATGACTTGGTTTAAATTGCCAATGTTCGTTTGGACTTGGTTAATCACCGCTTTCTTGCTGATAGCCGTAATGCCCGTTCTCGCTGGGGCGGTGACCATGGTGTTGACCGATAAATACTTTGGGACGAGCTTCTTCGATGCGGCTGGTGGTGGTGACCCCGTCATGTTCCAACATATATTCTGGTTCTTTGGGCACCCCGAAGTATACATCATGATCTTACCGTCGTTTGGTATTGTCTCTGCCATCATCCCAGCCTTTAGTGGTAAGCGTTTGTTTGGTTATCATTCAATGGTGTATGCGACCTGTAGTATCGCGATCTTGTCTTTCTTAGTGTGGGCACATCATATGTTCACTACGGGGATGCCGGTTTTTGCTGAACTGTTCTTCATGTATTGCACCATGTTGATTGCGGTTCCGACGGGAGTGAAAGTCTTTAACTGGGTAGCAACCATGTGGCGAGGCGCGTTGACCTTCGAAACACCAATGCTGTTCACCATCGCCTTTATTGTTCTATTCACGATAGGCGGCTTGTCAGGATTGATGCTCGCTATTGTTCCTGCTGATTTCCAATACCATGACACCTATTTTGTAGTGGCTCACTTCCACTATGTTCTGGTTACCGGTGCGGTGTTCTCGATAATGGCCGCAGCCTATTATTGGTTACCTAAGTGGACCGGGCATATGTACGATCACAAACTCAGCCTGTGGCATTTCTGGACGTCAGTAGTCTCAGTGAATGTCCTTTTCTTCCCGATGCATTTCTTAGGCTTGGCGGGGATGCCACGTCGTATTCCAGACTACGCTATTCAGTTCGCTGACGTTAACCAAGTAGTGTCGATTGGTGGCTTTGCTTTTGGTTTGTCTCAATTGATTTTCTTATGGTTAGTCATCAAGTGCGTAAAAGGCGGTGAGCCTGCATCAAGCAAGCCTTGGGATAGAGCTGAAGGACTTGAGTGGACAGTACCAAGCCCAGCACCTCATCACACCTTTACTCATCCACCTAAAATCGATTAGAGGGATGCACAATGAATGATAAGCAAAGCGAGATAGATAAAAAACAACCTAAGCGATCTACCAAGAAGCTGACGGGCTACTTGGTATTGAGTGTCGTGGCGATGTTTGGCTTCGGTTTCGCTTTGGTTCCGCTTTACGATGTGATGTGTGAGGCGTTGGGAATCAACGGTAAAACTAATACTGTTTCTGCTGTTCAACCTCAGGGGATGCAACCGGACTACTCTCGTACTGTTCGTGTGGAGTTTATGTCGCACATCAAACCTGATATGCCCTGGCAGTTTGTTCCTGAAGAGCGTGTGCTAGAGGTTCACC
This sequence comes from Vibrio sp. 10N.286.48.B8, assembly GCF_003050085.1. Lineage (NCBI taxonomy): Bacteria > Pseudomonadati > Pseudomonadota > Gammaproteobacteria > Vibrionales > Vibrionaceae > Vibrio > Vibrio sp. 10N.286.48.B8. The sequence continues at coordinate 278,153 of NZ_PIGD01000003.1, read as the reverse complement.
CTGGTGAGGTGGTTCAAACTAACTACATTGCCAAAAACCTATCTGGAGCCTCATTGGTTGGCCAAGCCGTACCATCGGTTTCTCCAGGAATGGGAGCGACCTACTTCAACAAGATGGAATGCTTTTGCTTTAATCAGCAGCCACTTGACGGGTTCAAGAGCGCTGAAATGGGTTTGATATTTTACATAGAGCCAGACATTCCAGACTCGATACACACGCTGACGCTCTCTTATACGCTGTTTAATATCACGAGTGAGGTGGTCGGGGAATCAAGCAGTCCCGAGCCTAATGTAATCGCGAGTAACTAGGAACCAGAATCAACAAAAGGAGTTGAGCGATGAGTTCTAAAAAGGAAGTTTATTTCGTTCCACATCAAAGCCACTGGCCATTAGTCGGTGCCGTTGCGCTGTTTCTTGTTGCTGTTGGAGCAGGGTTAACCGTGCAAAACATGGGGACTGATGCTGCTGGTGGCGTGTTCGGCAAAGCGGTGTTGTTAGTCGGATTTGCTGTTCTTCTGTATATGCTTGCGGGTTGGTTTAGCAACGTAATTACGGAATCATTGAGTGGTGTTTATTCCGAGCAGATATCTCGCTCCTTTAGGCAAGGCATGAGCTGGTTCATCTTTTCTGAAATCATGTTCTTCGGCGCTTTCTTTGGTGCGCTTTTCTATGCTCGTATGATTTCTGTTCCTTGGATTGGTGGTGCGGGCAACAATGAAATGACCCATGAAGTCTTGTGGCCGATGTTCCAGTCTATGTGGCCACTGACCACGACACCTGATGGCGTAACGACACAAGCTATGCCTTGGCAAGGTATCCCTCTAAAGAACACCATAATTCTGCTGCTTTCCTCTGTGACGCTGCATATGGCACATATCAGTCTTGAACAAAATAAGCGTATGGCTTTGATCGTCTGGTTGGAGATAACCATTGTTCTGGCCGGTTTCTTCCTGTTTTTCCAAGTCGAAGAGTACGTCCATGCCTATCAAGAGATGGGGCTGACCCTTCAATCAGGCATCTACGGCAACACTTTCTTCTTATTGACTGGTTTCCATGGTTTGCATGTCTGCTTAGGGACGATCTTTTTGATTGTATTACTGGCAAGGGTTGCGAAAGACCACTTTACGCCAAAAGACCACTTTGCTTTCCAAGCCGGCAGTTGGTATTGGCACTTTGTTGATGTGGTTTGGTTAGGGTTGTTTGTGTTCGTCTATGTTCTTTAACGACATATTGAGCTGCTTTAAGCCATGCTTGGAAGAATAAATATGTTTGAAAACGTTAATCAACTTGAAAGCCTTAGTAAGGCCTTGGATTTGGAGTAATGGTGCCTGAGGCTAGGGCAAGTAACAGCAATAGCACAACGATGGCAGACAGCACCACACGACGACCTAAGAAGTGACTCAGTCTTTTGCCATTTTGTTTGCCTGAGGCGATTTGGATTAGACCTTTCATCAAATTGAAAGCGATAAAAAACAGCAAAGCGACCAATACAATTTTAAATAACAACACAAAGGTAGATGACGCCATAGTGATAACTCCAAACCGATTGATTGATGATGAACACAAGTTCCGCAGTAAAGGTTTTTGGATAGCGGTTGTTTTAACTGTGGTTTCAGTCGGCGCTTTAATCAAGTTGGGTTTATGGCAACTAGAGCGAGGTAACGAGAAATTACGTTATGAGCAACAATTAATAGAGAGAGCGAAGCAATCGCCGCAATCTTTAGACATTGTTATCTCTGAATGGAAGGACTCGCGCACACAAGCGCAAGATTCATCTGAACAGCCGTTTTTAAATGGTTTAAAGGTTGATGTCGAACTGGAAACGCCAAGTGGTTTGGTCGTTTTGTTAGACAACCAGATAAACCAAGGAACGGTAGGGTATGTAATTTACATGTTGGGCGAGGTTCCAACACAAGATGGAAGCAAACAACTGTTGATCGATCTTGGGTTCGTTGCAGCAAGTAATGACAGAAGAGAGCTTCCACAAGTTGGACATGTCACTTTACCAACCAACATGTCAGGGCGCTTGTATACACGTTCAGTTAATCCTTTAAGTCATGAGTTGGGTTTGGAAAATACGACACCGAATAGAATCCAAAACTTAAACATAGCAGCGTTATCAGAGTACACCGGGCAAGACGTGCTGCCGTTTATCTTTCAACCTCAGAGCTTAGATTCATGGCCTTATGAGATGTTGTGGCGACCTACGGCGATGAAGTCTGAGAAGCACTTTGGTTACTCGTTTCAATGGTTTGTAATGGCTGCGGTACTTTTGTTTTTGATGTTGTTGATTGGGTTCCGATATTTGAAGAAAAATAGCCATATGAATCAGAAGTAGGCACTTGAAATTGAAATAGTGACTTTAAAGGCAGTGTCTGCCACAAGGAAGAAAGATGAATAAATCTCAAGTACAAATGAACAAGGAAAGTACCGAGGCCAATCTCGCTGCGTTTAAACAGCGTCGATCTCGTGGTCGTCTTGTATTAATCGGACTGATTCTGATCTTCGCCTTACCTGCCATTATCGCTAAAACCGTGTTGGACCAGAATTGGTACACCTCAGGTGTCACTAACTCGGGGGAATTGGTAGAACCAAGAACCACACTAGCGGATTTCGGTGTAACGGTACCCATGGCTGGAGAGGGGTGGTTAGTGGGTTATATCGCGCCGGTGGAGTGCGAAAGCTTGTGCGAACAACAACTCCATTATTTGAATCAAAGCTACTTGGCGTTAGGGAAAAACAAAGAGCGTGTGACTGCCGTTGTTTTTGTTTCAGAAGGTAACTCGTTATCGGGTTCGCTCGATAAGCCCGGTTTGTCTTTGTTAACTGGTGGCGATCAGTTAAGTACCGAGTTTGCGCCGGCTTCCATTGTCATTATTGACCCACTAGGGCAGCTAGTTATGGAGTATAAAAGCGTTTCTGACCCGTCGCAGTTAGTGGGGCAATCCAAAGGCATGATTCATGATTTAAGAAAGCTACTCAAGCTGTCACGAGTTGGGTAGTTAATAAGCTTAACTTGATAAGTTTTAGCAGATGGCGTTAATGCTGAGTGTTGTTAACGAAAAGGGAATAAGTATAGGGAGATAGACGATGCAGAATAAAGCCCCTGATTTACTCATCCACATGATGAGATTAACTATCTTATTGACCCTTACCGTGATTGTTCTCGGAGCTTATACACGTTTGTCGGATGCTGGCCTTGGCTGTCCTGATTGGCCGGGTTGTTACGGAAAGATCACCGTGCCCTCAGATGCCCAAGCGGTGAATCAAGCCAATCTGCAATTCCCTGAGCGAGCTCTTGAAGCAGATAAAGCTTGGATAGAGATGATACATCGCTACTTTGCAGGAACATTAGGGCTGCTCATCTTTGTCGTTGTAGCTTGGTGTATTAAAAAGAACATCACACCAGTTGGTCTTCCATTACTTATCTCAGCCACTGTGATCTTTCAGGCTTTACTTGGAATGTGGACGGTGACTCTCAAGTTGATGCCCGTTGTGGTTATGGCGCATTTGATGGGGGGCTTCACGTTACTGTCACTGTTGTGTCTGCTCTACTGCCGTTTGTCTCAATTCCAAAGCCGTTTTGGTGAGGCTTCTTGTTCTCCAACACTTAAAGTTTGGGCGCTCTTTGGATTAGTCATTGTGGTCGGGCAGATACTGCTTGGTGGATGGACATCATCAAATTACGCCGCATTGGTGTGTACACAGCTACCCATTTGTGAGGGGAACTGGACAAGCTATCTAGACTTTAAGAACGCTTTCGACTTTGCTCAACACGGCCATGATAACTATGAGTTTGGTGTGTTGGAATATCCCGCAAGGCTTACCATACATGTCATGCATCGATTCGGGGCTATTGTGGCGACATTAACGGTGTTGATGGTTGTGTATCAGCTATGGAGGTCTGGCCAAGCGCCTCACCAACAGCTGAGCGTGATTGTCACGATAGTGTTGTTTACGCAAATCAGCCTTGGAATCAGTAATGTATGGTTTCACCTGCCAATCTCAGTTGCGGTTTTGCATAACCTAGTCGCAGCAATGTTGCTCATCAGCATGGTTGTAACCAATTTTGTGGTGTGGCAACGCAAATCGAGTGAGAGCTTGGTGAAGAACAGTGTATTACAAGGAGGTAATCATGGTCAGTAGAACGTCAACACAGCATCAAGTGGTGGTTCAAGACGAAGCTTCAAACAATGAAATGGTTGGAAAAAACAAAGCTGTTTGGAAGGTCTATTTAACACTGACCAAGCCTAAAGTGGTGGCGTTAATGTTGCTGACCGCACTAGTCGGGATGTGCTTAGCGGTGCCCAATGGACTACCTGTGCAGCAAGCTCTGTTCGGGATGATTGGGATAGGGCTAATGGCGGGTTCAGCGGCCGCATTTAATCATTTGATCGACAAAAAGATCGATGGACAGATGTCTCGAACTAATCGACGTCCTTTACCATCGGGTGAGCTCAGTAGTGTACGAGTGTTTAGTTTTGCTGCGGGCATTGGCTTGCTTGGTTTTGTGACTTTAGTCGTGTTGGTTAACCCACTTACGGCATGGTTAACCTTTGCAAGTTTGTTGGGTTACGCAGTGATTTACACCATGTATCTGAAGCGAGCTACGCCACAAAATATTGTGATTGCAGGGATTGCAGGCGCAATGCCTCCGCTGTTGGGTTGGACGGCAGTTACTAATGAGCTGCATTCAAGTGCATGGTTGCTGGTGATGATCATCTTTATCTGGACGCCTCCTCACTTTTGGGCACTTGCGATTCATCGTCGTGACGAGTACGCCAAGGTAGATATTCCGATGCTGCCTGTGACTCATGGTATAGCCTATACCAAGACGTCAATTCTGCTGTATACCTTGCTGCTTAGCATTGTATGCGTATTGCCCGTGTTGGTTGGTATGAGTAGCTGGATATACTTGAGCGCCTCTTTGGTGTTAAACGGTGGCTTTGTTTATCACGCATGGGTACTTAAGTATCGGGATGAACCCAATATGGCGATGAAGACATTTAAGTTCTCCATCTATCACCTCATGATCTTGTTCGTAGCTCTGTTGGCCGACCACTATCTACTTTGATAACTGACCTTTCAGGTGTTTTAGAGCAAGAAAACGGATGCGCTAGGCATCCGTTTTTGTTTGGTTGATTACCAACACTCATCTATTAATAGTGAGTCTCTAGTGATCAATTAGTCCACTTTGTTCCAAGCATCTTGCCAGTGTGAACCTACACCTGGTTCGTACTGAGTTGCTGTTGGAGCCCATTGAACACAGTAGCCAGAGTATGGGAACTCTTTACACTGATAAACGCCACCATCGCTACTTAGTACTTTAGTACCGGCAGTGTAAGACTCAATGCTTCCTGGGAACACGAAGTCGTAGTCGCCTGCTGGTGGAGGTGTTTGCTCATCCATCAGATGGAAATCAAGCGTGTTCTGATCCACTAAGTTACCTTGGTCATCTTTCGTCACAACCACAAGCATGTGGTGGCCAGCTTCTGATTTAGACAAAGTCAGTTGAACATCTTCCACTTGTCCGTCTGCTAATTTAGATTTTTGAGAGGCAAGCGCTTCACGATGATGATTGTACACAGTCAATTCAGCTTGAATATCGCCTGTTGCCGCTAGAGTAAGGTCAAGCTGTGTTGGCTGGTTTTCATCGATAATGTACTCAGACTCTAAGCCAGTCACTTCTAGCTCATGGTCTGGTTCTGGAGTATCAATCTTGTAACCGATCTCGACGCTGTTAAAGCCTGAACCTGCCTTTAAGTAAATAGGGTTCGAACCGTATACAGGAGCGAAATCGCCTTGGCCGTTTAATTGACCTGCTTTGATTTGCGTCTGCTCTTGGTTGATCTTAGAGGCAAGATCGTAAGACCAGTTGTTTGCTTTGCCTTGCTCGTTGCTTTCAATCACTAGCTCAGTGCTGTATGAAGCGTTCTCACCAGATTGGTCGAAGACACGAGTGTAGACAGCGTCACCAACGTTCAGATCTTGAGTTGGGTTGATCTGACCGCCTTGATCCCAATCCGGAATAATAGGGCCGTCGCCATCAAATTTCACATCGATAACATTGTAGAAAGCTGCAGCAGTGTCACCCACGTCCCATACTGCAAGGATCACTTGATAACCTTCGCGTTCTGGAACATTACACAAGTGGCTTACTTGCATCGGTGGTTGTTCCATATTGCCTTCAACAACACAGAATGGTGTTAAATCAAAAGAGCTGCGTGCCAAAGGTTGGTTTGGATTCCAGTCAGGTTGCGTAATGTAGTATTTCCAATCGCGGGTTTTGTGGTTGGCTGTAAACGTCCACTCAAAATATTGAGAACCTGACTTGATAGGGCGTTTAACCCAGCGATCGGCTGTTTGCTCGTCTAGCGCTGCCGCTAAAGAAGATTCTGCACTGGCGATTTTTCCATCGACAGGGCCGACTTCAGGGAAACCTTCAGGGCCTTCCACACTTTGTGGTTCGTATTGGATACCACCACAGTCGGTGTTTTTCTGTTGTGTGTCACTCGCAGGGAACTTACATAGGGCAACACGGCTCTCAGCAACGCCATTATCGTATGCCGAAACATAACCGTGACCGAAGCTTGCACCGCTTACGCTAAGTAGCGACAGCGCGATGAGTGATTTTTTTGGGAGTTGTTTCATTATTTGTCCTTACTGTGTTTGGCCGACAAAAAAGAGAACACTCCGGCATGCATGTGCACTTAAATCCTATTAAGTGGCGGCCCCGCTATCATAGACAGAATATCTGTCGACAGACCGGTGGCTTTGCGTCCTATTCTTTCAAATAGTTTGCCAGAAGTGCGTTTAAGCAAACGGAATGTAGCCAACCAGTTTTATAAATGCGAATCAATAGATTGAAATGTGGAATGCTAATCTCGAACTTTTAATTCTTAATACAAATTAACTTGCTATATGTTTTGTTAGTTAACGTATAAGATATTGATATAAATAAAGAAAGCATTTGCTCTAATCGTTTTGTGAATGTTTTGAGCCTTTGTGTTTCGTTCTATAGAACAATAGTGCTCATATCAAAACCAAACCTTTGGTTTCCACTAACCGAACTCTGACATGTCATGTATGAAAAGACGGACAATTGATTGGTATGAATTATATAAAGGAGTCGGTATGGAATTCACAGAACAAGACAGAGATGCGTTGTATCAAACGTGGATGTCACAAAAATCGCGAATGCGAATTACGCAGATGGAGTTTTCAAAAAAGCTAGGAATGAACCAGCTTGATTTCTCAAATGTACTGCGAGGGGAGACGCCATTGACCATGTCTTTCATTAGCCACTTTTGCCGTTTACTTCATTTAGAACCTAGAAATGTGTTCCCTTCACTTAAAGAAGGCAATGAATCTGGACCTAAAGTGGTGTATTTGAAAAGTAGAATGAGTGTTGATGGCGAGATTCAAAACGCTTATATCGAAGGAAATCAGGTGATTGTAGAGTATGCTCACACCGTGCAGCATGACTAATTTTAGAGCTAGCTCTGAGTTTTAACCCTTTTTTCTACAATCTTTTCACATAGGGTATGGCATACTTATATAGATTATTCTATTTAATGTAAGTGCGCTATGAAACCTTTAAAACTTCTCTTGCTTGTTGCAACCAGCATTTTTTTGTTTGGTTGTGCAGGCGGTCCAATTAAAACAGCAACCAAGTTCACCAGCTATGAAGATTTTCAGCCAGGTCCTGACGGTGGTGTTGACTTAGTTTGGGCTAGAATCGGCCTGCGTGACGCACAACGTTTGAAATCTAAGTTAGACGACTATGATTCTGTGGTCATTGACCAGATCTTTGTGCTTGTAGAAGAAGATTCACTCGATCAAGAAGAGATTCAAGAGCTTACTGAACACATGGTTTCACGCTTGGAAGAGAAAATATCGCCTCATAAAACAATTGTCGATGCACCCACGGGTAAGACGTTGCGCCTGAGTATCGCGTTGAGCAACGTTGAAACCCCAAACCCCAAACCCTATCTTAGCCGTGACGAGTAGCGTTCTGCCATTTGGTCTTGCGATGTCCACCATTTCTAAGGTGGCAACAGGCGAACACACCAACGTTGGGAGCGCCAGTGTTGAGCTATTAGTGAGTGATGCTCAAGAGGGGACGCCATTGTTCGCTGCAATCGATCGCGAAGCCGGGAACAAAGACTTTTCGACCATGATCGATTCTCTAGACGATGCCAAAGATGCGATCAACTATTGGGTTGAACGTTTAGGTGATACTCTACAGAGAACCGATGACGCATAGAAAGAGCCTGTAATGCTAGAGAAAGAGAACCTGATCAAACTTGCCAGAATGCAGATGCCTTTTGGCAAATACGCTGGTCGTACATTGATTGACTTACCTGAAGAATATTTACTGTGGTTCGATAAAAAAGGCTTTCCGTCTGGTGAACTGGGTGACCTATTAAAGCTGTGCCTTGCTCTGAAAATTGAAGGACTTGATAGTGTCGTCAAGCCATTGAAAAGAATGTAATTAAATAAAAGCTCACGCTGATCTCGTGAGCTTTTTTTGTTTTCAGCTTCAGTCGTGGATTAGGGGCGTAGGACAATTCGAATAACATAGAATCCGATTCGGCCTTAAATTGCGCAATTGATAGCGTGTAAATAATGTTATACGGGGTGTTTTAAATATAAAACACAAAAAAAATTGCGTTTTTTTTAAATTAGTGATTGAAACTAGAGTTTTTACTAGTTAAGTTACAGGGAACAAGAAGATATGTGCTGATGGAAAGTTACGTGAGATAACGTACATTCAGCTCAAGGATAGAAAATAGGAAGAAGTAAGCAATGTTCCAGACTGATGATGTAAGAATTAACAAAGTAAAAGAGTTATTACCACCTGTTGCTGTTTTAGAAAAGTTTCCAGCGACAGAAGTTGCTTCTTCTACAACCTTTGAAAGCCGTAAAGCGATTCATAATATTTTAGAAGAAACCGATGATCGCTTACTCGTTATTGTAGGTCCATGTTCTATTCATGATACTGAAGCTGCTCTTGAGTACGGCAAGCGTTTGAAAGTGCTACGCGACGAACTCGGTGACAAGCTTGAAATCGTAATGCGCGTTTACTTTGAAAAGCCACGCACAACGGTAGGTTGGAAAGGTCTAATCAACGACCCGTACATGAACGATACGTTCAAACTAAATGATGGCCTTCGTCTAGGACGCAAGCTACTGCTTGACCTAACTGACATGGGCATGCCGACAGCAAGTGAATTCTTAGATATGATCACACCTCAATACGTTGCTGACCTAATCAGCTGGGGTGCAATCGGCGCGCGTACTACTGAATCTCAAGTTCACCGTGAATTGGCTTCTGGTCTATCTTGCCCTGTTGGCTTTAAGAATGGCACAGATGGCAACATTAAGATCGCAACGGACGCAATCCGTTCTGCTAGCGCTTCTCACCACTTCTTGTCTGTAACTAAATACGGCCACTCAGCTATCGTTGAGACAGCAGGTAACCCTGATTGTCATATCATCCTACGCGGTGGTAAAGAGCCAAACTACAGCGCAGAACACGTTGGTAAGATTAAAGAAGAGCTAGCAGATTCAGGTCTTCCACAAAAAGTGATGATTGACTTCAGCCATGCAAACAGCTCTAAGCAGTTTAAGCGTCAAATGAACGTATCTGATGACGTAAGCGCACAAATTTCTGGTGGCGACAAAGCTATCTTTGGTGTGATGATCGAATCTCACTTAGTTGAAGGTCGCCAAGATCTGGTTGACGGCAAAGCTGCAACTTACGGTCAATCTGTTACTGATGCATGTATTGGTTGGGAAGACACTGAGACAGTTCTTCGCCAACTGGCAGATGCTGTTGAAGCTCGTCGCAACAAATAGACTAATGACAGCCAGCAACTAAGCTACTGAAAATTCAAAGCCCTTATTAGCAATCGCTAGTAAGGGCTTTTTTGTTGCTCTTAGGAGCAAATTGGAAGCACTTTGTACTCTTAAATGAGAAAAGACAGTAGCTCTTCGACTTTATGTGACAACAAAGCTTTATCTTTTTGGGTTTCAACATTGAGGCGTATCAATGGTTCTGTATTCGATTTTCTCAGATTGAAGCGCCATGTTCCCATATTCACACTGATACCATCGATGAAGTCTACCGCAACGGCGCCCTTTTTATAGTGTTCTAAAACAGAAGCTATAACTCGGTTGGGATCTGAAACTCTGCGATTTATCTCTCCGGAAGAGGGGAATTTAAGCATACTGGTACACGTCAATTGGTGAAGAGATTGTTGAGTCTTCGAAATTAGTTCGATAACCAGTAGCCAAGGAATCATGCCTGAATCACAATATCCAAAATCACGGAAATAATGGTGTGCGCTCATTTCACCACCGTACACTGCGTTGAGCTCTCGCATTTTCTCTTTGATCAAAGCATGTCCAGCTTTTACGCCAACAGCGTTTCCACCTAGTCTTTCTGCAACCTCTATTGTATTCCATGTCATGCGCATGTCGTGTAGTACAGTCGCATTGGAGTCTTTCAGCAAGAAGGCTTCGGTTAGCAGGCCGACGATGTAGTAACCCTCAATGTAATTGCCTTTTTCATCGAAGAAAAAACAACGATCAAAATCTCCATCCCATGCGATACCAAGGTCAGCGGAATGAGCTAGCACAGCATCTCGTGTCGCAATCTGGTTTTCTTTGATTAAGGGGTTTGGAATACCATTAGGGAATTTCCCATCAGGAGTGTGATGAACCTTGATGAAAGAGATAGGAACATTCAGTTCGTTAAACCTCTCCTCTAACGCGTCAATGACATGCCCTGCAACACCGTTCCCAGCATTAACCACAATCTTCATCGGTGACAGCTTTGATGGGGTTATATACGAGAGTAGGTGCTCGACGTACGGAGCAAGAATATTGGCCTTTCTGCAAGAATCAGAAGGTAGCACTCTACTGATAGTTATACCGTTTTTCAGCTCTTGACCCAGAACTTCAATACGCTGTTTGATTGTATCTAATCCACTGTTTTTACTGATCGGATTAGCGTCCAAACCAACTAATTTCATTCCATTGTAATTGATTGGATTGTGGCTTGCCGTAATTTGGATTCCGCCAATTGCTTTTAGGTGACGAGTTGCAAAATAGACCTCTTCAGTGCCTGTCATACCTAGGTCTATGACGGCTATTCCAGATTCGATTAGACCCTTGGTCAGAGCTCCTTGCAATGGCAGAGACGTTTCACGGTTATCACGACCAATCACTACTTGAGCCAAGCAGTCGAATGACGTTTCACCTGAAGTGGAAAAGACATATTCGCCAAATGCCTTTCCAAGTAGAAAGGCGAGATGTTCATTGATTTGTTTACCAATGATGCCGCGGATATCGTTGTTCTTAAAGCAGCTCAGGTCTAATGTTGATTTCATCGATTTGTCGCTGCTTTAGTTCGATTTGTTGGTTTGAGGTGAGTCAGATTGTTCGCATTTTACGTCTCGCCCATAACTGTCTTGGTATCGAATGATGTCGTCTTCGCTCAAATGGCTGCCGGTTTGTACTTCAATCATTTCCAATAGGGAATCACCTGGGTTTTCTAGGCTGTGTACATGCCCTAATGGAATGTATGTGGATTGGTCTTCTTCGACTAGGTAAGTTTTTTCATCATTGGTCACCTTCGCGATCCCCGCTACGACAACCCAGTGCTCCGCTCTATGGTGATGCATTTGTAGCGATAATTTATGACCGGGTTTTACGGTAATACGTTTTACTTTGTCGCGTTTACCTAGGTCGATTACATCGTATTTACCCCAAGGTCTAAACACCTCACGGTGATGAACATGTTCTGTGCGACCAGCTTGGTTCAGCTGACTAACAATCGATTTTATGCCTTGAACTTTGTCTTTATTCGCAACCAATATAGCGTCTTTGGTTTCGACAATAATCAGGTTTTCGACACCCACAGTCGCAACCAATTTATTTTCGGCATGAATATAGTTGTGCTGAGAATCGACAGTTAACACATCGCCTTCAATCACGTTGTTGTGCTCGTCCTTATCACTGACATCCCAGATGGCAGACCATGAACCAATATCATTCCAACCAACATCCATAGGGATTACTGCAGCGTGTGACGTTTTTTCCATCACGGCATAGTCGATAGAGTCACTCGGACTGCTTTTGAATGCTTCGGCGTCAATACGGATAAAGTCGAGGTCGGTGTTTTGTGTCGCGAGAGCGAGTTTACAGGCCGCTAAGATCTCTGGACGATGTTCAGCAAGTTCTTCAAGGTAGCGTGATGCTCTAAACATGAACATGCCGCTGTTCCAGAGGTGCTGTCCTGAACTAATGTATTGCTCTGCGGTGGCTAGGTCAGGTTTTTCAACGAAACATTCAATGGCAAAAGCATGGTGGGAGAGTGGCTTTCCTTGTTTGATATAACCATAGCCCGTTTCGGGTGCGTTCGGAGTAATACCAAATGTGACCAGTTTGCCTTGTTTCGCGTATTCGACACCCCTCGCTACCGTTTGCTGAAATTCGGTCGTTTTGGCGATGTGATGATCGGCTGCCAGTACCAATAATATTGGATCTGACTTGTTCTGTTGGTTGCTGTTCGAGTGACTTAAGGCCTGTAAGGCTGCAAGTGCGGTGGCGGGCGCTGTGTTTCGACCTACAGGCTCTAACAGAATACCACTGTGTTGGATATTAGCCGTTCGAGCTTGCTCTGCAGCGATAAAGCGGTGTTCTTCATTACAGATGATGAAGGGAGCGGCACACTCGGTATCACTTAAGTGCGCTTCAAGGCCTTGCAAACGCAAAAGGGTTTGCTGAAGCATAGATTGCTCACCTGCGATGTTGAGGAACTGCTTAGGGTAAAGCTCGCGAGATAGTGGCCAGAGGCGGCTACCAGAGCCGCCAGCTAGAATGACAGGTAAAATCATATCGTGGTAATTGGGTGCCTTAAAATACTGGCGCTATGTTACCACGCTTCACCGTTATTATTGATCGATAAGAAATTTACTTATCGATGACCTTTTGGATTGGAAATGACAATGTCTTGAGCTTCGCTAAAACCTTGCGGGTCGATTTTAAGTGTTTGTGTTGGGAACGCGATATCTGCATTATGTTTGTGAATAATTGCTAGCACCTGCAGTAGCACATCTTGCTTAACTTCATGGTATCTCACCCAGTTGACTGTTTTTGTGAAGGTGTAGATAAAGAAGTTGAGCGTTGATGGCCCAAACTTATCAAAGTTAACGATCAGCGTCTGTTTGGAATCAATGTCAGGGTGCGTTTCAAGCATGGCTTTTACGTCATCCACAATCAGAGCCAGTTTGTTTGCATCTTGGTAACGTAGACCAAAAGTCTCATTGATTCTGCGGTTCAACATTCTTGATGGGTTCTCGACCACAATGTTACTGAACACAGAATTCGGCACGTACAAAGGGCGCTTATCAAAGGTGCGAATGATGGTCATACGCCAGCCTATTCGTTCGACAGTGCCTTCGATTTGACGATCGGGAGAGCGTATCCAGTCTCCGACTTTAAAAGGGCGGTCGAAGTAAATCATCATGCCACCGAAGAAATTCGACAGTAAGTCCTTAGCCGCTAAACCGACGATCAAGCCACCAACACCACCAAAGGTGAGTAAGCCTGATAGGCTGAGCCCAAACGCCTGCATGATGGTTAGGCCCCCCATCACCATAAAGAACAGGCGAGCGACTTTCGCGATAGCTTGTACTGTGGTTTCGTCTCTGGTTTTTTGCTCTAAGACATATGCTTCAGTGTTAGTGATCATTCGTAAGGTAAACCAAACGAAGGTACATATGATCAAAATGTGTTTTAACGTTTTTAACCAGTTGATTTCGTTACCAAACTGGTCTTGGAGGATCAGCCCGATAGAGACAGTGGCTGGCCAACACCAAAGTAACGTACTGACTGGGGTTTTCAGTGCTTCTAGTAGCAGATCATCCCAGTGGAAAGGGGTTTTCTGAACCAGAATTTCTAAGCGATTGTGGACAATTCGCCAAGCTACCCAAGCAAGAAAACTCGCAATAGTGATGAATAGGACACTGTTCGCCCAATCACTATGGCTCTGGTTAATGTAGGTTTGTACTTGGGTTAAGAATTCATTCATTGTGTGTGCTGCCGCAGAAATTATGAATTGGAAATTAGCAGAAACTGGAGTTGTTCTCTACCTTTATAAATCAAGCTATTATGACACTAGTATAACCTTATTATTGAAAAACTAACTTTTTTTGAGATAGAAACTAATGTAGGTTTGGCTATCCCGTGTAATTAAAATTTCTCAACAGGATTTCAAATGAGCGACAAACAATATGCAGTTATCGGTTTAGGGCGTTTTGGGTTATCTGTATGCAAAGAGCTGCAAAGTTCAGGGGCGCAGGTACTAGCCGTCGATATTGATGAAGAGCGAGTGAAAGAAGCCGCGGCTTTTGTTTCACAAGCGATTGTTGCTAACTGTACGAGCGAAGAAACGGTAAAAGAGTTAAGGCTAGACGATTATGACATGGTGATGGTGTCGATTGGCTCTGATGTTAACTCGAGCATTCTAACCACTTTGGTGGTGAAAGAGTCAGGCGCAAAAGCCGTCTGGGTGAAGGCGAACGATAAGTTCCACGGTAAGATCCTCTCTAAGATTGGTGCTGACCATATCATCATGCCAGAGCGCGATATGGGTATTCGTGTTGCGCGCAAGATGTTGGATAGACGCGTTCTTGAGTTTATCGACCTAGGCAGTGGTTTAGCGATGACCGAAATTGTTATCGGTGCCAAGTTGTTGGGTAAACAACTTCGCGAACTCAAGCTGTGCAAAGAGATTGGCGTTGAAGTTCTTGGCTTCAAGCGTGGCCCAAACCTAACCAAAGCACCTGAGTTGGATGTGAGTTTAGAAATCGGTGATGTTGTGATCATTGCAGGGCCGAAAGAGACCTTGTCTAGAAAATTACGTAATTGGTAACCGGCAATGGGTCATAAGGTAATAGTATGAATTCGTTAAAACGAAAAGGTACTTTCTACACGCTTAAGAGAGATGAAAAGCCACGTAAAGGCTCTGAACCTAAGATTATTCTGACTAGTTTCTTAGGTGTTCTTATCCCTTCGGCCATACTTCTGACGATGCCTGTTTTTTCTGTTACAGGACTTAGCTTTACAGATGCGTTGTTTACCGCGACTTCCGCGATCAGTGTGACAGGTTTGGGTGTAGTCGATACGGGTGAGCACTTCACTTTGGCTGGAAAAATCTTGCTGATGTTCTTGATGCAAGTGGGCGGGTTAGGGCAGATGACCCTATCTGCGGTACTGCTCTACATGTTTGGTGTTCGCTTAAGCCTGAAGCAACAAGCATTAGCCAAGGAAGCATTGGGTCAAGATCGTAAGATCAATCTTCGAAAACTGGTCAAGAAGATCATCATCTTTGCGCTAGTGGCTGAATTCATTGGCTTTGTATTGCTTTGCTTCCGATGGGTACCAGAGATGGGATGGTCAACTGGCAGCTTTTACGCACTTTTTCATGCGATATCAGCATTCAATAATGCAGGCTTTGCTCTGTTTTCAGACAGTATGATGAGCTTTGTTGACGACCCATTAGTGATATTTACTCTCGCGGCTCTGTTCATTTTTGGTGGCTTAGGCTTCACTGTAGTGGGTGATTTATCGAGTAACTGGCGTAAAGGTTTTCGTCATCTGCATTTACACACCAAGATAATGCTGACCGCAACACCGACTCTACTATTAGTGGGTACGGTATTGTTCTGGCTGTTGGAGAGAAACAACTCCGCGACCATGGAAGGGCTATCGATACAAGGTCAGTGGTTAGCAGCGTTTTTTCAATCGGCGAGTGCTCGTACTGCAGGCTTTAACAGTGTGGATTTATCTCAATACACTCAGCCTGCTTTATTGGTGATGATCGTGTTGATGCTGATTGGTGCTGGCTCTACCTCAACAGGTGGTGGTATTAAGGTATCAACCTTTGCGGTTGCCTTTGTCGCGACTTGGACATTCTTGCGTCAGAAAAAACATGTAGTGATGTTTAAGCGCACTGTAACTTGGCAAGCGGTAACAAAGTCATTGGCCATTATTGTGGTTAGTGGGGCGCTATTAACCACCGCAATGTTTTTGTTAATGCTTACTGAAAAAGCTGCGTTTGATCGAGTCATGTTTGAGGTGATTTCTGCCTTTGCAACGGTAGGGTTGACGGCAGGATTAACTGCGAACCTAAC
The DNA here is from genome assembly GCF_003050085.1 of Vibrio sp. 10N.286.48.B8. Taxonomy (NCBI): domain Bacteria; kingdom Pseudomonadati; phylum Pseudomonadota; class Gammaproteobacteria; order Vibrionales; family Vibrionaceae; genus Vibrio; species Vibrio sp. 10N.286.48.B8. The sequence continues at coordinate 261,949 of NZ_PIGD01000003.1, read as the reverse complement.
TGAGCCCGGTAAATACATCATGATTGTGGTTATGGTGATTGGACGTATCGGTCCCCTGACCTTGGCTTATATGCTAGCTCGCCCAGAGCCTTCCTTGTTGAAATACCCAGAAGACACGGTGTTAACGGGTTAATAAGATGAACAGGCTAATAAAGCTCTGTCAATAAAAACAAAGCCAGCGATATGCTGGCTTTGTTGTCGTAGGCTGACCGTTAGTTGCTGAGTGCTTAGCCCTCAAACATCTCAACGTATTCTTCGTAGCCTTCTTCCGCTAATTTATCCGCAGGGATAAAGCGCATTGCGGCTGAGTTTATGCAGTAACGTAAACCTGTAGGTTTAGGGCCATCTTTAAATACATGACCTAGATGAGAATCACCAAATTTACTGCGGACCTCGGTTCTTGGGTAAAGCAACTTGTAGTCGGTAGTGGTTACGACATAAGCCTCACTGATTGGTTGCGTGAAGCTCGGCCAACCTGTACCTGATTTGTATTTGTCTTTTGAAGAGAACAACGGCTCACCAGTAACGATGTCGACGTAGATACCTTCCTGTTTGTTATCCCAGTATTTGTTATCAAACGGGCGTTCTGTCGCGTCATCTTGCGTTACATCGTACTGAAGTGCCGTTAGCTTGGCTTTGATCTCCGAGTGAGACGGCTTAACGTAGGTTTTAGCATTGGCTGTCGCATTCTTACCATCGATGATCTGACGGAGTGTTTGTGGGTTGTCCTTTCTATCGTCCCCGAAGGTTTTATCTAAGTACTGGTCACGACCTGATGCGTAGCGGTAGTAGTTATAACGAACTTTACTCTTCTTGTAATAGTCTTGGTGATAGTCTTCCGCTGGCCAGAATTTTTCAAATTCAATCAGTTCTGTTTTTAGTGGGTCACCAAAGATCTGAGCTTTGTCGATTTCCATCATAAAGTTCTGAGCGACGTCTTTTTGCTCTTGATTATGATAAAAAATTGCAGGTCGATATTGAGGACCTCGGTCTACAAATGAACCTTTGTCATCGGTTGGGTCGATGTGTCTGAAGAATTGGTCTAGAACCTGTTCATAGCTAACAACATCAGGGTTGTAAGTCACGTTGATCACTTCGATGTGACCAGACTTGCCTGAGGATACTTGTTTGTAGGTTGGGTTTTCTAGTTTACCACCAGAGTACCCAGAGATAACGTCAGTGACGCCTGTCAGCTTTTCTAGGTCGGATTCTGTACACCAAAAACAACCACCAGCCAGTGTCGCGATTTCACTTTTACCTGAATTAGCTGTTTTATCCATTGTATTGGCAGTGCCAGTCTGGCTTACAAACAGCGAAATCAGTGGTAGCGCAACCACGAGTGATACCAATATTTTAGATAATTTATTCATAGATACCTCATCTTGACGTTCTTCTCATTCGATTTTGAATGTACGAATAGAGACAGGTTTTAGATGGAAAAAATTGCATCATTCATGAAAAAAAATATGTCATCGAGAAAATCTTGCTCATAAATGCCGCCAGTAGTAGGGTGTCGATACTAACAATAAATAATAGACAGTGATGGCGGTTATTGGTCATCTAAGGAACTGTATGCAAGCAGAAGTTAAATGGGTCGAAGGCTTTAAATTCTTAGGTCAATCTCAATCAGGTCACTCTGTCGTGATGGATGGAAGTGGTGGAGCTACTGCGCCAAGCCCGATGGAAATGGTGTTAATGGCTGCTGGTGGTTGTAGCTCTGTTGATGTGGTTGATGGTTTGAAATCTGCAGGCCAGAACATCACAGGCTGTAATGCAAAGCTGGAAACCACACGTCGTGAAACCGCGCCAAAAATCTTTACTGTGATTAACATTCACTTTGAAGTATCGGGTGACAACCTTGATCCTGAGTTAGTTGCAAAAGTATGTGCTGACTCGCTAGAAAAATACTGTTCAGTATGTCTAATGCTAGGTGCTGGCGTAGAAATGACGCACAGCTGGGAAATCGTTTAGTTTTCGGATTGTACAGCTTGACTTTGGGCCGTTACTTTACGGCTTACGGCTTATTAGAAAGACAGATAAAGAAAAGGGCGGAGCACTTTGAGTGCTCCGCCCTTATTATTTCGGCTAAGGTAGAGTGCTGTTATTCAGCAGTTTCTACGATAACTTCTTCAACTTGTACTTCTTCTTGGTATTCGAAACCAGGGATCGTTGCGTCGACACGACGGTTTTGAGCACGACCCTCAGCAGTATCGTTTGTTGCTACTGGGTTTTCTTCACCTTCACCTGTAGCAGTAATACGGTCTGCTTCAATACCTTGCTCTTCGATGTATGCAGCTACAGCGGCAGCACGTTTCTTAGAGATCATCATGTTGTACTCAGCTGCACCTGTTGAATCGGTGTGACCAACTACATTGACTGACGATTGAGGGTAAGTTTGCAGCACTTCTACTAGTGGCATTAGAGCAGTTTCACCCTCAGTTGACAGTTCAGTGCTGTTTGTCTCAAACATGCCTTGAGAGAAGCTTTCAGTTTGCGCTTTAATTACAACAGTCTCTTCTTCAACCACAACGGCTTCAGGTTCTGCAATTGGTTCAGCTGGAGCCTGTGTTACTGCTGCCGCAGTAGCTACTGTTGCTGCTGAAGCTGTCGTGTTACCTGTACCGAAATTGTAGCTTAGACCAATGGTAACAAGGTTAGAGTTAAGGTCTTGGATAATCTTATCGTCAAAATCATCGAAGTATTGATATTCAACTCTAAGCGCCCAATCGTCTGAAAGCTGTTTCTCGGCACCGATACCTAAGGCCAAAACAACATCGTCTTCGTCATCGTGCATGATGTAAGCAGGACCTGCTTTGAAGAAGATATCAAATTGTTGTTTAATCGCTAGTCGATACATTGGGCTCAAAGAAATGGCTACGATAGAATCGCTGTATCTTTGAGTCGCTCCGTTGTTGTTAAAGCTGGTGTCATAATCACCTAAATAATCTGCATTCAATTCTAGAACAATGTTATCGGTAAAGTTGTAACCACCGTAAATACCGCCAGCAACTGAATCATCTTCACAATCAACGTTGTCGACACAAGCGCTATCTAGCCACCCCATGCCAACTTTTGCGCCTACGTATGTCGTTGCGGCAACTGAAGGAGCAGCAGCGAAACCTGAAGCAGCTATTACTGCACACATGATTTTTGACAGTCTTTTCATGATCTTATCCTTGGATTAACTCTTATTGTTATCTGAATGAGCCTTTAAAGCGACGACTTACTGATTGGGACACTGCAACAGTAAGTCGTTCAAGGCGTAGATTCAGGTCGAACCTATCTTGGAACTGTTGTTACATTGTTAGTGTAGTTGCTTATTGGGGTCAATGAAGTTGTTAAAATTTATATATTTAAGGTGCTATTTACAGAGGTTTTTGTCAATTAATTGTTGTCTCAAATATTGGAAACAAAGAAACCTCGTATCATTTTTAGGTGATACGAGGTTTCTTTTTATGTGTGCGGATTATTGGGCTATAGGCCCTGATTTGCGGAATTTACAGGAGTTATGGGCGCTCTCCGGCTAACAAACGTTTTTCAATGTCTGCAATGACACCTGGTAGGTCTGCAATGGTATCGATTAGGTAGTGTGGATTGGACTTATTTAGCTTAACACTTGCTTTTTCACGTGCTGCTGCCAGTGTTGCTTCGTCTGCATCTAAGTATTCTTGATACGTTAATCCAGCCTCATTACCAGATAGAACAAGGCCTACCGTCCACATTCCTGCGTTGTGGCCTTCATCAATACCGGGTGCTGCGTCATCCACTTTCACACACGCTGCAACGTTCGTTACACCTAGATCAATGACGTTTTTAAGCGCCATGAATGGAGCAGGGCGCCCCCCTTGAGGTAAGTCATCCGTTGCGACTACGTTGTCTGGTCGATAGCCGTAATCCGCTGCTGCAGGGATGAGTACATCCATTACTTCGCGCGGGTAACCAGAACATGAACCGATTTTTACGTTCTTCTCTTTTAGGTTATTCACCACTTCAATCGCGTTTAAAATTGGCGCTGCGTGGTCAGCTACTTTCGCTTTTTGAAGAGGCATAAACGCCGCATAGATTGCATCAACGTCTTCACTGGTCATCGAGCGCCCGAACTGAGCATTCCAACGAGCATCAACAGCAGGGATTCGACCCACCGCTTGAATGTGATCCCATTTACCGATACCCATAGGTTCACGAGCTTCTGCTAAGTCGATGTCAAAGTCGAAACCTTGCTTGAATGCTTCAACGAAGATGCTAGTCGGAGCAAACGATCCAAAATCAACGATAGTGCCAGCCCAGTCAAAAATAACCGCTTGGATAGGTGATGTCGTGTTCATAATAGTGTCCTATTTTTGTGTCACTCCCAGTTCAAACTCCTGGCAGGACGAATGATTGTTTTAGGTTATTGGTTTAAATGTTGATTTAGAGAATGAATTAAAGGTATTCAAAGTCTTTACAGACTTTTGCTATCGCTTTTTCGAATACAGACAGAGCGACTTCTAGTTCGCTGCGGCTGATGATCAATGGTGGGCTCAACTGAATCACGTTACCTTGTGACACCTTAAAGCTCAGGCCATCGTTCAGACATTGGTAAAGTACTGCTTCCGCTTCATCGAAAGCTCGGGTTTTGGTGATATGATCTGTGACCAATTCCACCCCCCAGAGCAGGCCGATGCCGCGAACGTCACCAATGACTGGGTATTTCTCTTTCATTTGAAGCAGTTGTTCACGCACAAATACGTTGTCTGCTTGGACTTTTTCAAGTAGGTTTTCTTGCTCAATCACTTCCATTGTGGCCAGTGCTGCCGCGCAACCAATAGGGCTTTTCTCATGGGTGTAATGACCAAGAGATACTTGCGCTGCCGTGTTGTATTTGTCTTTGGTGATCATGGTTGCGATTGGTACTAAGCCGCCGCCAAAACCTTTACCGATACAAAGAATGTCAGGTTCGATATCAAAAGCTTGGTGAGTGAACCATTCGCCACTGCGACCCATACCGTTTGGAATGTCGTCGATGATTAACATGACGTTATGCTTATCGCAGATCTCGCGGATGCGCTTCCAGTAAGCTTTGCTTGGTACTTGAACGTCTGTGTTACGCACTGCTTCGGCAATGAAGGCACCAATGCCACCTTCTTTTTCTATCACATACTCAAGGTAATCGGCGTAGTGCACATCACATGCAGCCTCACTTTCACCGCCTGCGCTTTGCCCGCGAAGCGGAAAGGCACCACGATAGGAAACCGCTGGTGGAATGCGCTCTACGCCAGCCATTAATGGCCCCATGCCTTCGCGGAAACAAGCTTCGCCACCTACTGAAATTGCATCCAGTGACGCGCCGTGGAATGAATCCCATAGCGACACTACTTTGAAGTTGTTGGTGACATGTCGAGCCAGTTTCAGTGCCATACCGATAACCGATGTACCACCTGGCGCAAACAAAACACGGTTTAAATCGCCACCGCAGATCTGTGTGAGTTTCTCAGCACACTGAACGGCGGTTTTATTAGTAAAGCGACGCGGTGAAAACGGCAATGACGCCATTTGTTGAGTCACCTTATTGATGATGTGTGGGTGACCATAACCTAGCTGGTGAACATTATTCCCGTGAAAGTCCATGTACTTTTTGCCCGTCGCATCTTGAATGTAGATGCCTTCAGCGGCTTCAAGTGTGTCTAGACATGGTGTAGACATGGCTTGATGAAGAAACACGTCAGCATCACGCTTTAACATCGCTTGAGTCGCATCATCGTTTAGCGACTCGTTCCATTTTTCACGCGCTGGTGTGGTGTTCACATCGCCTTCGCTTCGAAAGTGCGTCGCCTTTAGAACTGGCTCTTGATTGGTCGTCGTCATTATTTGATGTCCCAGTACATAGCGTTTTTCACTGCGCCAATGAGGGCTTCAATGTCTGACGGGTAAACTTCACCGATGTTACCGATGCGGAAACAGTCTGCGTTTGAAACCTTGCCCGGGTAAATCACAAACCCTTGTTCTTTCAAACGGTCATAGAACTCCTTGAATTGGTAATCGCTATGAGTTGGAGAATAGAAAGAGGTGATGATCGGTGAATGAAGGTCATCATTTAACAGAGGTTCAAAACCAAGAGAGCGCATACCTGTAACCAATGTGGTTTGATTGGTTTGGTAACGATTATGGCGAGCTTCAATGCCACCTTCCTGTTCCAGTTCAAGCAGGGCTTGGTAGAAAGCACGCACTGTGTGAGTCGGGGAAGTGAAGCGCCATTTACCATGGTTGCTTTCCATGCAGTGCCATTGGTCAAACAGGTCAAGGCTTAATGAACGAGCTTGGCCTTTGCATTTTTCCAGTTCCGATTGCTTCGCAATAACAAAGCCGAACCCCGGTACACCTTGAATGCATTTGTTTGCCGAGCTGATCATGTAATCGATACCTAAGTCAGCAATATCCATAGGAATACCGCCAAAACTCGACATAGCATCAAGAATAACGGTTTTGTTGCGCTGTTTTGCCAATTTGGCAATCTCTTCAATTGGATTCAGCATGCCAGTGGTGGTTTCACAGTGGACAATCGCCACGTGAGTAATGTCTGAATCCATGGCCAATGCCGTTTCCATTTCGTTCAAGTCAGGCTGTGATGTTTCACCTGGGGAAACGACATGGCATGGAATGTTTAAATATTCTGCGATTTGAGCAATACGAGCACCATATGCTCCGTTATCGACCACAAGAAGCTTACCGCTGTTAGAGATAACGCTACCGATTGTTGCTTCAACTGAAGCAGTGCCGCTGCCTTGCATTAATACGCTGGTATATCCCGCCTGCTTAGTTGCCAAAGTCACAAGCTTGCTACGAATCACTTCAACAATGTCTTTGTTGTATTCATCGTCCCAAGTACACCAATCTTTTAGCATCGCTTGGCGAACGGTTTCAGAAGTAGATAGAGGACCCGGTGTCAGTAGTAAATATTCGTTTCTCATGTTCAATTCTCGTGATTTTAATTTTGGACTATACCAGTGCTTGCGGTTACTTTAACAACCAATTTAAACGGTCGTAAATAGTCCAAACGTTATTTTCACAAAAGCTTCATATTAAGATTGGTCACTTGTGTTGAGAAATTTTCCGATCTTGAAATTGCCATTTTTTGTTCATTTAATCGTCATAAAAGCCAGTTAGCTTAATACTCGAAATCTGGTACATACCAATATAAAGGTGTGTTCTAACAACCTAAATGAATTTATGGATATAGAAGCCTCTAGATGGAGCTTCTAGCTTTAACAACTTTAACTTTGGCAATTTTTAATTTTGGCAACTTCTCACTTTAGAGTTGGCCTGACTGGAGAAAATGATGAAAAACCGTTTTATGAAAGGATCACTTGCAGCATTAGTTACTCTATTAGCTGGTAATGCTTATGCAGCACAGGAAGTGACGGTTTACACCGCTTTTGAAACTGACATTTTAGCGAAATACAAAAACGCATTTGAAAGTGAAAACCCAGACATCAACATCAAATGGGTACGTGATTCAACTGGAATCATGACGGCAAAATTATTAGCTGAGAAAAACAATCCTCGTGCAGAAGTGGTATGGGGCCTTGCGGGTTCTTCAATGGCTCTACTTAAAGAGGAGGGCATTCTTAAGCCTTACACTCCTCAAGGTGTAGAAGCGCTGCGTTCAAACCTCAACGATCCGCAATCTACTCAAGCTTGGTATGGCAATGACGCATTCTTCAATGCGGTTTGTTTCAACGAAGTAGTTGCTAAGCAATTGAACCTACCTGCACCTAAATCTTGGGATGACCTAACCAAGCCTATCTACAAAGGCCACATTGCAATGCCAAACCCAGCGTCTTCTGGTACGGGCTACATGCAGGTTTCGGCTTGGTTACAAAACATGGGTGAAGACCAAGGTTGGAACTACATGCAGAAGCTAGATCAAAACATTGCTCATTACACGCACTCTGGTTCTAAGCCATGTGTTCAAGCGGGCATGGGTGAAGTGGCTATCGGTATTTCTATGGCGAGCCGCGGCGCGAAGCTGAAGACTCAAGGCGCGCCACTTTCTGTGATTACACCGGAAGGTATCGGTTGGGAATCTGAAGCGGTAGGTCTTGTTAAGCCTTCAGATGCAGCACAACGTGTTATCGATTGGTCTATCTCTAAAGCAGCGAATGAACTTTACATCGAAATGTATCCAGTTGTTGGCCACCAAGATGTCACAGGTAAAGCAGAAAACTTCCCGAACGTAGAGAAGAACATGGCAAAAATGGACTTCGCTCGTATGGGCAGCGAACGTGCCGACGTTCTGAAAACATGGTCTGAGAAGTTTGACGCTAAATCAGAGCCAAAATCTTAACCTGCTGAGCTAGTTAGTTTATTGGCTACTTGGTTCATTAGGCATTTGGTCCATTAAATACGCAGCCCACTAGAAGTAAGAAATCAGCAAAGGAAGGCTTCGGTCTTCCTTTTTTAGTTTTACGCCTTTAGGTTTTAAGTAAGGTACAACAAATGACAAAGCACTACTCATATTGGTTCAAGCAAGCATTGGAACAGGAATTTGGTAGCATCAATGCGGGGCTAAAATCCGCTACACCGCTTCAAAAAGACGTTAACTGTGATATCGCCATTGTCGGCGGCGGTTACACAGGGCTGTGGACGGCAATTTTAATTAAACAGCAACAGCCTCAAAAGCATGTTGTGGTGATTGAAAAAGGCTTGTGTGGCAGCGGTGCTTCTGGTGCGAACGGCGGGTGTATGCTGACTTGGTCAACCAAATATCCAACCTTGAAAAAGCTCTATGGAAAAGAGCAAGCCAAATGGCTGGTTAAGGAATCGGAAAAGGTTATATACGAGATCGAAGCCTTCTGTAACGAACACAAGATTGACGCGCATCTTTATCGAAGCGGTACTTACTACACGGCGACCAATGAAGCGCAAAAGGGGGGAATGGAACCTGTTGTGAATGAGTTGGTCAAGCAAGGCATAAATAGTTGGAAGAAGTGTGATAACTCTTTGGCTGAGAAAGCGGGATCGGAGCGTCATATTGAAGGTTATTACTCAGAAGCCGCGGGCAGTGTGCAGCCAGCGTTATTGGCGAGAGGCTTACGCCGAGTCGCTCTCGAACTGGGTGTCGAAATTCACGAAAACACAGAGATGACATCACTTGATTATGGAGCCCCGGCTCGAATCCAAACCAAAGGTGGCTCTGTTTTTGCCGACAAAGTGATTTTGGCACTCAATGCATGGATGCTCGATCACTTTAAAGAGTTCAAACGCAGTATAGTGGTTGTTTCTTCAGATATGGTAGTGACCAAGCCTATTCCTGAAAAGCTCAAGCAATTTGGCCCAGAGAAAGGGGCGGCGGTGGTGGATTCGCGTATCTTTGTCCACTACTACCGAGATACCCAGGACGGACGACTCATGTTGGGCAAAGGTGGTAATAAGTTCTCGTTTGCCAATCAAGTTGAAAGCATGTTCAACCAAACGACCAACTACCTGCCGATTCTCAATCAATCCTTTCAAAAACTGTTCCCTAAATTGCAACAAAGTGAATTCGATTACAATTGGTCTGGCGGCTCAGACCGTTCGGTCACCGGATTGCCATTTTTCGGTAATCTAAAACGCCAAAACAACATCTATTATGGGCTCGGTTACTCAGGTAATGGTGTTGCTCAAACTCGTATGGGCGGAAAGATTCTCTCATCTATGGTACTTGGAGCTGATAACGCTTGGACCTGTTGCGGATTAACCAACGGACCGCTTGGGCATTTCCCGCCAGAGCCATTTCGTTGGGTAGGTGCGATGATGGTGCGTGACGCGGTACGAAGAAAAGAGAACGCGGAAGATTCTGGTAAAACGCCATTGTGGCTGGATAAGCAATTGGCAAAGCTGGCTGGTGCGGCGGGCAAAGCCGACAAGGTTAAATCATAGATTAATCTAGCGTTTAAATTAGAAGTTTACATTTGGGCTCTCAGTGATCTTTGGGCAAGTCATTGAGGGCTTTCAACGTTGAATTAAGTTTCAATGCTGAACAAATAATGATCTTTAATGCTTATTATATCTGCAATATAACTGTCATTTAGCTTCTATAAATTTGTCACTTAACTGCAATGTTCTCAGTTTAAATTTGGTATATACCATATAGAGAGTGCTGTAGTATGAGCAACCAAACTTATTTGAATATTGAAAACGTTGTAAAGCAATTTGGCCAATTCACAGCGTTAAAAGACATTTCCCTATCGATAGATAAAGGCGAGTTCGTCTGCTTCCTTGGCCCATCTGGCTGTGGAAAAACCACCTTATTACGTGCGATTGCAGGTTTAGATTTACCTACTTCAGGTTCTATTGAGCAGAACGGTAAGGATACGACCTTCTTACCACCAGAAAAGCGCGACTTTGGCATTGTGTTCCAGTCTTACGCTTTGTTCCCGAACCTTACTGTGGAAGAAAACATTGCGATTGGCCTTAAAAACCAAGGCATGTCGACCAAAGAAGCTCTTGAGACGGTTGAGTCTTGGTTAGAGACCATCGGCTTACCGACGTCTGGTCAGAAATTCCCAAATCAATTGTCTGGTGGGCAGCAGCAGCGTGTGGCTTTGGCTCGTGCTTTGGCTTTGTCTCCAGGTTTGCTACTCCTTGATGAACCGCTTTCTGCATTGGATGCAAAAGTAAGAACACACCTGCGCGACGAGATCTGTCAATTGCAGCGTAAATTGGGCATCACCACGATTATGGTGACGCACGATCAAGATGAAGCTTTGACCATGGCTGACCGCATTGTGGTAATGAATCACGGTATTATCGAGCAAGTGGGCGCTCCACAAGAGATCTACCAAAAACCCGTCAGTCGTTTCGTGGCTGAGTTTGTCGGCAGTATGAACTTTATTCAAGCTTCTGTAGCAGCTCAAGGCAAGATGCGTATTGCTGAGTCTATGTTGCCATTGCTTGGGCTAGACAACCTGACACCAAAGCAGGGTGATATGTTTGATATCGCGGTTCGTCCTGAGCAAATCCAGTTTGTTGATCGTTTTAGTGAATCCTTGCCAGTGAGAATCGTATCAAGCGAATTCTTAGGGGCGTTTTATCGCGTGGAGTGCGAGTTGCAACATGACTCAACGGCGAAAGAGATCATCGTGGATGTACCCGTCAAAGAGTTCAACCGATTGAAGCTGCGTCGCAGTGATATTCGTTACGTTGCATTCGATCAAGAAGGCCTGAGAGCTTACCCATCGAAAAGCTTGCAAGTGATGAAAGACGAGGCGGCGTAAACAATCATGGAATCGACTCAAATGATGCAATCTAAGCTGCTAATTCAACGACGAGTACAACCTTTTCTGGCTCGGTTAAGCAAAGACAACGTAATTCTGTTTGGGCTGTTGGCCTTTTTGTCTGTGGTCATGACGTTGTTTATCCTGATGCCACTGTGGGCAATGTTGAAAAAGAGTGTTCAGAACGCAGATGGTGAATTTGTAGGCTTACAGAATTTCGCTACGTATTTTGCGTCTCAAAGCCTGTGGCAGTCGGTGGGCAATACCTTCACGCTCGGGTTGTTAGTGACCGTTGTCGTGGGTGTCTTGGCGTTTGGTTATGCCTATGCGCTAACTCGTTCATGCATGCCTTTTAAGGGGCTTTTTCAAGTACTGGGTTCAGCGCCGATTCTAGCTCCGTCGTTGCTTCCTGCGATCAGCTTGATCTTCCTATTTGGTAATCAAGGTATCGCCAAAGAAGTCTTGGGCGGCAACTCGGTATACGGCTTGATTGGTATCTCACTCGGCTTGATATTCTGGACTTTCCCACATGCCTTGATGATTCTAACCACTTCACTCAGAACTTCTGATGCTCGTCTTTATGAGGCTGCCCGTGCTCTAAATACTTCCTCGCTTAAAACCTTCTTCATGGTGACCTTACCTGCAGCCAAATATGGCTTGATCAGTACTCTGATCGTTGTGTTTACGTTGGTGGTATGTGACTTTGGTGTACCAAAGGTCATTGGCGGTAGCTACAACGTTTTATCTACAGATATCTTTAAGCAGGTGGTTGGTCAGCAGAACTTTTCGATGGGTGCTGTAACCAGTATCTTGTTGCTATTGCCTGCGCTACTTGCGTTTACAGTGGATCGCTGGGTACAAAAGAAACAGAAGAGCTTGTTTGATACCCGTTCTGTCGCGTACCAACCAGAGCCAAATACCATGCGTGATGGATTGTGTTTCCTTTACTGCACGGTCATTTCGGCTGCTGTCGTTATCGTGTTGGGCATGGCGATATACGGTTCTATGGTCACCTTCTGGCCTTGGAACAAAGCGCTCACCCTGAATAACTACAACTTTGCTGAGATGAGTACCTATGGTTGGACACCGTTCTTCAACTCTCTGACGCTTGGTGCATGGACTGCCATTATCGGCACCGTATTGATTTTCTTAGGTGCGTATTGTATTGAGAAGGGCAGAGCATTTGGTCCCGTTCGTCAGGCGATGCAGATGCTCAGTGTTGTGCCGATGGCCGTTCCGGGTATGGTTCTGGGTTTGGGGTATATCTTCTACTTCAATGACTTGAGTAACCCACTTAACTTCCTGTATGGCACGATGGCGTTCTTGGTGATTAATACGGTGGTTCACTACTACACAGTAGGGCACATGACGGCGTTAACGGCATTGAAACAGCTACCTTCGGAAATTGAAGCCACGGCGGCCTCGGTTAACCTACCGCAATACAAGCTGTTTTTTAAGGTGACGGTGCCCGTTTGTTTGCCTGCGATTTTAGATATTGCGACATACCTGTTTATTAATGCACTTACCACGACATCTGCGGTAGTATTCTTGTATTCTACCGATACGATACCTGCGTCAGTTTCAGTGTTGAATATGGACGATGCGGGGCAAACCGGTGCAGCAGCAGCCATGGCGGTAATGATCATGATATCTGCAGCGAGTGCGAAGTTGATTCATATGCTAATCAACAAGTTTTTCGAGAAGCGCACCCAAGCTTGGCGCAAACGCTAGCGAACCATTTTATATTGCAGTTGGCCAAGGAGTGGCTGACGACAAGAACAAGAATGAAAGGAAATTAAGTGCAGTACGTAAAAATCAAAGATGTCATTGTAGAGCAGATAGAGTCGGGGATGTTAACGCCACGACAGAAGTTGCCTGCAGAACGTAAGCTGGCTGAATCGTTTGATACAACACGAGTTACCTTACGTGAAGCTTTGTCTTCGCTTGAAGCTGAAGGGCGTATTTACCGAGAAGATCGCCGCGGTTGGTTTATCTCACCAGCGCCGCTTCGTTACGATCCAACCCAAACACTGAACTTCACTAATATGGCTCTGGCGCAAAATCGTCAACCGAAAACTGAGTTAGTGGCAGCAAAAGGGATGTTGGCAACCAAGGAGGCGACTAAGCTTCTTGAGTTACAACCGTTCTCCGATGTTTATCGAGTCGATAGAGTTCGCTACCTTGAAGACAGACCGGTTGTGTATGTGACGAACTACATTCGACCAGAGTTGTTTCCTAACTTACTCGATTATGACCTGTCTAAATCACTGACCGACATCTACCGTGAGCACTTTGGCGTGGTGTATCAGAAGATTCGTTACCGTGTGAGTACAACGTCTTTGCTGGGTGAAACCGCGCAAGCATTGCGTGCGACTTCTGGCTCTCCTGCAATGGTGGTAGAGCGTGTTAACTACAATCAAAATGGCGATTTGATTGACTGTGATATTGAGTATTGGCGTCATGACGCGATCAGTATAGAGTCGATCGCACAGTTAGAACGCTAGTCATACGTTAGAACGCTGGCACACCTTAAATTCTCTGAGCTTGCTCAATTGAAACGATCAAAGGTCTCTTATCTGGAGGCCTTTTTTATCCCCTGTTTTCAGCGACTGCTTTTATCAGTCAATAAGTTAGGAATGAAATGGAATTCTCTGCCATCATCATCGTGATTATCTCAGCTCTGCTGCATGCGGGTTGGAATGTCCTCGGTAAATCAAATCAAGGCTCTGGCTCATCTTTCTTCTTAGCGTCTGGCTTTGCCGCTGCCGCGATTCTGACTCCTTATTTGGTTTGGTATGTCTACAGCGTCGGCTTTGAAAACATCACAATTCCATTTTGGCAGTTACTCTTCTTGAGCGGTATTTGCCAAATCATCTATTTAATCGGCTTAGGCATCGCCTATAAACAGGCTGATATTGGTGTTATCTATCCAATGGCACGAGCGCTACCAGTACTGATGGTTGGTTTGGGAACCGTATTGATTGGCTATGAGCTGTCATTGAATCAATGGATTGGCTTTGCACTGATCACATTAGGCTGTTTGTTTGTTCCACTGAAACAATTCTCTGAGCTGAGGCTCAAGGCTTACCTAAACCTTGGCGTGTTGTGGGCACTCATCGCCGCTATTGGCACCACGGGTTACTCCATTATTGATAAAGAAGCGCTTTTGTTATTGGAGCCGTTAAGCACGCCTACCATTACTAACAAACACACGGCGATTTTCTACCTAGGTATTCAATTTTGGGCGATCGTGATTCCGTTGAGTATTTGGTTGTTGGTGAACAATCAAAGAGTCGAGTTTACCAACGCGTGGATACTACGTAAGAAAGCCACGGTTGCAGGCATTATGATGGCATCGACCTATGGCTTAGTGTTATTTGCGATGACCATGACAGAGAACGTCAGCTTGGTTGTGGCACTTAGGCAAGTCAGTATCATCTTCGGCGTAGTGATGGGGATCTACTTTTTAAAGGAAAAGTGGCACATGACTCGCGGTGTAGGCGTCGTTTTTATTATTGCCGGTTTAGTTATCTCACTGACTTAAAAAGAAATTAATTCACACCTCCAACCTATAATGTGACTTTTCAGTCACATTATCCTTATTGATAGCAAACGTTTTACTAATGTTAAAGATGTGATCCTTCTCATAGACAAGGCTGTAAAGTTACCGGTAACATTTACCCCAACGTTACCGGTAACATATAATTACAAACCGGACTCTGTGAAACTCATAAGGATACCCAAATGAAAGCTCTGACTAAAACGCTGATTGCTGCTTCCCTCACCGGCCTATTTGCTACATCAGCAATGGCTGCAGACTTTAAACTTAAGATTCAATCTTCAGATCCATCTGGTGATTTGAACTTCAAGGTTCAGCAGAAGTGGGCTGAGCGTGTAGAGACGATGTCTAACGGACGTATCGACATCGACCTTCTGCCTGTAGGTGCTGTGGTTAAACACACTGAAACGCTCGGCGCGATCAAGATGGGCATCCTTGATGGTCATATCACAGCAACAGGTTACTTCTCTGGTAAAGATCCAGCATTTGGTCTTATCGGTAACATGGTTGGTGCATGGTCAGACACAACACAACTGCTTCAGTACATGAACTACGGTGGCGGTAACGAGCTAATGACTGAGCTTTACAAGCCTTACGGTGTTCAGTTCGTTGGTGCTTCAACAACAGGTGTTGAGTCTTTCATTTCTAAAAAGCCAATTGACGGTGTCGCGGATCTTAAAGGTCTTAAATTACGTGCACCTGAAGGTCTAGTACAACAAGTGTTCGCAGCAGCGGGTGCGACTCCAGTAAACCTTCCGGGCTCTGAAGTATTTACCGGTCTAAGCAAGGGCGTAATTGATGCTGCGGACTACACAGTATTCTCGACAAACCAAAAAGCGGGCATGAACGATATTGCGACACACCCAGTTCAACCGGGTTTCCACTCGTTGCCACTTATCGATATCTCTGTTTCTCAGAAGAAATGGGACAAGATGCCTGCTGACCTACAAACAATCTTACAAACATCTGTGCGTGACTTTTCTTACGACATGACGACTCAGCTAAAAATGGCTGACCAAGCAGCAGTTAAAGAAGCGCAAGCGAACCCAGAAATCACTATTCATGACTGGTCTCAAGAAGAGCGTAAGAAGTTCCGTGAGATCGCAAAAGGTCAATGGAAAGTATTTGCAGAGCGCTCTGATAACGCACAGAAAGTTTACACCTCAGTTACCGTGTTCCTAGAAGAAAACGGCTTACTGTAATTCAAACTTAGCTTACTGATGGGGGAGAGCATTGCTCTCCCATTTTCTCCCAGGAAATTTGGCCCATGACAGACAAAATCCCTCACGCACCAGCTGAAAACGATGAAAAGCCAAGAAACGGGCTTGATCGTCTTATCATAAAATTCAGCAACTTAGTTAGCTGGTTGTTTATCTTCACTGTATTGATTTCATTTTACGAAGTTGTGATGCGCTATGCATTTGACGCCCCAACCACTTGGGTTCACGAGACGGCTTCATTTATCGGTGGTTCATTATTCATTATCGGCGGCATCTACGCTTTCGCGGCTGATAAACATGTACGTGTTGTTCTTATCTACGATTCAGTGTCTAACCAAACACGTAAGTATCTTAATCTTGTTCACCACATTGTTGGTTTAGCCTTTGCGGGCATGCTTGCTTACGCGGCTTACTTCACTGCAGAAGAAGCGTGGTTTGCACCTTGGGGTGAATTTCGTCTTGAGACATCAGGCTCAGTGTTAAACGCGCCTTATCCTGCGCTGCTTAAAGGTCTGATCTTTGTCGTTTTGTGTGTTCTTGTTGTCCAGTTTGTATTGCACCTAATCCAAGAGTTGATGGGTCTAAGGAAGAATGACGATGTTTGATTTATCTTCTATTGGTATCGCATGGGGCAGTTTACTCATGCTGGTTATGATGATTGGTTTGCTACTCACTGGTATGCAGCTGGCCTTCGTAACAGGCTTTGTCGCGATTTTCTTCACCCTGTGTTGGTTTGGCCCTGATGCCTTGCCTTTGATTGCGATCCGCACTTACAGCTTTGCTTCTGGTTATGTATTCCTCGCCGTCCCAATGTTCGTATTGATGGCAGCGCTCTTAGACCGTTCTGGTATCGCACGGGACCTGTTCGATGCCATGAAATCGGTTGGCCGTAAGGTTCGCGGCGGTGTTGCGGTACAAACTTTATTGGTAGCCGTGTTATTGGCGTCAATGTCAGGTGTTATCGGTGGTGAAACCGTACTACTTGGTATTCTTGCTCTGCCTCAAATGCTTCGCTTGGGTTATGACCGTAAGCTTGCTATCGGTACAACCTGTGCGGGTGGCGCGCTAGGCACCATGCTTCCGCCAAGTATCGTACTGATCATCTATGGCATGACAGCCAGCGTATCAATCGGTGACTTGTTCAAAGCGTCTTTCTTACCAGCCTTTATCCTAGCGGGTTGTTATATCGGCTACGTATTGATTCGTTGTAAGCTAAACCCTTCTCTTGCACCGATTCCGAGTGATGATGAGACAGAAGAAGACATCGCTAATCAACCTAGCTACTTCAAGGCTCTGTTCTTCCCGCTGCTTTCAGTAGCAACCGTTCTAGGTAGTATCTACACAGGTATCGCTTCAGTAACCGAAGCTTCTGCTTTGGGTGTGGTTGGTATTATGATCAGTGCACTAATCCGTGGTGAGCTGAACTACAACATGCTGAAAGAGAGTGCCATGGCAACAATGCGTACTTGCGGCATGATCATGTGGATTGGTATCGGTGCAAGTGCTCTGGTTGGTATCTACAACCTGATGGGCGGTATTGATTTTGTTGAAGAAACCATCCTTGCGCTAAGTGGCGGCAACGCGACAGTAACGTTGTTAATCATGATGGCTATCTTGCTGGTACTCGGCATGTTCCTTGACTGGGTCGGTGTAGCACTTTTGACAATGCCAATCTTCGTTCCAATCATTACTGGTCTCGGCTTCGACCCAGTTTGGTTTGGTGTTGTGTTCTGTCTAAACATGCAGGTGTCTTTCTTGTCACCGCCATTTGGCCCTGCGGCGTTCTATCTGAAATCGGTAGCGCCAAAAGACATCAGCTTGGGTGAGATATTCACGTCACTACTGCCGTTCATTGCACTTCAAGTGTTGGTTTTAGGCTTGGTTATCGTCTTCCCACAACTCGCGCTTTGGTGGCAATAACAACAAAGGTTCCTGACCAGACTTAGCGTCAGGAACCGAACCGCAACAACACAAGTTTAACTATTAGATTCGATTGTCAGCCCCAGTTTTGGTTGGGGCTTAGGGAAGGCTTGCCTTATGAAAAGCAAAAAAATACTCGTGATGGGCGTATCTGGATGCGGAAAAAGCCTGATTGGTAGCCGTATCGCAGAAGCATTAACGCTCCAGTTTTTTGATGGAGATGACTTCCATCCGCAAAGCAATGTAGAAAAGATGCGCCAAGGTATTCCACTGACAGACGAAGATCGTCAAGGATGGCTGGAAACACTGAATAAGCAATATATCGAACAACCAAGCGCTGTGATCGCTTGCTCGGCATTAAAGCCGCAATACCGCGATATTCTGCGCAACAACAATGAAGATTTGGTGATTGTGTATCTACAGGGCAGTTTCGATACGATTTGGAATCGTCATAAAGCTCGTGAAAATCATTATTTTAATGGTCAAGAGATGTTGAAAAGCCAGTTTGAAACCTTGGTTGAACCGGAGCTAGATGAAGCGTTATTTGTCGATATCTCGCAAGATGTTGAGCAAGTCGTAGAAAGTGCACTTAAACAAATTAAGCAGATAGGCTAAACCATGACTCAGATAAAAAATGACATCGCGATGATTGGTTTGGGTGTGATGGGCAAAAGCTTGGCGCTCAACCTACTCGACAATGGATTCAACGTCGCGGGTTTTGATTTAAACGCTGACAACGTCGATCGCGCAAATTCAGAAGCGAAACAGCTTAATGAATCCTTTGAAGGTAAAGGTCAATTCACTAAAGGCACTAGCCTTGAACATATGCTCCAGGGCTTAGCAAAACCGCGTGTTATTGCGTTATCAGTTCCTGCAGGAAAACCTGTCGATATCGTCGTAAATAATCTGCTTGATGCAGGTTTGGAGAGTGACGACATTGTTATCGACACAGGTAACAGTTTATGGACAGATACCGAGACTCGTGAGTTGAACTATAAGGGCAAGCTACGTTTCTTCAGTACCGCGGTTTCTGGTGGTGAAGAGGGGGCTCGTGTTGGCCCTGCGCTAATGGCGAGTGGTGACCAGTCTGCTTGGCAATATGTAAAACCAATGTGGGAAGCGATTGCTGCTAAAGTGGATGTAAACGGTTTACCTGTTGCTCAATTTGAAGCGGGTGAGGCGTGCGCGGCGTATGTTGGCCCTTCTGGCACCGGTCATTACGTTAAGATGGTGCACAACGGCATTGAATACGCCGATATGCAGCTCATCTGCGAAGTGTATCATTTCATGCGTGATGTTCTGGACATGCCAGCTCAAGAGATTGGCCAAGTTTTCGAACAGTGGAATAACGGTGTTCTAAACAGTTACCTGATGGAAATCAGCGCCGATATTCTTCAGCAAGACGATATTGTTACTGGGAAGCCTTTTGTTGATGTTGTGCTGGATAAGGCTGGGCAGAAAGGTACTGGATTGTGGACTGCGGTGAATAGTCTACAAGAGGGTTGTCCAACGCCAACCATTGCACAGGCGGTCTATGCTCGTGCAATGAGCGGTCAAAAATCACAACGTATTCAAGGGAGTCAGCTTCTAAAAGGCAATATTGCGGATGCCAGCCAGTTGGACAAAGCGGAGGTAGTCTCTGAGCTTCATGACGCTCTCTACTGCGCCAAGCTATCTGTTTATGCTCAAGGCTTTGACTTGTTGAAAACAGCGTCAGACAAAGAAGGCTGGAACCTAGACTTCACTCAAATAGCTAAGATCTGGCGAGCGGGTTGTATTATCCGTGCTGCTTTCTTGCAAAGTATCACGTCGGCTTACCAACAAAATAGTGAGTTGACGAACTTGTTGTTTGACGAGATTTTCATCAAACAAGTGGAAGAGCGTGAGTTGGCTTGGCGTATTGCTGTGGCTAATTCGGCCTTATATGGTGTGCCGATGCCGGGGATCAGTTCAGCATTAAGTTACTTTGATTCGTTGCGCTGTGAAGTATTGCCAGCGAACTTACTGCAAGCGCAACGGGATTACTTTGGTTCCCACACTTATTCGCGAGTCGATAGAGATGAGGCTGAAAAGTTTCACGTGACTTGGAGTCAGTCTCCAAGAACGGAAGTTAACGCTTAAACAATGTATAACGCCCTCGCTATGAGGGCGTTTGTAATTGTGATGCTATATCAACCTTTTAGTAAATTAGGCTTCAAATTCCAAGTCAGTTGGATACACTGTTACCAGTAACATAACTCAAAAATAACAATTATTAATGATGTCGAATAAGAAAAAACGTCCAACATTACAAGATGTTGCCAACTTAGTTGGTGTCACCAAGATGACCGTGAGTCGCTGTCTGAGAGATTCTTCTCAAGTCTCAGAAGTGCTACGAGACAAGATCAATGCCGCAGTCGATGAACTGGGCTATATCCCTAACCGTGCACCAGACATTCTTTCCAATGCAAAGAGTAATGCAATAGGTGTGTTGGTTCCCTCGCTAACTAACCAAGTTTTTGCTGAAGTTATTCGTGGTATCGAGCAAGTCACCGCACCAGCAGGCTATCAAACCATGATTGCCCACTATGGCTATAGCGCAGAACTGGAAGAACAGAGTATTGCTTCGCTGCTCTCATACAATGTGGATGCAATTATTCTGTCTGAAAATGTGCATACCGATAGAGCGCGTAAGATGCTACAGACCGCGTCGATTCCTGTGATTGAGATTATGGACTCGGTATCGCCAAGAATTGAACAAGCTGTTGGCTTTGATAACTTCGAAGCGGCTAGGGCTATGACTAAAACCATGCTCGAACGAGGGCGTACCAATATTGCTTATTTAGCAGCACGTATGGACGAGCGAACTCGCTTAAAAATGGCGGGCTACGAACATGCGATGCAAGAAGCCGACAAGTCGCCCGTGACACTGCAAACGGAAGACGCTTCCTCGTTTACTCTTGGTGCAAAACTGATTGGCGAATTACTTGAGAAGCACCCTCAAGTGAATGGTATTTTCTGTACCAACGATGATTTAGCAATCGGTGCTTTCTACGAATGTGTACGTCGTGGTATTCAAGTACCAGAGCAGATGGCGATTGCCGGTTTCCACGGACATGACATTACAGTGGCGATGACGCCTCGTTTGGCGACAGTGGTAACACCTAGGGAGCAAATTGGTAAAGTCGCCGCAGAACAAGTTGTGGCGCGTTTAAAAGGTAATAAAGAGTGGATTGCGAAGTTGGATCTTGGCTATGAGATTGAAGTAGGCGAGAGTATTTAATTTTTAGTCCGGTTTTGCTCTTTATCGGATTAAAACTAAAACGCCCTTAACGATATGATGTGTTAAGGGCGTTTTCAATTTGTTTTTGTGCTTTTAGCTTAAGTGCTTTTGTAGCAATGATCTTTAGTTCGCTAAAGCTTGAGCATCTTGTTGTTTCAGCACTTTATGGCCATCTTCAGTTACGCCACGTTTCCAGTAACTGCTGATGTAGATGTTCTCTTTTGCGACTTCTTTTTCGTTGCGGAAGTATTGTCTTAGCTCGCGCATGCTTTCAAATTCACATGCTGTCCATACTGAAACCTGACCGTCTAACCATTCTATGCTGCGAACGGTTTGTGATAGTGTTTCTTCAGTTTCATCTTCAATCAACCAAGTGATTTTGATGCCTTTAGACGCTTCAAGAGTTTGCTTGTCTGCTGCTGAGTTGATTTGAACCACAGCGTGACCTTTCGCGTGCTCTGGAAGTGATTTTACTTTTGCGGAAAGCGCAGGGAGTGAAGTCATGTCTGCGACTAAGAAGAACCAATCCGACTCAAGGTTTAGCCCTTGGATTAGACCCGGACCAGCCACGGAAATAGTATCACCCACTTGTGCGTTCATTGCCCATCTTGCAGCAAAACCACATTGCATATCTGTAGTGATGTGGCGAACGAAATCGACTTCGATAAATTGCTCTACTGGGTTGTACTGACGAATAGTGTAAGTGCGCATGGTAGGACGCTCACCTTCATTCAATTGGCTCAAATCTGTGGTGCCGAGTGGCGAGAATAAAAGCTTGATGTAGCCGCCGGCACATTCTGTTGGGTATTTACTTAATCCCTCACCGCTAAGTGTTATACGCTGCATGTTTGGAGTAATGGTTAAGGTTTGAGTAACGGTTAATGTGATAGGGCTAGGCTTGCTCATATAAGGCTCTCTTGGATTTTGATTTCGACATCATAATCCTGAACCAGAAAACTCTCAATACTAATAATTATCATTTACTACAATTTACATAAATGCAATCTAGCCAGAACTCCTCGATCTGTGTGGGTCAAACTCATCGCCAAAAAAAGCCCTTTAGAAAACTAAAGGGCTTAATGTGTTAGAGCGGTTGAACGTGAGAGTAATTAGCTGTTTGCTTGCTCTAGTTCGATAGTTTCTTCAGCGGCTTTCGCTGCTTCTAGCATCTTACGAATAATGAACGATGCAGCCATTGCGATACCTACCATCACGACTGCAAGAACAGTCAGCATTTGGAAGTAATCACCGTAAACCGTTTGCACGATCTCTTGTGTGATCTCTTGGCCTTTCTCTAGTGCAATAGACGTTGAGAATACGGCACCAACAATGCCCGATAGTGCGATAGCAACAGAGAACAAGCTTACTGAGAAGTTCTCGATGTGCTTAGGTGCAACTGACAGGATGAAGGCTACAACCATAGAGCCAACAATTACTTCACCAAATGCTAGGAAGAAGTGAATCGCTAGGAATACTTCAGGGCGAATCAGAACGTCATCACCAACTGTGGTCACTGCCATTGTTAGGATACCGAAAGCGATAGCCGTTAGAATGAATGAGAAACCGACTTTCGTTGCCGTAGAGAAGTTAATGTTTTTCTTTTCTAGGTTAGAGAAGATACCCGCGATGATAGGGCCCGCAACCATACACCATAGTGGGTTCATCGCCATTGACGCTTCTGGTGCAACAGGAATGAAGCCAAATAGGTCACCACGCATGGTGTTGATTGCTACCATAGTCATCGACGTCATCATCTGGCCGTAGTACACGAAGAAACAGGTCGTCAGGAATGTGATGATTAAGATAGTGCCCATTTTCAGCATGTCTGACTTCTTCGATTTCATCATCAAAGAGACAAAGTAGATGATCGCTGCACCGCCAATTGCGTATACGATGTTTTGGCCAATATCCATGTTAGAGAACATGAAGAATACCAAGCCAATCATTGCTGCAGAAAGGCCAAGGAAGGCTGCCCAGTTTTTAGTGCTTACTGGTTGTTGATCGATTTCAGCACTTGCTTCAACAAGGCCCTTGCGAACAAAGATCATCATTAGAAGCGCAGCGCCTGCTAGAACAGCAGAAAGAAGGAAACCACCGTGGAAACCAACAACAAGCACTAGCATTGGGAACAGGTATTGACCTAGTAGAGCGCCAATGTTGTTTACTGAGTAGTTGATTGGGTAGCAGTTCTCAAAATCTTCTTGAGTTTTGAACGTGCGTTTGTAAAGACTTGGGTAAGAAGGAGACATCAAACCACGTGCATAACTTGCTAACGCAATACCACATAATGCCATCGGAACATTGGTTGCTGCTGCACCAAGTACCAGTAGAACGTAACCACTTGCGAACCCTAGGAAGGCAATGGTTAAAGATCGGTAAGCGCCTAAAAACTTGTCGGCGATAAAGCCACCTGCAATAGCAAATAGCGGTCCGATTGCAGAGAAAGCACCAACAACCATCATTGTGTCGGCTTCATTGTAGTTAAGATCTTCAAGGAAGAAACGAGTCAAGATCACCATGACGCCATAGAACGAAAGTCCAAACATCATTTGGCAGAACATCATTGATTTGTTTAATCTATTCCACATTATTTTATTCTCACATTGGTATTAAGATGTAGTGTAATAACCTAATTATAATACCATCACTAGCAATACATAAAATGAAACATGCATCCCAAACAGAACTTTACTCGATATACCTTTTCTTATGAGTGCATTGATATTTCTCATGAATGAAATTTGCAATGTTAGATTTTGATAATGGATGCATAACTGTGAGAAATTTAACTACCTTCATTTGTGGCTAAGTAATGAACGGATAAAGGAAAAGTTAACATTGGTCATCTTGTAAAATGTTCAAGTGAGTATCACTTTCAATTGGCTGTTGGATTTTAGCCAATAAAAAAGCCAGCTTGGTGGCTGGCTTTTGTTTGGATATCGAAAACTAAGTTTACAATAACGGTTCTGAGTGAGGCGATTTCTCATTGTGCGTGTCAACGATGTATTGCGTTTCAACTATTCTCTGTATCTCGACTATTCATCGCATCTAGCTATTCACACGGTGGCGCCATGTGGATCACCGCTAAACCACCTAAAGACGTTTCACGGTACTTCTTGTTCATGTCTTTACCTGTTTGGTACATGGTTGCGATAACCTTGTCTAACGAGATAAGACACTTGCTGGTGCGTTTTAGAGCCATACGTGATGCGTTGATGGCTTTCATTGCACCCATTGCGTTACGCTCGATACATGGCACCTGAACAAGCCCGCCGATCGGATCGCATGTCATGCCTAGAGAATGCTCCATTGCGATTTCAGCTGCGATACAGATTTGCTCGTTGCTGCCACCGCGCAAAGCGGTTAAGCCAGCAGCAGCCATTGATGAAGATACGCCAACCTCACCCTGACAACCTACTTCTGCTCCAGAAATTGAAGCATTGGTTTTGTATAGGATGCCGATAGCGCCAGAGACTGCCAAGAAGTCTTTCAACTGCTTGGTGTCTAGCTCTTTAATGAAACGATGGTAGTACATTAATACCGCAGGAATAACGCCAGCCGCACCATTGGTTGGAGATGTTACCACTTGGCCACCCGCTGCGTTTTCTTCACTTACAGCAAAGGCAAATAGGTTAATCCAATCCATGATCTCCATTGGATCGTTTTCAATCGAAGCATTCGCCTCAAGCTTTTTCAAAAGAGCTGGTGCTCGACGAGTGACTTCTAGACCGCCATCAAGAATGCCTTCGGTGTCAAAACCACGCTGCATGCACAATGACATCACCTTCCAAATTTGGTCGGCTTTCTGGTCAATCACATCCATATCTTGGAATGAAACTTCATTGCGCAGGATTAAGCCACCAAGGCTAAGTCCTTGTTGTTCTGAGAGTTCAAGCAACTGGTCAGCAGAAGAGAAAGGGAACTCAACTTGTGTTTCTGCTTCCTGTTTGCCGTTTTGTAGCTCATCAGCGGTTGCGATAAAGCCACCACCAATCGAGTAGTAGGTTTCCATATCCAGAAGGCTACCGCTTGCGTCAAATGCAGAGATAGTCATGCCATTTTCATGCAGCGGAAGGTTGGTTTTGTGGAAGAGCAGGTCGCTTTCTACATCGAAATGAATTTCATGGTTACCGCTCACCAGTAGAGATTTGTCTTCAATCGCCTTACGCATTGCTTGGTTAGCACTGGTAATTTTAATGGTGTCGGGGCGGTTACCTAGCAAACCTAACAAGGTCGCTCTGTCTGTGTGGTGACCAATACCCGTTAATGATAACGAGCCGTATAAGTCGATTTGAATACGCTTCACTTGCTTAAGCTGAGCATCAATTTTTTGGGTAAAGTTAAACCCAGCGATCATTGGTCCATTTGTGTGGGAGCTGGACGGCCCAACCCCAATTTTGTAGATATCAAAAATAGACAGCATAGTAACTTCCTGTGAAGACGGTTCGATGGACGAACTCTGTGTAAAATTTGTATTTTGTTCGTTTCACTTATATGTGTGAAAGCGTTCTCTGTTTAAAACTAACGCTAACCAGCGTAGCCCTGTGGACCCTATGATCGTGCTATTGTGCTTTTAAGCTGCACTTTGATTGTCGAGTACCTTATTGTGTTGCTTTGCAATAGTGAGCATTATTGCGAGCAACTTATAAGAATTTCAAAATACTTTTGTTCACAAGTATTGTATACATAATTCACTCCATCTAATCCCCAAAACGAGACTTGAACATAAAATGAGCATTAATAACCTCCTTATTGTGCTGGGTAAACGGCTTAATGAGAATGAATTGACTGAGGAAGGAATCAGTCGAGTTGATGCTTTGGTGAAGTATCTGGCGGAGTCCTTGAACGCAGAGCGTCGCTCGTCTACAGCGGTCGCTTTTTGTGGTGGGGTAACCAAAGGGCAGAGTGTTTCGGAAGCCGATGCGATGCACCGATACTTTCGAGAGTTGGAAAGCCTCCGCGAAGTCCCGTTTACTCTGGGAGCGATTTTATTAGAGCAGCATTCAACCAATACTGTAGAAAACATCCAAAATTTAGCTGCTGAGATGATAGAGAGTGGTCTGTTTACTCGTGGGCAAGGTGTAAAGATAACGTTTGTGTCGAATGACTATCACTTGCAACGAATCTTTGAGATTCAAACGCTAATGGACGAGCAAGGTTTGCTCAAAGTTCTCGTTGAAAAGTGTTCGGCGCTTGGCGTAGAACTGCAGATAGATCGCAAGTTGGAGGCTCATGTTGCAGTCCCATATCCTCACCAAACGACTCAAGGTCAGCTGTTTTTATTGATGGATGTGCTTACAATGTACCGAGTGTATCTCGAAGGAGTATGTGCCGGAGCGTTTAAGCGAGATTTGAAGATGGTGAGGTCGGAGCCAGAAAGGCTTTCCTTGGAAGCCTTGGCGAAAGCAAAAGGCTTAGTCGGAAGTTCACCTAAGTTTAGTATTGTGGAAAGTCTGCTTCCGGTATTGGAAGGCTGTATTCGAGGTACTCCAGTAGGTACGGATATAAAAAAAGTCAGGGAATACCTAGCTCTACTAGATACTAACCTGACTTTATTGAATCGTTATTTAGATCCAGAATCCGCTCACACACATCGCTGGTGGCGATAGGTGATCATTTCTTTCTCGTGATGCCAATAACGGTCTTTAAACTAGCAAAGGCAATCAGACAGTAAGCTAGAAGCTCAGTGCCTTCTTCAGCGATATTTTTAACCGCTCGAACGTAATCATCGCCCATAACATTGTGCCAGAAGCTGCCCATGCCAAATAGGCGCGAGAACACCAACAGAAGCATCACGCCAGTCACTAGCAAATTCATGTGTGGGGAAGCAAGAATAAGCGCAAGTTGATCAATGGTTCGTTTACCATTTTTAATCGCATAGAAGATTGCGCTACCAGCAACCAATAGGGCAGGAACAACCCAAGCGCCATGTACAATCTTGTCGAACCAAAAGTCCATTTCACGAATAAACATCACACCGAAAAATGCACTGATGAGCATAGCTGCATGCTTAACTTCGCGCTTCTCTCTTGCTAGATAAGCAAAGGACCCAGACGAGATAATAAGCAGTAACTGCTGCAGCATCTCGGTCACCGAGATCTCACCAACATTGCCATTCAACAATACGAAATCAATTCGAAGCGCAAGGTTTGCGACAATACCAATCGCTAAAACAATGAGAGCGGTTTGGCAGCGTTTGTAGATCACTTGGGATGTCGACTGAGAAAGGGTGAACTCTGGCAGTTCAAATGACATTTGAGTTTGTTCTTTCGTTTTTGATTGGCTTTTCATAATAATTCTATGTGTAAAATTTTGTAACAGGCGGGCATTCTATCGGTGTAGGTTAGGCTAATGTCAGAGCTGCGTCAGAAATAAAACAGTGTTCAATTGGTGTGTATGTACGGTAAACCGCTGCCTTATGGCAGACAGTCTACGTAACATAATTGAGTTTTTAGGGGGAGGATTTTACAGCTTTGAGATTGGAAACTTGTAATAGAAGTGATTACTTTTCAGTTTCTTGCTCATGGTTATTGCGGTAGTACTCCCACTGTTCAATGCGCTCGCCGTCATCGAATACACAGTAAGTTGTGCGCTGATTGTTTTCAGTAACCGTATCTAATTCACCGTCCTGTTGAACACAATAAACCGCTGCTGGGTTAGCGACTGAAACACGTTGGCCTTCGCTATATTCCGCATAGTCGTTTGCACAACCGCCTAATACAACGGCACATACAGCCATCAAACCAATTTTCTTCATGCTTATCTCCTACGTGATAACTCTATAATTGAATGCGTTAAGTTCTACAGAACCAAATGAGAAGCTCTATGAAATGAGTATATTTTAGATTTCAGAAAAGGTTGTCCTAATTTGGTCAAGATATTGAAATAGGTTGATATTTCTTCATGTTTAACGACTTTTTGAGTGTTAGATCAAGCTAAGTGGATTCAAGTTACCGTTGGAATATCCCCGTCCGATTAGTTCTTGTTGGCGGTTGTGAGCCTCGAATCTATTGATGATTATGATATGATGCCGCCAAATTCAGTAGAGCAGTCAGAATCATGAGACACCTAAAAACAACCATTCACCCTGATATCGACCATCTAGACAATAAAACGGTCTATAAGCGCAATGCTGCCCGTGCCATTGTGTTAGATGGTGAAGACATTCTGATGCTGTATACAGAGCGTTATCACGACTACACCATTCCTGGTGGTGGTTTGGATGAAGGGGAAGATGTGATCGCAGGTATGGTTCGTGAGCTCGAAGAAGAGACTGGCGCGAAGAATATCCATAGCATCAAGCCGTTCGGTATTTTTGAAGAGTTTCGTCCTTGGTACAAAGACGATGCAGACATGATGCACATGATTTCTTACTGCTATTCATGCAAGATTGATCGTGATCTTGGTGAAACAGCTTACGAAGATTATGAAGTGAAAAACGGGATGAAACCGGTGTGGATGAATATTCATGAAGCGATCGCTCATAACGAGAAGACCATGGCTGAGAGCCCTAAAAAGGGCATGAGTATTGAACGTGAAACCTTTTTGCTGCATTTGATTGCCAAAGAAATGCTTTAACCTCACCAAACCTCATACTGCAGTCATTGCACAGAATTAATTGTTCAGCTGTAACTGAAGTGCAGCCGACAACGACCTTTGAACTGTTTAATTTCCCCCGTATTTAAACAGTTCATTGTTATCGCTTTCAGCCATCTAACTTTTCTTAAAGCCAACAGCCATTATTTCTCTAGTTTCACGCCGCTTCCTTCTGTTTAAACGACATGTTTATTCACTTGGAGTCTACTTCTCACACTCCAATTAAAGACAAGCTGTCAAATTGAGTCACTTCATTCATCAAATTGATTCCTATTTTGAATATAGTGTTTATTTGGTCCAGAGCCTAAGGAGTGTTTAGAAAAATAAACTAATACTTTCATGTTGTTATGTTTATTTTCTAAGTGTTCAAAAACTTGGCTTCCCTCTTGCTTTTATCTCTTATGCAACTCGTTTTGTCGGCACCAAAATAAAAAAGTAGACATCCTTTGTCTCGTAGCATCAGATTTTAGGGAGACATTTATTTAGCTTTGCCGTTCAGAGTTTACGTACTTTTCAAGGAAATCGCCCAAGCGAAGAATAAGTCGAGGTTTACTATGAAATACAAGCAAATTATCTATCTCATTGGCGCAATAGTTAGCGTCCCAGTCCACGCAACCATCGTGGATTTGGATTTTTCAAACCACATAGAGTCAACGAACGGAAGTAGTGGTTGGGCGGGGCCAACCTACGATGGCGCCTCCATGCATTTCCTAAATGTCGGTACACACGATGGAAAGACTATTGATGCTAAGGTATCCAGTAGCGTATTTGGTGATGCGACATTTGTGTTTCATGCACCTAATTACAAAGAAGGCTCAACTCAGCCCTCTGGTGATATTGGATTCCTCTATCAGACTAACTCTGCCGGTTCTGCAGGTTTGATTTATACCTTTGAGTTCTTTGACGGAACAGATGGTCTGTCAGGTACTTTCTCGGTCCCTTACACTATTCCTGAATTTGAAATGATCGGTTATGACATTGATGGCGAGCCCGTTCAGTCAGAGCAAGTACGAGTATTTAAAAGTGAAGGCTTTTTCAGCTATCAATTGGGGAGTGCAAGTGCCAGCTTGACCGCCGAAGAGAGTGCTGATGGCAATTCAGTCCTCTTCACCGGACCAGGCACCAATTATTCTGAAACGGATACGTCAGGTGCGGTTAAGTTTACCTACAAAAATACCTCTATTGTTACGCTTCAGTTTGAAACTGTTACTACGAGTGGCAGTGGTTTCCCTAACCCAATCTTTTCAGCGTTTGATGGTAACTGGGACTTAAGTGGCTTTACTACGCCAATTGAGAGTTCTGACGAGTCTGATTTTGGTGATGCGCCGGACACTTATGGAACGTTACAAGCAAGCAATGGTGCTGAACATGCTGTCTCTTCAACGCTTTATCTAGGGGCCAGTATCGATACAGACTCTGACGGACAACCGGGCGCCTTATCAAACGGTGATGACTTGGATGTTGACGGGAATGATGACGACGGTATTACGCTACTTACTAACTTAGAAATTGGGTTGGATAGTCTCATCAACGTTAACGTTGTGGGTAATGGTTACCTACAAGCTTGGGCTGACTGGGACTTGAGTGGTACTTTCGATGATGATGAACAAATCTTGAAAAATCATTCGGTTGTTGAAGGGGGCCAAGTAGTTCCAATTCGAGTGGCTGATGATGCGAGTGTGGGGACTGTACAAACACGTTTCCGTCTAGCGAGCAGCCCTAACATCCCAAGTGATGGTTACGTTGGTGACGGGGAAGTCGAGGATTACGTGTTCAACGTGACTGATCCGGGAACCACAATTCAGCACTCTAACTACTACACTGCAGCGTTCGAAGATAACTGGCCTGAAGTTGGTGACTTCGATTTAAACGATGTTGTTGTTTATTACCGAACCACCATTCTGAGTAAAGACGATGCTGTATTGCGTATGGATATCAGCGGTAGCATCATGGCCTACGGTGCCTCTTATGGTAACGGCTTAGGTTGGAAATTGAGTGGCTTTGATGAGTCGGATGTCGACTTGCAGACCGCCAGAGTGCAGAAAAACGGCGCAACTCGTGTGAATATCTCACCGTTTACGGGCGAAGATAAATCGGTTGCATCGCCAGGAGGTGACCTTGTTGTTGTCGCTTCGTTGAACTTGAAAAATGATATCCCGATTAACGATGAGTGTATGTTCCACCGTACCAACCCATCTTGTAACCCATCTCTTGAGTCTGACCAAATGACGTTCAGTATCTCACTACCGTTTAACGACGACGATCAACCAACGGTAAGTTCACTGCTACCATTGAGTGGTTTCGACCCGTTCATCTTTGGTCCAGGTGAAGGCTATTACCATGGCTCAAGTTTTACTGGCTCTCCGGGTAAAGATCTTGAAATTCATACAGCGGATCTTCCACCAACGTCACGTGGTACGTTAGTAAGCGACTTTTACGGTGTGGCACAAGATGATTCAGACCCAGATAGTGGAAAATACTACCGAACTACGCAAAACATGCCTTGGGGTATTTTGATTTCATCTCCTTGGAATCACCCATCCGAGTACATTGATATCAGTGAAGCGTTCCCAGACTTTGCAGAATGGGCGACGTCTGGCGGTTCTTCTAAACCGACTTGGTATCTAAACCCTAACTCAGACAAAACTTGGTCTACTGAAGATTAATCAAGGAGGATTTATGAAACTATCAAAACTAATGCTAAGTAGTGTGACTCTTGTCTTCCTTGCAGCGTGTGGCGGAGGCGGTGGTGGTGGAGGCTCTACCACATCAGCTCCAAGCTCTGTCCCACCAGCGGATGATTCTTCATCAGGCAACTCGTCATCTGCTAATAACACAGTGACGTCTAGCGTCGCGCCTGCGGCACAAGTGTTGAGCTCGTTCGAGCTGACCATACCGGAAGGCTTTGATTTCTCAACTGAGAGGGAAGTCGCTGTGACGGTCGATGTCGCAAGTTCACAAAGTTCGCGGGGCTTTATGAGCTTGTACACTGAGTTTGATGGGGACGTGGTCGACTACACATCTCAGGTGCTAAGAATGCCTATCAATGAAGACACTGATTTTTCAACAACGCTACTGTTGCCAAACCATGTTGATAAAGTTTGGGTCGAGGTGTGGTACCCATCAGCATTGGGCAGTGAAGTGAAGAGCTCATATAATATTGAAAATGATAAAGTGGATGTGCTTCTTTAAAGTCAGTACTGGATTGGAGCCTTAGCTTTTAATTATCACTTCTAATACCTTTGCCGCCATTATTTGGCGGCAAAGTTGTTTCTACAATACGAAAAATGAATAGCGATGACGAATTATTGAATATGGTTGATATTGTCAACTAAGTGTTTTTGATGTATCTTTGCCATATCGTGAAGTGCTTTTTAAGCAAAATCACCAAATAGCTATACGCCTGCCCTCAATAAAGAATGTTATGAATAAAAGACAGTTTATTGCCCATTACTTGCGCATGAATCGCACCTCGTACTTACTTGCGGTTGTGTTCATTTTTCTCGTTAACTGGTTACAAGTAGAAATCCCTCGTTATATTCAATTGGCAATAGACCTGATTGATGACGCCTCTTCAAGTGGACATCAACAGTTGCAGTCCTATGTGTGGATCGTTGTTGGTATGTCGGTTGCTATGGTCGTTGTTAGGATTCTGTCTCGCATTTACGCGCTTAACCCCGGGCGAATTACAGAAGCTTCACTTAAGACCACTCTTCTACAAAAACTGAATCGCTTGCCAAACAGCTTTCACGAGCGCTTTGCTTCTGGCCGTTTAATCTCAATCATTAACAATGACCTAAGTGGTATTCGTTTGATGTTTGGTGTTGGCTTTCTGCAATTCTTTAATGCGTTGCTCGCTCTATCGCTAACGCCGCTATACATGTGGCGTATATCGCCAGAACTAACCCTGTATTCGATCATTCCGATTTCAATCGCTTTCGTGATTTTCCGAGTGGGCTTTAAGCGCATGAAAACGCTCCATCTAGAGCATATGAAGCGACTGCAAAACTTGTCTGCACAACTGATGAGTTATCTGTCTGGGATTGATCTGATTAAAAGCCAGCAGATGTCACCTTGGGTAAAAGCGGAGACTGAGAAGCTGAATCAGCTGTTACTTGAATGTCGCCTTAAAATCACGCGTATCCAAGTCTTCTTTATGCCGGTTCTCGATTACGCCAATGACCTAATGAAAATCATTATTATAGGTCTAGGTGGTTTTATGTTGATGAGACAGGAACTGACCCTAGGTGAAATCACAGCATTCCTAACTTACTCAGTTTTGCTCGCCATGCCGCTTATGCAATTAGGACGAATCGCGACGATTTATCAGCGCGGTATGGTCGGTATTCAAAGCGCACAAACTATTCTTAATGCCCAAATCCCAGAGTTGGATGAGCAGAAGCTTTCTGAGCTCGATGTGAAATCGCTTAAAGGAAAAACGTTCTCCGTGCGTAACCTAAGCTTTAGCTACCCGGGTGAAGAGCGTCTGATTCTCGATGACATCAGTTTTGATATTCCAGCAGGGAAGAAAGTCGGAGTGTTAGGCGGAATCGGTGCGGGCAAAACGACGTTGGTGAACTGTTTGAACCATCACTTAGACACTCCACAAGGTTCAGTACTGCTTGGTGATAGAGATATCACTAGCTTCTCGCGTAGCGATTTACGTCGTTACGTTAAAACCGTCACCCAAGACCCGTATTTGTTTTCAGCAACTGTTGAAGCGAATATTCGTTTTGGTAGCGGCGATACCGAGCTAGCAAAAAGCCAGGTTGATGAAGTGTTAGAGCTTAGCCAATTAGCCGGTGATGTGACGCGCTTTGAGCAAGGTGACCAAACCTTAGTCGGTGAGAAGGGCATTATGTTGTCAGGGGGGCAAAAACAGCGCTTGAGCATTGCTCGTGCTCTATTACAACCAACCGATCTCATCATTATGGATAACGTTCTGTCTGCCGTTGACTACGAGACTGAGAGAAAAATCTTAGAAGGCCTATTTAAGCGATTGGAAAATCAGTCGGTTCTTGTTGTCTCACATCGTGTTAATGCACTTGAATACATGGATGAAGTTATCGTGTTGAATGAAGGAAAAGTGATTGCTAAGGGCGACCATAAAACCCTACTGAAAACTTGCGATTACTACTACGAGACATGGCTACTACAGCAAAATGAAACGGAGGCAGCAGCATGTTAAAAGGTGTTGACCTCAAGTACCTCAAGCATTTCTTTAAGTTTGCTAAGAAATACAAAGGCTCGGCGATTTTGGGCATTGCGATGCTTCCGCTTTCTGTCATCACAAGCTTGTTGTTCCCATGGTTGATTATTCAAGTGATCGACGTTCAGTTGAGTCATGGTGATATGGACGGGCTGTTAGAATACGTTTTCTACCTCGTTGCTGTACTAATCGTCAGTTATGTAGTGGATACCACTTACGCATATAACCTACGTAAAACAGGTCAATACACGATTACTGACATGCGCTCAGTTCTGTTTGCTCGTGTTTTGAAATTGCCACGCAGTTACTTTGACAATACACCAATCGGTGTCACGCTCTCGCGTCTAACCAGTGATTTAGAAACCATCGGTGAGACGTTTGTTCAGTCGGTTGTCGGTTTGGTAAAAGACAGCATTAACACCATTGCGCTGCTGGTCATGATGTTCTTAATTGATTGGAAGCTGACGCTGATCGTATTGATCATCATGCCTCCGGTCATGTATCTGACTGTACATGTTCGAAATCGACTTCGTGCTCTGTATAAGGTGACTCGTTCGTCACTGGCTCAAGGTATTGGCTTCTTGCAAGAAGTGCTGTTTGGTATGAAAACCGTACAGATGTACCGAGCAGAAGAGCAAGTCGAACAACGTTACCAAGGCTATACCGACGAGTTTTTGAGAGCGCAGAAAAAGATCAATAAATACGACGCTATTCTGTTCTCATTCATTTCTGGTATTACATCCATCACCATCGCGGTAATGATTTGGTACGGTTCTGAGCAAGTGATAGAAGGGGTGCTCACCTTGGGTGTGCTGATTGCGTTCATCAACACCTTAGAAAAAGTGTTCGTACCGATTCGAGACTTCACCTCACAGATTACTTCGATTCAGAGCTCATTTGCCGCGTTCGACCATATCGAAGAGCTGTTTGTTGAACCGACCGAAGAAGAGGGGCGCAACCTGCTGCCATCAGAGAAGGTTGCTAAACCGTTAGAGCAGTTTGAAAGCCTTGAGTTTAAGAACGTAAGCTTCCGCTACAAAGATGATGCTCCGTACGTTCTAAAGAATGTTTCGTTTGTATTGGAGAAAGGGCATCAAATCGCACTGGTGGGCTCTACAGGCTCAGGTAAGTCAACGATTCTGCGTTTGATCTCGAAAACCTACCAAGACTATGAAGGCAGCATACTGCTGAATGGCATTGAGCTGTCGCAGATCTCTAGTGAAGACTCGACACATTTGTTCTCGATGATGATGCAAGATGTGCATTTATTCGAAGAGACGATTGCGTTCAATATCGCACTAGGTAAAGAACATTTATCAAGTACCGAGATTGAGCAGGCGGCGCGTTATGTTTATGCCGATAAGTTTATTGAACAACTGCCTCAAGGCTATGGCTTCCAACTAGATAAGAACGGGGCAAACTTATCGGTAGGGCAGACGCAGCTGATTTCGTTCGCTAGAGCTGTCGCCCAAGGTGGACAACTGATGATGCTAGATGAGGCAACCAGCTCGGTAGATTCGATTACCGAGGATCTCATTCAAAAAGCGATGCAGCGTCTGTTCAAAGAGAAAACCGTGATTGCGATTGCCCACCGTTTGAGTACTGTTCGTCACTCAGACACCATTTTGGTGTTGGAAAAGGGTGAAATTGTTGAGCAAGGTAATCATCAACAACTGGTGGCGCACAATGGTATTTATGCTGGCTTGTTACAAGAATCGATTGTAGAAACGGGCGATTCTCAAGCTACGTTAGCCTAATTGCCCAAAATCAGGCTGTTGCTTTCAATAAGACGAATTGGTCTTGTCTATGCTTCACCAGTTTCTATTGTTTTCTAATATTCCCAATGGGTTAGGGAAATTAAACATATTTTTCGATTATTAATATGTTATGATCCCCCTACTACTAAAGGGGTGTCTTCGGGCATCGGGATGTATGCGAGCAAAACGTAAGTGCTTGTGTCAGTCACTTTCTGGCGAATATGGAATCGAAAATGTTGTTGGAAGAAGTTGTAGAAATTATTGAATTAACCGACTCAGACCATTTATCTCAAGCAATGGAACTGTTTAACGAGCATGGCTTTGTTGACGCAGAGCACTTACCTTTTATGACGGTTGTTTTTGAAACAGCGCCAGAGCACCTTGCGAAAAAGTTGTCGCAAATAGGCTTTAAAGGTTTAGTAAAAGTAGAGAAGAGCGAAGACGCAACTGGCTTTATGATTGTTGATGCTGAACAAATCCAGTTTAGCAAAAGCGCGTAATTGGAATCGCTCCCTAACATCCATTATGACTATTTGAGGTTAACACAGTGACAACAGCTACCGTTTCATCAACAGAGCAACACGTATCCAATGAACATGCACTTTTGGGTGCGTCGTTATTAGCATCACAAAAAGTAGAACTGGCGCTGTTTACTGTGATCTCTAAATTAACTAAAGCATTATCAAAAGAGCAGCAACAGTCATTAGGTTTGGATCTGGATACCTTTTTAAGGGAGACCTCAAGTGAACAAGCCTCTACGTTGAGCCTATACGAACAGACGTTTGGTGAGCAGCTTCCTTTGAAGACAAATGAACTTAACGATTTTATTTATCATCGAAACTTGGTAACTCGAGGCTTTTGGCGAGTGACTGGCGCCGATGTTAAAGGCGGCGAGAAGCTTGCTAACCCAGAACTTTATTTAAAAGAGTTCTTGGCAAAATGTGAATACTGGCAAGTGATGCTTGATACCCAAACCAAGTAAGCGAATTGAAATAAGAAAGCCATAGCGAACATGCTATGGCTTTTTTGTTTGTGTAAACCGTCCTGAGTTCTCTGATTCTAGAGCATCATCTTCAATACATAGTTCTTAGAGACAAAGTGGTGTTTAAGGGCGGCACTGATATGCAGCACAATTAAACAGGCGAGGACAATACAACTGGCACGATGTAGATAGAAAAAGAAGCCGTTGATTGCAGAGTTGGTAATTAGGTTATTTACGCCCAC
Source organism: Vibrio sp. 10N.286.48.B8 (assembly GCF_003050085.1). NCBI lineage: Bacteria > Pseudomonadati > Pseudomonadota > Gammaproteobacteria > Vibrionales > Vibrionaceae > Vibrio > Vibrio sp. 10N.286.48.B8. The sequence goes on along the minus strand of NZ_PIGD01000003.1, from coordinate 224,968 downwards.
TAGCCAAAATAAAGAGTACGGCTCCTTTAGCATTAAGTAACCGGTGCTGAAAACCATAAACATCACAAGGTACATCAAAGAATGTGCAAGCTTAGCTACACATTTTTGCCCTTCAGGCACAGAGGTTGGCATGTTTGGCGATGAGCGAAAGTGGCTCCAGATATAACGCACCACGAGCAGCGGTGTCGCAACGGTCGCCAATGACATGTTGAGCACTGACAAAAAAGAAAACAGCTCTGGATGGCTGGTGACATAGTGCATCACATACCCTGCTATTGTTGCGTAGATGATTACAGAAGCCATTACCCAGTGCAGTACACGGCTTAATAAATCGTATCGTGGATTATTCAAATTAACCTCGCTCTGATCGTTATTAATATAAGATTCATCTCGATGCAATAAATCAATTTTTGGTATATTCGCATCGCGAATTAATTATATAGAACAGTATTACGCGGTATTTTTATAATTTAGAAATTAATGATGTTGCTTCAGGTGTTTTATAATTATCAATGATGTTTTAGAGTGTTAATTCCAATATGGACATGGCAAAATTGTCGACTTCCTAGCTTGTATGCTTATTACGAGATACAGTTAGTCTAAAGATAAATATATAAGGAATGTATAATGCTTCGAATCTTATTGATTGCAGTTATCTCGGTGTTCAGCGCGATGAGTTTTGCAAGCGAAGAGGTTAAGTACTCTGAACAAGAGTATTTGGATAGACCGCTGATGGAGCGCTATATCTTGGATGAGCTGAAGCAACTACGAATGGAACAGCAAGATCTTGAAAGACGCTTGACCATTCAGATGACTGACCGGGAACTGACTGTGGCAGACAAGTCTCTGAATTACGCCAATGTAACCGTAACCTACTTCTTCTACATTATTGCCGGTGTTGCCTCCCTAATTGCATTGGTGGGTTGGCAATCACTCAAAGAGTTGAAACACACCACCAAAGAGATGGCTGACCGACGACTCAACGACATAGCCCAAGATTATGAGAAGAAGTTTAACGTTCTTGAAAGGGATCTTAAGCGTAAGACTCGAATCATCTCAGAGAACAACCGAGAAATCGAAATCATCAATGAAATTCATAATTTATGGTTGAGGGCTCAGAATGCTCAAACCGCCGAGCAGAAAATTGAAATCTACGATGAGATCTTAAAAGTTCGCCCGGGTGATTTGGAAGCACTAACTTACAAAGCCGATGCCGCAATGGACATGCAGGAATACCACTGGGCGATGAGCTTATGTAATCGCGTGTTGGAAGTGGACGATCAAAATGCTCACGCCTTGTATCAACGTGCTTGTGCTTACGCAAGGTTAGGTGCTGAAGGCCAAGCGATCGATGACTTAGAGCGCTCTATCGAAGCCAGTGGTTCAATGCGGGAGTTATTGGCTGATGAACCTGACTTTGAGATGCTGCGTGGCTTAGAACGCTTCGAAGCACTTCTTGAAGAATAATACTAGATAAAGAGTAGTGTTAACTAAGATGGTGGGCCTTGCATGCCCACCATATTTTCACGCCAATCGCGCTGCGGTTTCTTACATTTCATTTATTTCTTTGAATGAATTGTTATGTTATAACACTTTCTAAGTTCCTCGTTATAACCGCTAAGTATTTTATGAAGTTCCTCCGTATTGGCCTGATCGTTATTGCCATCAGCGCATTTTCCCTTGCTGCTTTGCTCTCTTTTCATCCTGAACCAGAAAAAGAAATCTCAATAAAAGTCACGCCTTATCAAGAACTGCACACGGACGGTAAGGAGCAGGCGCCGCCACAAATCAATTCGAACTCAATGATCAAAATTCACTACTTTGTGAAGGTTGGGGATACCCTCAGTAATATATTCGAATCGTGGAATCTGCCTTATGAAACGGTTCACAAGGTCATGGAAGCGGATCTTGAATCTTTGAAACTCGACACAATAAAGCCTGGTGACCATCTAGAGTTGCTGTTGGATAGTGACTCCAAACAACTCGTAGAGCTCATTTTCCATGAAAGTCTCGTAGAACAAGCTGTCTTTACGAAAAATGATGATGGAAGCTTTAACTACCAATTTCATGAAATGCCTGGTGAATGGAAGGAAAAACTCTACGCGGGCAGTGTTCATGGTAGCTTTTCAACATCTGCATACAAAGCGGGGCTTACGACAGCTCAGATAGCCAATATTACTCGCACGTTGAAAGATAAAGTTAACTTCACTCGTGAACTAAGAGCAGGTGACAGCTTTAATGTACTGGTCAAAGAGCAGTACACGAATGATCATTTAACGGGCAAAACAGAAGTTCAAGGTATCTCAATTCAATTAAGAAACCGAGAAGTGGCGGCGTTTCTTGCGCCTGATGGTCTTTTCTACGACAGAGAGGGTAATAGCCTAGAGCAAGCTTTCGATAGATACCCTGTAGATAGAAAATTCCGAAGAATTACCTCATCGTTCAACCCTAAACGAAGACACCCAGTGACAGGGCGTATTTCGCCACACAATGGTACTGACTTTGCGACGCCTGTGGGCGCACCCGTATACTCAACGGGTGATGGCCGTGTTGTGGCGCTTCGTGACCACCCTTATGCCGGGAAATACTTGGTGATTGAACATAACAGCGTATACACGACACGTTATCTTCACTTGAGCCGCTTCCTCGTAAAGAAAGGTCAGCAAATTAAGCGAGGTCAGAAAATCGCGTTATCAGGTGCAACTGGCCGTATCACAGGTCCTCATTTGCACTTTGAGGTATTGGTTCGTGGTCGAGCAGTCGATGCGATGAAGGCTAACTTACCGATGGCAAGCTCAATTATGCCTAAAGATAGGAAAGAATTTTTGGCTCGAATGGCCTCTTTTGATGCCATGATCTCTGAGCCAGCAGGTCGTGCAAGTTAGAGCTATTCAAGCCTAAGTTGTCCAACGAATACAATAACGCCCCTTAGCTAACGATTTAGCTAAGGGGCGTTTTTTCTAGGTAATCACACGATTTAGCGAGTGATTCAACTAAGCCACAACCACTGCTGTGCCGCTTGCTGAAACCATCAGCATACCATTGCCTGTGCCAAGTACTTCGTAATCAATATCTACGCCTACCACTGCGTTGGCACCCGCTTCAATCGCTTTCTGCTCTAACTCTTTGAATGCGTAGTTACGTGCTTTTTCCAGTTCTTTCTCGTAGGTACCAGAACGTCCACCCACAAAGTCACGAATACCCGAAAACATATCTTTGAACACGTTCACCCCTAGGATAGCTTCTCCGGCAATAACCCCTTTGTAATCGACAATGCGTTTGCCTTCGACAGATTGTGTAGTGGTAATAATCATAATGGCCTCTGTAAGTTAGATGCGTTGTAACTAGCTGAATAACGGCTAGCTGTAGTTGGGCTAGAGCAGTTTTATTCCTGAATATCACCGCTGATTATTGTCTCTGAGCGTGTGAATTCATGTCTCAACCATGTTCTCAGTTTTAGCACACTTTCTTGTTTTAATTTGTTTTTCGGGCAAACAAAGTAGAAATCTTGGTGCGGGTTAGCTACTGGATCGCCAAGCTCTACCAGCATGCCGTGGCTAATATCATCTTTCACAAACAAGCGATGCGTTACTAATACGCCTAATGAGCGAATTGCAGCTTGCACGGCTTGAATGGAGACATCGAATGTTAGATTGCTATGGAATGTAGGCAGTGGGATTTGGTAATTGTCGCACCATACCTGCCAGTCGTGTTGTCGCCTTAGGTTAAAAACACCAATGGTCGGGTTTTGTTTGACGAGTTGTTGAACGCTTAACTCACTCTGGTTTTTTAGCAGAGTTGGACTGCATACCAAGACCAGATCATCATCGCCAAGCTTTTCGCTGTAATACTGATCCCATTCATTCGGTTTGCCGTGCACAAGGGCAATATCGACACCTTCCTGCTCTAGATCAAAAGGGCCAGTTAAGGTGGAAATACGGATATCAAGTGAGGGAGAAAAAGCTTGGAAATCGGGGACGCGGGGAATCCACCAGTGCATCGCGAGTGAATTGACCATGTTGAGGGTAATGCGGTGGTCGTTAGGTGTTCTGGCAAGCTCTTCGGTCGCCTCTATCACTTGCTCAAGTGCGGGCGCGACTTTGCGGTAATAACGCTTACCTGCGGCATTAAGAACAACACGACGGCCGACTCGTTGAAACAAAGGCTTGTTGACCAGTTGTTCTAACGACTTTATGGATTGGCTTACCGCTGAGTGACTGACATACAACACCCGCGCGGCGTCAGTCATGCTGCCAGTTTCAGCAACGGCAATGAAAGCGTAAACGGATTTAAGCGGAACGAGTTTTTTCATTGGTAAGTTTTCCTTACAGTTATGGTTAATATTACTCGCTATTTTTCATCACGTCACGCCACTAAAATGGGTGTAATAGGAGGTGATAATTATGTCTGATATTACCAAGGCAACGACTTTCATGTTGTTGTCGACGTTCAGTTTGTCTTTAAGTGGCTTAATGGCCAAATATCTATCTGAAGTGATGCCCACTTCGTTACTCAGTTTTGTGCGGTTTTTTTTACCCAGTCTGTTCTTATTTCTTTTTCTGACCTTTTACAAAATCAGCAAGCCGACACGAGAAATGTGGAAACCTTTGGTGATGCGGGCGATCTTTATGGTGGCGTGTCAGTGGTGTTTCCTTACTTCACTGCAAACCTTAACGCTTGTTGAAGGGGTAGTGTTGTTCAGCACTGGTCCTCTGTTTATTCCATTGTTAGAAAAGTTAATATTTAGAACCAAGATTCGTACAACGACGATAGTGTGTTTAGTTGTCACCTTTGTTGGTGTAGTGATGATGGCAGGGGATTGGTCGCAGTTTGAATTTGGCTCAGAGTTCTTTAGACCAGCACTGCTGCTTGGTTTAATGGCGGGCATGTTTAATTCAGGCTCGCAAGTGAGCTTGTACCGGGCGTCTAAAACCAGCCTTTCGCCAGCAGAGCTCAATGCGTGGACCTTCTTAGTCGCGGCAATCATTGTGATTCCAATGGTGGTGTTTACTTCAGTTTCTGCGGTGCCTGATGTGCTTGAAAGTGCAGAGAAAGGAACCTTGTCGGCGTTACTGTCTTTTGATGATTTACGCTGGATTGCTCTCGTAGCTTTCGGCCTTGCACTGTTTACCATCAATACCCAAATCTTCCGTTCCAAAGCGTATAAGCTGGCAGATAGCGGTTCCCAGTTGGCACCTCTAATTTTTACAAACATGTTGTTTAGCGCGTTATGGCAGGGGTTATTCTTTGATGATGTGTTTTCTACTCAGCAGATGATTGGCATTAACCTCATTGTCGTGGCGAGCATCACCAATACCTTGTTAGCTAAAAAGCGTAGTAAAGATGGGCAAGCAGCCAAGCCAACGAGCAACTCCAAAGAGAGCTCGGTGTTGGGTTTACAGCCAATAGTTAAGCGCTAAACCTTGTCAGTAACGGTTTAAAAAAGTGAGCGAATATACTCTTTTACTTTGTTGATATGTTTTGTCTCATCAACTTCGCATCGTTGGTTTGGAGCAAGGAATCGCTCTGCGTATTTGTTGTAAATTCTGTTTTCTAGGAACAGTAAATAGAGCTTAGGATCAATATGACCGCTGGTGGCCATGTTGGTCATGATATTGAGTGATTCACTCAGGAGTTTGCCTTTCTTATATGGTCGATCACTAGAGGTGAGAGCTTCGAACACATCAGCAATTGCCATTGCTCTTGAAGGTAGAGGCAGTTGATCTTCGCTTAAGCCTCTTGGGTAGCCCTTACCGTCAATACGCTCGTGATGCCCGCTCGCGATATCCGGAATATTCTTGAGGTAAGGTGGGTAAGGCAGCTTGTTAAGCATGGTGAAGGTTTGGATAATATGATCGTTGATCATAAAACGTTCTTCATCGTTTAACGTACCACGGCGTACTTTCAAATTGTGCAGTTCACCTTGGTTGTATTTAACTTCTCCGGGCTTAAGTACAAACGCTTCTTGCCATACATCAGCAGGGTTAAAGCCATTGTCCCAAGGTATTTTATGCTCCGGTTTGTCAGCAAGCAGGGGCTCCATGACAGGCAAACCCTCTTCCTGACTTGTTGGTTCAATTCTCTCTTTCTCAACCGACTCTTTTGAGGTGTTGAACCTCTCTTTTTCAGACCAAGACAAACCCAATTGATCATCCAGTGTGCGTTTCCATTGGCGTTTGGCTATTTGATCTAAGCGTTCTAGCTGCTCTTCTGTCATAGATTCGCCACCAAGGTTACACTCAGCAACAAAGGCAAACTCATCATCCAGTTCAGACAGGCTTTGTTCGAGTATTTTGAGTTGTTCTTCTTGTAGCGCACCGTTTGCCATCGCTTTCCAGTAATCGGTTTCTGCTTGCTGTTTCAATAGCTCAAAACGCATTCGTACTTCGTGGATTCGGTCGTAAATCGTTTCCAGTTTTGTTGCCTTGTCTACCACATATTCAGGCGTGGTCACCTTCCCGCAATCATGAAGCCAAGCGGCGAGCATTAATTCTTCCCACTGTTTACGATCCAATGAGAATTGTGGGTAATAACGGTCATCATCAATGGTTGCTTGGGTCAGCCATTTGGTGAGCTCAGGTACTCGTTGGCAATGCCCACCCGTGTATGGTGACTTGGTATCAATCGCCGATGCGATCAACTCGATAAAGGCATTAAGCATGTCTTTCTGTTGCTGCATTTGGTCAATGTTGTCTTTGGCTATTTCCGCGAAGCTGAGCAACTCTCTTAAAAAGGCGTGTTTATCTGCTTGAGCTTTGGTAATCGGTCTTTCATAGCCAATCGCCACAATCCCTACTAACAGTTTCTCTCGGTTCAATAGTGGAAACAGATACAGGTCTGAATTGAAGATAGAGTCTTGGTAATAGTTCAGAACATTGTCTTCTCGGTTTAGGTGGATGGTCTCTCCTGACTTGAGTTTGCACAGTAACCAAGGTGTGTGTTTGATGAAGTCATTGATGTCTGCTTTGAAGGGAATGATCGCTAGGTTGGCGGCGGTATCAAACACATCTTTCTTCTCTGATTGAGTAAACAGCACAATGGTTTCGGCTTTGGTTATCAAATAGCTTTGGTGAGCGATGTTCTTGGCAAGTATCGAGAACTCCTGATTCCCTGCTGTGTCTCTCAGCAAGTTGATCAGGTCATGAAGTGTGTGTTCCATCAATTCAATGGAGTGGGCGAGGTTTGCCACTTCTTGAATCATGCTTTTGGGATAATGGGTTCGCCTGAAGTCAAATCGAGCGATGTTGTCGGTGAGTTGCATCAGAGTATTAAGCGGCTGAGACAGTCGATTCGCAACAAACCATACGATAGCGAAGCAGATAAACAACATCCCAATCGCGACCGCGACCTGTTTGTCACGCATTGAAATGAGGTCAGAAAGCAGTTCATTGTGTGGTGTCGCCTCTGCCAAATAGAGGGTCACGTTTTGGGTGAGCTCAACCGGAGTTAAGGTCAGTGCCCATGTATTCAGGTTGTACTCGACGTTTTTGAGATTGAGGTTAAACTTTTCCTCATCTGAGATTAGCGGACCCAATACTGAAGATTTTAACGCTTCCATTTGCTCTCGTTTGGGGATGTTAAAAAAGCTCTGCTCCTGCTCACTACCAGAGAGTTTGCCTGCGCCATTTACATTATTAGTATCGTCATGGTTAGCTTGGAAGGTGAGGTTTGAGGTCGTTAAATCCAGTTGATGCTGACCCAGAAGGTTAAAGTGTTGGTCAAATAAAGCCAGTCTGGTCTGCGGAGAGTAAGCCAGCTCACTGATCTGAGAAGAGAGTGAACTCAGCGTGAAGTCGGCGCCTACCACGTGCTTGCCATCAGCTGAACGCCTAGACAGTGTAATGCCATTGGTTTTAAGAAAATAAAAAAGATAGGGCTCGGATAGGTGGATTGAACCATCGGGCTTTGCATTGCGATACCAAGTACGAGTCGTTGGGTTAAATTTACTCTCGCTTTGCACCGTGCTGATGACCTGATGCGCACCATCGAGGTAGGTAATAAAGTTCTCACCATCCAAATTAGTGCTACTGACCATCATGGTCGCTTTGGCAGGGGCATTATTTTCGGCCCTTTGTTTATTGGTGCTCAAGGGGCGGAATATTCTAAAGTTGCCATCCTCCGAGCCATAGAAGAGCGCAACTAAATTAGTATTCTGTTTGAAGATGATATCGACTGATGCTAGCCAAGACTCCTTCTCGGTAGAGGAGCTTTGTTGATTAACAAACGGACTGACCGCCATCACGTTCAAAGTGGTGATGACAGGCGCTACTGCTTGCTTGAACACTGATTCCAGTTTATCTCGATGCTCATTACTGACCTCACGAACTGTGCCCAATAGCAGCTCTTGAGAATGCCGATAGCTTATTGATATCAAAACTGCACCGACAAACGTTGTCAAAATTAGGAAAAGGCTAGTGATGTGGATACTCAGCGGATAACGTCTTCGTCTCATCTAACACTCCAGCGTGTGAACTGGTTTAAGTATTGACGAACTTGGGTAGGTTGCAAAAAATTGCTGCAATTAAGGCGGCGCTGCGACAAAGTCGTGCTTCCGATAGCTAAGTGAAATGAGAATAAAGCCTTATCTTTAAGTGCTAATGGTCACTTGTGGTTGGTAGGGTTGCTCCGAGATGCTGTACAGGCTCGATGTGGGCAATACATATCTAGTGTTATTAATATTCCTGACTAGAAAAACAAGCATTCCGAGTGTTTTATCAATTAAGCGTTATTATGTTAATATCATCAGTTATTTTGCACATCTATAAAACATCTAGGTGCTGTATGTGTTGAGCCTAGAAGGAACAGTAATGACGTTAGAAGCCTATATTCTCAATGTAGGAATATACTCAATTTTCCCATTGTATTTTGCTACGTTAAAAAATCGTGTGCGTACAGCTGCATTTTATAACTATCTTAGTATTGTACTTTTAGTGGGAGGGCTTGCTGGTGCAGTTTATTCCTTTCCTTTATCCGAAGATTTAAGTATTTCAGGCGGAAATATTGCTTATGGTGCATTCATGATGAGCACTATAATGCTCATTATTATTGAGCGGGATTTTAGCACTTTTAAACACATGTTTCTGTTAGTAGTAGCTGTGGATTTGATTGCCTTTGTTGGTTTCAACTTTATGGCTTGGTTACTGGAATCGGAGTATGCGTTGAACCCTTTTGCAATCTCTTTCAGCATCTTTGACGTATCGTTGAAAGTTCTTGTTCTTGGAGGGGTTTTGATTCTCCTCGAAATATTGTTATTGATGTTTATTTTTACACAAGTGAGTAAGTTCCTTTCCAACCTACCAGCGTTGGCATTCATCTATACGCTAGCCTTTGTTTTTATCCTTTGTTTGGATGGAGTACTGTTTCCTGTTTTAGCTTTTGGCCTGAGCCCGCAAATCGTTTCTATCATATTCGGAAATATACAGGGTAAGTTGCTGATTGCGGCCTGCTATAGTGTCCCAATGCTGATCTTCTACTTTTTGTTTAGGGGAGATTTTGCCAAGTTTGTTAGTTCGCCACTATCCATAAAGGATTTGACTAAAGCTCCTAGAAAAGAGTTGCTGGCAACATTGTATCAATATGAGTTGCGTGATGAGCAATTGCAGAGAGAAAAACAAGATCTCACAAAGATTGCACTTTTTGATGAGCTAACCTCTCTTGCTAATAGACGTAAATTCAATCAAAAGTTTGAGTCTGAATGGTCTAGATGTGAACGCGAAGGGCAAACTTTAACCTTAGTGATCGGTGATATTGATTTTTTCAAGCAATATAATGATGCGTATGGCCACCATCAAGGAGATGTTTGCCTTAAACAAGTCGCAAAGTTATGGAAGCAAATTTTTAATCGTCCCTCAGACCTTGCTGCTCGCATAGGAGGCGAGGAATTTGCCATTATATTGCCAAGCACATCTATAGAACAAAGCAGAGCTCGCCTTAATTCATTCTTAACGGTTTTGCACAGTCAATCGATTCCTCATCGTTCCTCACCCATTGCTTCTCATGTAACGATGAGCCTAGGTGTAGCGGAATGCGTTCCGACGAAAAGCACATCGCCAAATGATCTGTTTATGCTTGCTGATAAGCGCCTTTACAAAGCAAAGAATAGCGGGAGAAATCAGGTTATTGTCGATTGAATTAATTTTAACAATACTGAATGATGAACAGTATATGATTTCAAATCGCTCAGCATCACATTAAGCAGGTGTCTGTTGGGCATTTTTGAAGAAGCTATATTAGACCAACCCAACTCAAAATTGATTGACTAGACCAAGCGAAGAGAGCATTGATTCATGGAACTCAAAGTAGATACTCACACCCACACATACGCAAGTGGTCATGCTTACAGCACGCTTATCGAGAATGCCAAGTCGGCAAAACAAAATGGCTTAGACATGTTTTGTACTACTGATCATTCAGAATCAATGCCAGGTGCGCCACACTACTGGTTCTTCAGTAATCAGCGTGTGCTTCCTCGCTTTATCGAAGACGTTGCAATTATCCGCGGCGTTGAATCAAACATTATGAACACTCAGGGAGAAATCGACATTCATCCGAGCGTTGATAAGAACCTAGATTGGGTGATTGCCAGCTTCCACGAGCCTGTTTTTAGCCCTTCGGATGTCGCGACCCATACAGAGGCTCTCGTGAATGTGATTAAGGGCGGTCGAATTGATGCGCTTGGCCACTTGGGCAATCCTAATTTTGATTTCGATTTTGAAGCCGTTATTCAATGTGCGGTTGAGAACAACGTGGCGATTGAAATCAACAACACCACACTCAAAGGCAATAGCCGAGTTGGCAGTGTTGACCGCTGCTATGAGATTGCAAGAATAGCGAAGGCGAAGGGGGCATTTATTACAACAGGGAGCGATGCGCATTTCTGTTTAGATGTCGGTGGCTTGGATTTAGTCGCCGCATTGTTAGATGAAGTGGGTGTCGATTCGAGTAAAGTGATTACCCATTCGCCAAAGCAATTCCTGGCCTTTTTGGCCTTACGCGGTCGTAATGAAATCCCAGAATACTCAGCTCTTATTTAAGAGAATGTCGGCGGGTTTGCATTTCGATACAATCAATTTTTGTGCCTGACAGATTTTTGTATACACTAGCCGAAAATAATAAAGTCGAAGTGCCACAGTAATGATGGCGCTATCTTCAAAGTCACAGCTTCACTTGGAGAAACAATGAAAACTCGCTCAATCCTTTTATCTGGTTTAATCGCTGCTTCAGTATTGTCTGGCAACGCATTTGCTAATGTTGACCTTAAGAAAAACATGCAAGAAATGAAGCTTGCGTTCAAACAAGCGGCAGAAGCTCAGAGCATTGAAGAGATGCAAAAGCCTATCGTTCGTTTAGATACGCTAGTGGCAGAGCTGAAAACGGGTGTTTACCCTGTGGAGAAAGAAGACAATTTCATGGAAGGCTTCAAAAAGATCAGTGCATCACTGGATAGCATTGAGCAGAAGCTAGACCAAGGTGACTTAGAATCGGCACAGCAAGAACTTCGTACTATTGACGGCCTTCGTGAAGAGTACCATGAGAAGCGTAACCCAAGCATTTGGAGTAAGATCTTCGGTTAATTCGCTTATTTGTTCCGTTTGTCTAGTATTATATTTGTTTAGCTATCACTGCCGATAGCCACCTTGTTCGCTAGAGTGACCAAAACAAGTTAGTAGATAACAAAGTTCAACTTCTAAAACGCCGCTTATATTTCCCTTTGTTGGAAAATGTAGGCGGCGTTTTTTATTGTCTTTTTTCTAATCAGTTTGATGCACTGAGGTGCGTAATATTTTTTTAGCGCTTCTGTTTTAACCGGTTTTTAACTAAATAGAGTGTGCGTTAGCTTCAATTTTTTAACCTGATGTTAATCTTTACGTTTACCTATATAGCAAGTGCCTCATAATAAGGGGAATTTATAAAGATTTGGAATAATGCGCCGAACTTCGTTCAATCTCTCCATGTTACTTGCCACAGCGTTAAGTTGGGCTTTAGTGACATTAATGCCTGTTATCAATGCTCATGGTAACAGTGCGGGAGTATGGGCGTCGTTGTGTACGGTCAACGGCTTTGAACTGGTTCAAATTGAAGAAGGCGAACCGAATACTCACAAAGGTAAGCCGTGTCCGTTTAGCCATTTTTCCACATTTCACCAAGATGAACTTCCAACTACACTACTGACAACTCGACTGAGTTCTATTGTCTCAGACAGCTACGCTTTTTTGGCTCTAAGCGAACGCTACACGAGGCAAGCCCCGCGCGGCCCTCCCTTTGATATTGCTTAAACCTAACCTTCTAAAATAATTAAAAAACAAAGTATTAAGTAAAGTTAAACATGCTCAGATTACTTTCTGATTCTTCAGAAGGTATGTTTGCGTGTGTCAAAGGAAATAATAATGTTGAGAAATGAATCTCAAAGCTCTGCGAAAGCACAAGCGACTTCGCAGTCTACAAGCAGTGCAACAACCGGTTCGAGAACCAATATAAAAAACAAAGACCGCAATAAAACTCTCTACTTTCTCACCTGGCGCTGGCACTTCTATGCTGGGCTATTCGTTATCCCTTTCATGCTGATGTTAAGTATTACTGGTTTAATGATGTTGTTTGACGATGAAATCGAGTTAGCTTTCCATCACGATGCGATCGAGATTGTTGCATCGGGCGACCCGATTAAAGTGTCACAACAGCTAGCAGCAGTGCAGAATCAATATCCGCAAGGTTCAGTGACACAATTTGTACCAAGCAAAGCGCCTGACTTGGCGAACCGTTTTTCAGTCTCTCTGGAAGACGGCACATCGGTTTTCGCAACTGTGAATCAATATACTGGTGAAGTCGTCGGTGAGGTGCCGCGCAGCGATAGCCTGTATCAACTGGCGAATGACATTCACGGCACTTTGCTGATTGGTGATTGGGGTGATTACCTAATTGAAGTGGCGATAAGTTTATCCATTCTATTGTTAGTTAGTGGCATTTACCTATGGTTACCAAGAGACAATGCAAGCCGCGCTGGCTTTCTTAAGCTGAGAGTGTCATCCGGACCGCGCGTACTGATGCGAGACTTGCATGCGAACTTAGGTGGCACGTTATCTCTTATTCTGCTGCTCTTTATCCTATCAGGGTTAGCGTGGACAGGTTTCTGGGGCGGTAAGCTTGTTCAAGCATGGAGCACTTTTCCGGCTCAAATGTGGGACGATATTCCATTGTCAGATCAGACGCACGCATCACTTAACCATGGCTCGGAAGAAGAGTTACCGTGGAACTTGGAGCAAACACCACTGCCTTTGTCTCAAGATAAGCCAGCAGCACACGTTCATCATGTGGAAGAGGCGTCTGAACCTCATAATCACTCTAAGATGGGAGAAGACCACTCTCAACATGTCATTGCGGCGAGCAGTTTCGCGATTGATGATGTTATTGAGAAAGCACGATCTCTTGGTTTCACGCATTACAAGGTGAATTTCCCACGTTCAGAAACGGGTGTTTACACGGTGACAGCCAATACTATGGGCGGTGATATCATCGATCCAACTCAAGATCGCACCACACACCTAGACCAATACTCAGGCCGTATTCTGGGTGAAGTGACATGGCAAGATTACAACTTCATTGCCAAGACGCTAGCTGTTGGTATTTCTCTGCACCAAGGTGACATTAGTATCATCAATAAGCTTCTAAATGCCTTGTTTTGCTTGGCGTTCATCGTTGTGTCAGTGACTGGCGGTGTGATGTGGTGGATGCGCAGACCGTCAGGCCAACGCAAGCTCGGTACACCACCTAAGTTTGGTGATGCAGGCTTATGGAAAGCTGGCTTGGTGACGGTGGTGGTTATTTCGGTACTGTTTCCACTGGCGGGAGCAACGATTGTGGCTGCGATGCTCTTGGACTGGTTACTGTTCTCACGTGTTGAGAAGTTCAAAACGGCGTTGAGCTAATTGAATCACAAACAGACCTTCTCGACTTGAGAAGGTCTGTTTTGTTATTAAGGTGTTTGTTTATTAATAAGACTTTAAATTTGATAAAGCTCTAGCGGCAGGCCGTCTGGGTCTGCGAAAAACGTAAATGATTTCCCCGTAAACTCATCCACTCGAATCGGTTCGACGTCGATTCCTTGTCCTTCCAAATAGCTTTTGAACTGTTGAACGTCATCAACACAAAAGGCTAAATGTCTCAGCCCTTGAGCTTCTGGAAAGCTCGGTCTTTCAGGTGCATCAGGGAAGCTAAATAACTCAATTTGAGCACCATTAGGTAGCGCTAGGTCAAGTTTGTACGACTGACGAGCCTCACGATAGTTTTCGGCAATTATCTCAAGTTTTAAAACTTCCGTATAAAAGCGTTTCGACAATTCGTAGTCTGAACAGATTATTGCCGCGTGGTGTATTCCTTTAAGCATCAGTTTATTTCTCCTGCCAGCTTGTCACCCAAGTGTTCCATCGCGTAGTCAATGAAAACGCGCAGGCGGGCGGGCATGTACTTGGTTTGTGCAAACTGCATAGCGATGGCGCCATGGTAATTACTCTTGATGGTCCAATCTTCTAATACCTGTACAACAGAACCTTCAGCCAGCGCGTCTTGAATCACGAAGTCATGGAAAATACCGACGCCTAGACCTTCTTTCACACCTTTGAGTCGCATTTGCGAGTGGTTAACTGCGTACCGCCCACTGACGGGCACCGTGTGAAATTCATCATCTTTAAGGAAGTCCCAAATGTGGTCTTTATCTGTCTCTGCGAGATACAAACAATCGTGTTCAGACAGCTCGGTAGGGTGGTAAGGAATCCCTTTCGCTTCTAAATAGCTAGGGCTTGCACATAACACGAGGTTCGTTTTTCCTAGCTCTTTCAATACTAAGCTTTCGTCGGGCTTATCGGTTAGGCGGAAAGCGATGTCGATGCCCTGACGTAAAATATCGATGTCGCCATCGGCCGCTCTCAACTTGAGTTGGATTTCTGGATACTGATTTAAAAATGGAACAACAAAAGGCTGTAGCACTGAGTTTAAGAAAGCTTCAGGCGCCGCTACTGTTATGGAGCCTGCTGGTTCTGTGTGATCAGAGGTCGACAATTCAACCGCTTGCTGTGCAGCGTTAATCATGACAACGCTCTGGTCGTAAACCAATTGGCCTGCCTGAGTAATAATAAGCGTACGAGTGGTTCGTTCGAATAGCTTGACTGACAGTGCTTTCTCTAAACGTGTAATCAGCTTACTGAGCGCTGAAGGTGTCACCCCTAGCTGTTTTGCTGCCGCAGTAAAACTCCCTTCATTTACCACTAAGATGAACGAGGCGAGATCAGGAAGTAAGGCGATGAGTTTGGGATTAATCATAAGTATCCAGTTAGACTAATTTCAACAGTGAGCATAACCTTGATTGTGATTGATCTCTTCTGACTTGTGAATCAATTTCATCAATTGATACGCGCAATAGTAGCCGTGATGGAAGCCGTTCTTTTGTTGTTCCTATTTCAAATTACTCAGTTATTCAAATCTCAAGTCAATATGGCAATTCCGTTGCTTCCAATTGGTTGTTAGATGCTTTTGTTATATCAATGTAAATACTTGTGATTGCTTGTTAAATTTCATTTAAACGGTGTTAATATCCTCCAAACTTGTGCTGAATCGAATCAGCTATATTTCATCGTTCGAAGAGAACTTTTAACTTCGAGTTCGGAAGAGCAAAACATAGTTAGAGGTAAGTATTTTGCAACGTACTGATATTACCCCAACGCAATCTCCTGCGTTAGCCGCGTTAATTAATAACGATTATGAGCTTAATTTCCAAGAGTTTATGGACCAAATACAGCTGGCGAATAAACCTATGTCTCTGGCTTCCATTCGGTTCATATTGGATAACATCGAGCTGAGTAAAGAAGAGATCAAGTCGTTGGCGAGTTTTGATAAAGAAACATACTGCCGACAAAGACTTTTCAAGAATGACCACTGCGAAGTTTTAATTTTGAGTTGGCTAAATGGGCAAAGAAGTAAAATACACGATCATTTGAATACGTCTTGTGGCGTAAAAATTTTACACGGGCAAGCAACGGAAACCTTGTTTGAAACGGCGGCTAATGGCCATATTTTTGCTTCTCAGTCGACTCATTTCCAAGAGGGCAGTGTGACCGTCAGTAAAGATAATGATATCCATCAGATATCGAATCTACAGGCTGGAGATGAACCGCTCATTACGTTACATGTGTATTCGCCCCCTTTAAGCCAATTCCACCTCTATCAGCTAGAGAGCGGTAAGCCGGAGCTGCTCGACATACAACAAGAGTGCTGGGCCTACGAGATTTAAAGTGCGTTAAACGGAGACAACTTTCTACTTAAATGGTCATGATAAGGCTAAAAGGAGGCGTAGAAAGTTTGTCGTTTAATTTTGCTTTAACGCTATGCATTATAAAATTTTATACTATTTATGAACTTCGCATATCCACGGTAGTCATAGGGCTCACAAATATAAAATAATGAGCTGGATAAATTATGACTAAACGTGGGTTAGTGTCTGTGGCATGTGCCACGCTGATAGGTGGAGGTGCGTATTTCTATTTTCAAACTTCAACGCCTCCAGAAGCCTTTCCAACCCTAACGGTCTCCACGGGGACGATCGAAAAGCAGGCGGTTGCGGTGGGGTATATCGTTCCCGCTCACTCTGTGTCTATCAAATCTCAAATCGACGGGATCGTTGGTGAAATCTATGCTGGTGTTGGTGAGTACGTAACGCAAGGTCAGCCGCTTATTAAGGTTCGCCCTAACCCTACCCCGAAAGCGTTGACCGATGCCTCGACAGAGTTGATGCGAAGTGAGGCGAACATTGAGTCAGCAAAACAACAACTCGCTAATCTGCAGAGTTTGGTTGAACAAGAAATCATTCCTAAGAACTACGACGAATATGTGACTGCACGTTCCAATGTGAAATCAGCACAGGCTGACGTTATGCAAAAACGTCAGAACCTCGAATTGATTCAAAGCGGGGAGTCGACAATTGGTAACTCTCGCCTCACCTCTACCATTTATGCTCCGATAGACGGTACGGTGTTGAATCGAAAAGTCGAGGTAGGAGAACCGATTATTTCTACTGAATCGAGTCAAGCGGCAACAGAAATGATGTCATTGGCCGATATGAACAGCCTGATTTTTAAGGGCAGTGTTAGTGAGCATGATGCCGCACAACTTACTCCGGGGATGCCAGTAACGCTGACCGTTGCACCTTATCCAAGTATCGAAATAGAAGGGGTACTGACTAAGATTGCGATTCAGTCTGAAAGTCTTAACTCGACAGCTGATAGTAGTTCGGGCAAAAGTTTTGATAACGGTTTTGAAGTCGAAGTTGGCGAGCTCAAAATACCTCAAGACGTCCGGTTACGTTCAGGGTTCTCATCATCTGCTCAGATAATTCTAGTTAAATCAGAAAATGTACTCACTCTACCAGAGCGCGCACTGCAATTTGAAGGCGACAGCCCTAACGTATTAATCCCAGATAGCTCAGAACAAGGCTTCCACAAGCAAGCGGTAAAACTGGGCCTATCAGATGGTATCAATGTTGAAGTCATCGAAGGTGTGGAGTTAGACGAAACCGTCATCGACAACAGTATGATGGGGGCAGCACATGGTTAAGCCAGCGCTGTTTAGTTGTTCACAGCGATTAGACAAACCTCTGTCACCTCGTAAATCGACCCTGTTGAGTATAGGCAGCTTGCTATTAGCAACTGTACTTAGTTGTCCTTCATATGCCCTTTCTATTGAACAAGCATGGCAGCGAGCCAAACAGACGGATCCTGATTACGAGAAAGCCCGAATTGGTGTTCAACTCGGCGAGAGTTCGGTGGATTTAAGTCGCAGCTCTTTATTACCCGCTTTAAGCGCGAGCGCTTCAGCAGACTGGAGCGAAGACCGCAGTAGTTCAAATCGGTATGGTGCAGAGCTGTCTCAGGTTATTTGGGACAGTAGTCTTTGGTCTGAATTAGATAAAGCACAATCAGATTATCTGAAATCCCAGCTGGAATTGGCTCAAGCACATAATGATTTGGCGGCTAAGTTACTTCTGGTTTATCTCGATATAGGCAGCGCCCAAGGTAACTTACAGCTAACTAACAGTAAGTTAGAGGAAGGCAGCAAGCTGCTAAAAATCTTCGAAAAACGCTATCTAGCAGGCAAAGTGAAATCGATTGATGTGGAAGAGATGCGTGCTAATCAGTTGTCTGACAAAGCCAATATTCTGCGAGCAAAGGCAGAGTTAGAAAGTAAAAAGTCAGAGCTGGAAGCGCTGATAAACCAAGCTCCTGATTCGGTGGATCAAATTCGTACTGAGAATTTGGTTGAGCCTCCTATGCTGGTGGCTTCTCAGCAGCAGTGGCTTGAGTTAGCGAGAAATAATAGCCCTGAATTACTGGTTGCCATAAAAGGCGTTGAAGCGCGCAAGCTAGACAAAAAATCCGCCCAAGGAGGTTATTACCCAACAGTTAAAGGGCAAGTGGGCTATAACGACAGTGATCGGTTGGACAACGGTGAATTTAACGCGGGTTTAACTCTTAGTGTTCCTATTGATTTAAATGGTTCAACACGCGCCAAAGTGGACCAAACTTCGCTTAACTTGTTGACGGCTAAGCAGGATTTACGAAAGGTTGAAATAGACATCAAGAAGCGAATTGATCAGAACTTTACTCAAGTGAAGCTCAACTGGGAACGAGTGTTAATGGCGCATGATGTTGTAGCGTCTCGCGCAGAGGTGTTGAGTAGCAAAGAAAAGTTATACGACGCGGGTTTCCTAGAAGCCTCAGATGTTATCAATGCACATAACAGCTTATTTGATTCAAGGTTCCTTCTACAGACCAACTTATATGATTATTGGCGTCAGAGAATAGGCCTGCTACAGACAACTGGTAAATTAGATGATGAAGCGATGGCGCTGATATCTCAGGCGTTACACCATGGTTAATCTTTTTCTTCAGACTTGGCAAACGTTGTTGGCGCATCGGATGAAAAGTGCCTTGGCTATTATTGCAATTTCATGGGGCGTACTGTCTGTTGTTGTTTTAATGGCGCTAGGGGAAGGCTTCTATCGTTATCAAACGAAGTCTTTCTCATTTTTGGTCAATGACACTCAGGTTGTGTTTCCCTCTAGTACGAGTAAACCTTGGCAGGGCTTGCCCTCAAGGCGCGAAATAAACCTTGAACAAGATAAAATTGAGCTGATCCAGCAGGCTGGTTTTGTTAAAGAGGCGTCTGCTGTTTACCTTAAATGGGATACCAGCGTGACGAATACTCAAGGGCATAATATTGGCAGTATGGTGAGTGGTGTTGCTCCCTCTTATTTTCCTATCTCACAAAATAAGTTGCAGCCTGGTTCACGAAATATTTCGGTGACGGATATGGCAAACCACACACGGGTGGCTGTATTGGGTGATCGAATTGCTCAAATGGGCGGAGTCGACATTGGCGACCATATTAAGATCAACGGCATTCCATTCTACGTAATTGGTGTGATGGTCGATAATGAAGGAGGGATCTCTTTCGGTGAGAGTCGACGAGTTTTTGTGCCTCAAACTACTTATCTTGATCTCTGGAACGATAAGCCATGGCAACTGCTATTAAAGCCTGTAGAAGCCATGGATTCCGCATCGTTTAGACGTAATATTGTTAATTTTTTTGCTAAACAGATGCACTTTGACCCTACGGATAAAGATGCGGTCTATCTGCCCGACTTTAGCGAGGGTGGGGACGTGATTACCGGTATCTTTCGTGGTATTCAAATATTCCTGACGACCAGTGGCGCTATGACTATGGCGGTTGGCGCTTTGGGTGTGGCTAATATCATGTTTCTCTCTGTTACGGAAAGAACTCGAGAAATTGGCGTTCGGCTGGCGATTGGTGCAACACAGGGTTCCATCATGTCTCAGTTTATTATTGAGGGGCTTATCTTAGTTACCTTAGGATCCATCGTGGGATTAATGGCGTCCTTTGGTACGGTTTATTTGCTTGGCTCGATGGCGTTACCAGAATGGATTGGATCACCTGTTATCACGTTAAGCTCGATTGGAATGGCGCTAACGGTGACACTGATTCTGGCGTTCTTAGCCTCTTACTTTCCTGCAAAACGGGCGTCTCGTCTCACTCCTGTTGATGCACTTAGTGCGAGGGCTTAATCATGCTATTACCGATGAGACAAATCTTTCAGGAAATGTCTGCAGAAAAGCTACGACTTGGACTCACAGTTCTGGCTGTTGCGTGGGCAACCTTGTGTATTTCAGCGATGCTATCGGTGGGAGAAGGCATTAGACAAGGCGTGCTTAAAACGGCACAAAATGGCAATGGTAATTTGATTTATCTATCAGGGGGGATGGCTACGGTTGATTATGGATCTTTTCATCAGGGCAAGCCGCTGACTCTAACAGTAGAAGATACGAAAGTTGTAGAGGCTCTGCCTAACATCAAAGCTGCGGTGCCGACAGCTGTGTGGGATGAATCACTTACTGTTGGGGAGCGAGGGTCTTGGAAAAAAGCGTTAGCGGTAACGACTGAATTTCAGTCGGTGACGAATCTCAAGACACGTCCAGGAGGGCGTTGGTTTAATCCTCTAGACCAAAAGCAACAACGTAAAGTCATCGTGTTGGGTTACCTTTTAGCGGCCGATTTGTTTAACCCTAATGAAAGCTTTAGCTGGTTTGCTACTGTCAAATTAGAGGTTAATCCCGTCGGGAAAACAGTAAAAATTGGCAGCCAAGAGTTTACGGTGATTGGTGTACTAGAGAAAAACAGTGCCAAGGTTGAACAGGGAGATAGCATCAATTATTCAAGCTTTGTTCCTTTCTCTACATGGCAGCGTTTTAATATCAACGGAGATATCAGTGGTATCAACGTTCAACCTCATGATGGTGTCGACAGAGTCAAACTTGCAGATACGATTCGTCAGGTTATTGCGCGCAAACATGGTGCTAGTGTCAGTGATGAGCAGGTCGTTCAGGTTGAGGATATGTTCCTCAAACAAAAAACGATGCAACAATTCTTAGTTGGTCTGCAGGGGTTCCTTGGTGTGATTGGTTTTATCACTTTGGCAGTGGCGGGCATAGGTATTGCTAACGTGATGTATGCAACGGTGAAACGATCCACACGAGATATTGGCGTGAGAATGGCGGTCGGTGCTACTCCAGGGATGATTCGCATGCATTATCTGGTTCAGTCATTGATGACTATGATGATGGGCGGTTTATTGGGCTTAGTAATCACTTATACACTGATTGCTGTAATTCGCTCGTTAGAGCTTGAAGGCAACATGTTTTATGAGCGTCTTGGTAAACCTGTGCCTGAGCTTTCATGGTTGGTTGTCACCATTGTTGTTTTGACGTTGGTGGTTATTGGTGTCGCTGCGGCTTGGCTTCCGGCTAATCGTGCGGCGAAAGTGACTCCGATGGAGGCACTACAAAGTGAATGATGAGATCAAAGACAGCGGAGAAACCATGTCTAACAAATTCTTAGTGGAACTCTCAAATATCGGTAAACACTACTCAAACGGTGATACTGAAATACGTGCATTAGACGGTGTCGATCTCTCGATTGAGAAGGGAGAGTTTTTGTCTATTTTAGGCCCGTCAGGATCCGGTAAATCAACGCTGATGAATATGCTGGGTTGCCTTGATAAGCCGACGGAAGGGGAGTATCAGCTAGATGGAAAAAATGTTGCTGCGTTGAGTGCTAATGATCTTGCTGGTATTCGGAATCAAAAAATTGGTTTTGTATTCCAGAATTTTAATTTGCTTGAGTATGCATCTGCATTGGACAATGTTGCTCTGCCTCTCGTGTACTCAGGGATCAAAGCCAAAGAGCGTCGTAAGCGTGCGGCGGCATTACTTGAACAAGTAGGGTTGGGCGATCGACTTGACCATAAACCGAATCAGCTGTCTGGTGGTCAGAAACAGCGTGTCGCTATTGCTAGAGCTTTGGTTAATGAGCCTCAGATTATATTAGCTGATGAGCCAACAGGGGCTCTGGATTCCAAGTCTGGCGCTGAGATAGAGGCTTTGTTTAATCAGCTTCATGCTGAGGGCCGAACATTGATTATCGTGACGCACGATAATTCGCTGGCTGAACGAACTAAGCGCATAGTGACGATCAAAGACGGTAAAGTATTGTCTGATCACCAAGGGCAACATTGCTGAACCTAGAACCTAGAACCTAGAACCTAGAAAAAAGCAGCTTTCGCTTAGAGCCACTTCCTCACGAAGTGGCTTTTTTCTTAAGTGTTTAACACTGATCTTGTACGGACGATATTGAGTGAACTACACTGATAAAAAGCTAGGTAAGTAACAGATTAATAAAGAAAATTTCCCTATAGTGTTAAAACGACTTCGTGAATCACTCTCTATTCTGCCAAGTTGAGGTGAATAGACAGTGACTTCACTTCAGTGAGAGATTGCTCAAGCACGCTAAAGAAGATCTCTTCTTCATAACCTAATGCAAACGCACGATCGATAAACACACCTGGAGAAAAAATGTCTTCCTCTGGGATATCTAGGCGAAACAGAGCTTCAACCCCCCAGTCACTTTCTCTACACTAGATTCTACTTTTGGCTGATAAAAGCAGGTGTGCCAGTCGTTTTCAAAGGCTTCTTGTATTATGTGGTCTGATAGGTTCATGTGTTTGTCTCTCATTTGCATAGCGGCGTAACGGTCGAACATTCTGAGAGAAACCTAAATTCATCACTATATCGTTCTGAGATGAAAAATTGATATTTGATATGAAAGCGAAATTAGACCGGAATGGAGGGTGATTTGTCGTTAAAAAGAACAAGTAAGACACGTTTATGTGCCCTGTGTCACTGGGATGAACCATTATTAGTGCCTGTGATTCATTAATGTTTTTCCAACTAAAGGGATAATCGAGAAGGGGATGTTCAACTAGAATAGGGGTATAAGTTTTACAGTGTAAATGATCGAATTGAAATCGTTTACATCCCCTACATAATGCGGCGCGCGATGCTGCTGAATAATAATTAGGAAGGAATAGACAATGTCTTCTGCATTTTACCAACAGATTCAAACTCAAATCGAAGAAGTTAAAGAAGAAGGTCTTTACAAGTCTGAGCGCATTATTACTTCTGCACAAAAAGCAGCGGTTTCTATCTCGACTGGTGAAGAAGTACTAAACTTCTGTGCAAACAACTACTTAGGTCTTGCTAACCACCCAGCTCTTATCGAAGCGGCTAAAGATGGCATGGATCAGCACGGTTTTGGTATGGCTTCAGTACGTTTCATCTGTGGTACTCAAGATTCTCACAAAGAACTAGAGCAAAAGCTGTCTACGTTCCTAGGTAAAGAAGACACTATCCTTTACACATCTTGTTTTGATGCTAACGCTGGTTTATTCGAAACGATTCTAGGTAAAGAAGACGCAATCATCTCTGACGCACTAAACCACGCATCTATCATCGATGGCGTTCGTCTTTGTAAAGCAATGCGCTTCCGTTACTCGAACAACAACATGGAAGAGCTAGAGCAGCAACTTATCGCTGCTAAAGAAGCTGGCGCTCGTCACACGCTAATCGTAACTGATGGCGTGTTCTCTATGGACGGCGTAGTGGCGAACCTTCCTGCTATCTGTGACCTTGCAGACAAGTACGACGCATTAGTTATGGTTGATGACTCTCACGCTGTCGGCTTCATGGGCGAAAACGGCGCGGGTACTCACGAGTTCCACAACGTTGTAGACCGTATCGATATCATCACTGGTACTCTTGGTAAAGCAATGGGTGGCGCTTCAGGCGGTTACACGTCTGGTAAGAAAGAAGTGATCGACTGGCTACGTCAGCGTTCTCGTCCATACCTATTCTCTAACTCTGTTGCACCTGCAATAGTATCTGCGTCTATCCGCGTTCTAGATCTTCTAGCGGAATCTGGCGACCTACGTACTCAACTATGGGAAAACTCTGCTCACTTCCGTACTCGCATGGAAGAAGCTGGTTTCACTATGGGTGGTGCTGACCACGCAATCATCCCAATCATGCTGGGTGATGCAAAAGTAGCGGCTGAGTTCGCAGAGCGCGCACTAGAGAAAGGCATCTACGTTGTAGGTTTCTCTTTCCCAGTAGTACCAAAAGGCCAAGCTCGTATCCGTACGCAAATGTCTGCTGCACACTCTCGTGAGCAACTGGATCGCGCAATCGATGCGTTCATCCAAGTTGGTAAAGACATGGCTATCATCTAATTTTAAAGGGATGCCTTTTGCGTCCTTTGATTAGATAGAACAACACCCAATAGAACATATAGATTTTTGATTCTCGCCTTACAGTTAGGCGAGATGAACTGGATAACATTATGAAAATTAAAGCACTTTCTAAGCTTAAGCCTGAAGAAGGCATTTGGATGACCGAGGTTGAAAAACCTGAAATGGGTCATAATGATCTTCTTATTCGTATTAAGAAAACTGCAATTTGTGGTACTGACGTACATATCTACAACTGGGATGAATGGTCACAAAACACAATTCCAGTACCTATGGTAGTAGGTCACGAATACGTGGGTGAAGTTGTTGGCATCGGCCAAGAAGTTCGTGGTTTTGAAATCGGCGACCGTGTATCTGGCGAAGGTCACATCACATGTGGTCACTGTCGTAACTGTCGTGGCGGCCGTACTCACCTTTGTCGTAACACAACAGGTGTTGGTGTAAACCGCACTGGTGCGTTCTCTGAGTTCCTTGTGATCCCTGCGTTCAACGCATTTAAGATCCCTGCAGAAATCTCTGATGATCTAGCATCAATCTTTGACCCGTTTGGTAACGCAGTACACACAGCGCTTTCTTTCGACCTAGTAGGCGAAGACGTGCTAATCACGGGTGCTGGCCCAATCGGTATCATGGCTGCTGCTGTTGCTAAGCACGTTGGTGCTCGTCACGTTGTAATTACTGACGTAAACGAATACCGCCTAGATCTTGCTAAGAAAATGGGTGTGACTCGCGCAGTAAACGTGATGGAAGAGAAGCTTGAAGATGTAATGGCTGATCTAGGCATGACTGAAGGCTTCGATGTTGGCCTAGAAATGTCTGGTAACCCATCTGCGTTCAACAGCATGCTGACTAACATGAACCACGGCGGTAAGATCTCTCTACTAGGTATTCCACCATCAGACATGGCAGTAGACTGGAACCAAGTAATCTTTAAAGGCTTGGTTATCAAAGGTATCTACGGTCGTGAGATGTTCGAAACTTGGTACAAGATGGCTTCACTAATCCAGTCTGGCCTAGATCTAACACCAATCATCACTCACCACTACAAAGTGGACGACTTCCAGAAAGGCTTCGACATGATGCGCTCTGGTATGTCAGGTAAAGTAATCCTAGATTGGGAATAATCTTTAACTGAGTAACAAGATATTAGAAAGGCGACAGTTATTACAGTCGCCTTTTTTGTAGGCATTTTTAATTGATGAATAATTTTAGTTATTCATATTTAGTGGTGAGCCACATTTAGACCTACCATTAACTGTTAAGGCTGGTAAATAAAGACATTTAGGCTGATTAAGTTAAGACTTTTATTACATACGTCTGAAATTCTCTGAGTGAATGCTTGCGCTTTAATTTGTGAGAATTTATTATGCATCACGGTGAATTAACGTTGTTATTGAGTCTAGTTAGTAATCAGAAAATAAATAAAGCTTGGATGTCATGGAAATAATACAGAAAAAAAGATCTATCAAATATACGTTTACCTTTATGGATAACCATCTTAACTTTGCATATAAGATTAAGTCGGGAACTGGGGATAGGGATCTAGATTATGTCAATTTCCCCAAGAAATCATCGACTTTGATAGAGCAGAATGAATGGTTCCAAAGTGTTGGTTATGTTTGGTGTATACTCGGTGCTTTTGACATTTTGTATGAAAGCTACTTGGGAGCTTTTCCAAATCTTTGGTTTTTAGTTCTGCTTGGGGGGATGCTCCTAGTATGGAGTCATTTTTCAAAAGTAAAGTATTCGGTATTTGAAACGGATAGTGCGAACATATTAGTTATTCAAGATAAAAATCATGACCTCATTATTAATGAACTTAAGACGCGTAAAAAATCGCAACTACTAGAATGGTATGGGCATGTGAATCAAGACAACGAATCTGAGGTTGAGGTTGGCAAGTTCAAATGGTTGTTAGATGAAGATGTTATTACAAAAGAAGAATATGAAGAAAAAATAGCTCAAATAGAGTCGTTAATTAAAGAAGAAAGTAATCTGTCTAATTCTGTTATCCATTAAGTATTTTTATTAAACTGTTAGGGTGAATATGAACATCTGGTCGCTTATGGGACTGCTTCACTTGGAAATTCCCAAAACAGTCTATGCATGTAAGTAGCAATGGCAATAAGAATAGGCTCATTAAAGCAAAAGATAGAAACAGCATTGAAAAAGGCTGAACGATGATCGTTCAGCCTTTTGTGTTACTTCATTGAAGCGCTTCGATTAACCAGCAGCAACCTGCATGATAAGGCCACAGATGTAAGCGCCGTATGTGCCTAGAGCGTAACCAAGTACCGCCATTAGGATACCTACCGGAGCTAATGCTGGGTGGAATGCTGCAGCTACGATAGGAGCTGATGCTGCGCCGCCAACGTTAGCTTGGCTACCGACAGCCATGAAGAACAGTGGTGCGCGGATAAGCTTCGCCATCACAATCATTAGAATGGCATGGATAGTTAGCCATGTGATACCAATGAAGAAGTAACCTGGGTTGTCTAAGATAGCAGTCACATCCATTTGCATACCAATAGTAGCAACTAGGATGTAGATGAACGCTGAACCAACTTTAGATGCGCCGCTGTGCTCAAGGCTGCGTGTCGATTTGAAGCATGAAGCGATCAACGCGAACGTTGTTACCATTACGATCAACCAGAAGAAGCCAGATGTTAGGCTGTATTTCGCAAGTTCTGGTGCGTTGGTTGAGATCCACGGTGCAATCATGTCACTGAATAAGTGAGCTAGGCCGGTTAAACCGAAGGCAATTGCCGTGATCTTCATGAGATCGGTTGTGGTTGTTGGACGAGCGTTCTCTTCTTGGTATTTAGAAACCGTCTCTTTTAGCTCTTCGATAGATGATGTGTCAGCTTTTAGCCATGCATCAATCTTCTTCTGACGACCTGCCATGATAAGCAACACAGCCATCCAAATGTTTGCACAGATAACGTCTACCGTAATCATTGCTGAGAAGAGTTGGTCATCAACTTCAAATACTTCTTTCATTGCTGCTTGGTTTGCACCGCCGCCGATCCAAGAACCAGCAACAGTTGTAAGGCCACGCCATACATCGCCAGATACGAGGTCAGGGTTAACTTGGTCGATAATTAGAATCGCTAAAGGCCCGCCAATGATAATGCCGACAGTACCAGTTAGGAACATGATGACGGCTTTAGAACCAAGGCCAAATATTTTACGAAGGTCTGCTGAGATGATCAGAAGAACGAGTGCACTCGGTAATAGGTAACGACTGGCAACAAAGTACAGCTTTGAGTTTGATGCGTCGATGATGCCGAAACTGTTCAATAGAGAAGGAACAAAGTAACAGAGCAATAGACCCGGAACGAACGAGTAGAATTTTTTCAGTGCGCTATTTTGGCTACTTTCCGTGATAAAAACACCGCCAAGAATAACAGCTAACATGCCCATTATTACAGCATCATTAGTAATCATTATTATATCTCCTTTAAGGTGAGCGCAAAGGTCTCACTTTTTGAATTGCAGGACTATACCGACAACCGCCATTCGTTACAAATTGTAACGATAGACATACTTTGAAATGTTTATGTTAATTTTGATGGTTTGAATTTGTGAATGTCGTGCGTTATTTATTTGATTGATGAATGGGTTTGTTGGGGCTTTTGCGGCGGATTTAGATATATGCAATGTAATTCAAGCCTTAGAGAGTGGTCGCTATGATTTGGGTGGATGTTTGAATGGCAGGAATGAGTGCATATATAGCCATGTTTATGGTGTGGTTTATGCAGGGTTGGAATGTTTCAATAATGTAAAAATTGAATCCACTTTTGCTATGTGGTCAGAAATTAAAAATTTTAGCTAGATCACACAAATATCTCGGATTATGAGTTTCAGCACCTGATACTTATGTTCATTTGACGTTTTGTAGGGGTTAAATGAAAGAAAAAGCGGCTTAAATAGCCGCTTTTGATGGTTGCATTGCATGGTCATCTAGAGCTGTAGCTTAGACTTCTGCTTAAGACTCTTCTTCCTCAAAGCCATCTGCATAACCTTTTGGTGGTGGTGTCCAACCACGTTCAGATCGAGAGTGTTTGTCTGAACGGTCTTTCTTCATGTCTTCTTTCATCGCATCTTCAAGGTGAATGAAGATTTGTCGGTAGTTGTTGTCGTAGCGTGGATTTTCTTCAGCCTCAGACCAAGCTTGGTAAAGCTTTTCAGACTTACGGCTCTCTACGCGTTGATACGTCGATTTTTGCTGTTCGACGAAGAATGGATGATGACCCAAAGAGCGCAAGGCTTGTGCGCCCATTTCAAGAGCAGAATGGTAGGTCTCTGATTCCACAAAGTCTGCACCTGCTTCTCGTAAGCGATAACTATGACCACGGTCGAATGCGCGGGCTAAGATTTTCACTTTAGGGTAGGTGTGTTTAACGTACTTCACTAACTCAACGCTTGAGTCTTGGTTATCGATTGCTACTACTAGCATTGCCGCTTCTTCGATTCCGGCGGTATGCAACAAGTCGTGACGAGTCGCATCACCAAAGTAAGATTTGATATTGATAGAACGCAGTAAGTCTACTTGGTTCGCTTGGTGATCCAGAACCACCGTATTGACATCGTTCGACACCAACAAGCGGTTAACGATTTGACCGAATCGACCAATGCCCGCAATGATAACGGTGCCTTTCTCTTCAATAGTATCTTCTTCGCGGTCGTTAGATTTTTGTTCGTAACGAGGCAGAATCACTTTATCAAATAGAATGAATAACCCTGGTGTTAGGAACATTGAAAGTGCCACAACCAGAGACAATGTTTGGACGATGCCAGCAGGTAACACGTGGTTTTGAGCCGAGAAGCTCAATAGTACAAATCCAAACTCACCGGCTTGCGCCAAGCTCAATGTAAACAGCCAACGGTCACTGTTTTTGATTTTGAAGATCAATGCCAACGTAAATAGCACTAAGGCTTTAAGGAGCATGACGCCAAGGGTGAGGCCAATGATCAAACCAAAGTCGTTGAATAGAACATCAAAGTTGATGCCCGCACCGACGGTAATAAAGAACAAGCCAAGTAACAGTCCCTTAAACGGGTCGATATTAGACTCAAGTTCGTGGCGGAATTCACTGTTCGCTAATACCACACCTGCAAGGAAAGTGCCCAAAGCCGGTGATAGGCCGACTAGGCTCATTAATGCAGCAATACCAATCACCAACATCAGTGCGGTTGCAGTAAAGATTTCACGCAGACCTGAGCTTGCTACAAAGCGGAACAGTGGACGACTCAAGAAGTGTCCGCCGACCACAACAATCGCAATAGATGCAGTGATCACAAGGCCATAAGCCCAGCCGGGTAGGCCAGCAACGAGACTTAACTCTTCATGATGATCAGAAGCCGAAGCGACCGCGCTTTGTGCAGCTTCGATTAATTCTGGCAACGCCAATAGAGGGATAAACGCCAACATAGGGATGACGGCTATATCTTGGAACAGTAGGACTGAGAAAGCGTTCTTGCCGCCTTCTGTTTTGGATAGCCCTTTTTCGTTAAAGGTTTGGAGAACAATCGCGGTAGATGACAGTGCGAAGATCAAACCGATAGTCAGCGCAATGGTCCAAGGCTGTCCGAAGAAAAGGGCGATACCCATTACAATTGCGGTCGTGCCACCAACTTGCAGGCCACCTAGCCCCATAAGTCGGTTCCTCATTGCCCAAAGCATCTTAGGTTCAAGCTCAAGACCGACTAAGAACAGCATCATAACCACACCGAACTCGGCAAAGTGTTGGATAGTTGTGGTCTCTTCACCTACGAGACCAATAATTGGGCCAATCACAACACCAGCAATGAGGTACCCAAGTACAGAGCCGAGGCCAAGTCTTTTGGCAATAGGCACGGCAATAACTGCTGCTACGAAGTAGATAAACGCTTGTAGAAAATATCCCGTCATTATTTAACCTCTGCCATTAGTTCTTCTACGTAGTGGTTTAGCTTTTCTGCCTTACTGGCTTTTTTGATATTGATCTCGCCAGCAACCAACGCCTCTAACAGTACTTTATAGCTATCGACATGCTCTTGAATGCGGTTCTCTTCCAACGCGGTACGCGAACCAAATAACGCAAAGGGCGCGAGGTAGTTCATCCCACACAGAGAAGCGGTTTGTTCGATTGGGTGAAGCAGTTCTCGAATCGTGAAATGGTTGTAACCATCAGTTTGGTAGGCGTCTTTTTTGCCACCTGCAGTAATGCTACATAACAAGTTCTTGCCTTGTAGTTCGTTGCCATCGGTGCCGTAAGCAAATCCGTATTCTAGGACGAGGTCTTGCCATTCTTTAAGAATTGCGGGTGTTGAGTACCAATATAGTGGGAACTGAAAAATGATGATGTCATGGTCCAACAGGCGTTTCTGTTCGCGATCGATATTGATCTTGAAGGTTGGGTATTCAGCATAAAGGTCGACACAGGTGACGCCTTCAATACGTTTGGCTTGCTCAAATAAGGGTTTGTTAGCTTCAGAGCGATGCTGAGAAGGGTGGGCGAATAGCACCAAGACTCGATTTTTCGACATATAGCCCTCTTTGTCCATTAACGAATAATATTTATTGGAATTATAGATATACAATAATAGAAGAATGGTTGAACAACAACGAATTAGCCCATACTTATCTAGTTACAAGCGCGTGTTTTTAGGGACTTAATTATATAAAACACCCGTCAATTTGAGTATTTCCGGCACACGCAGCCGGTGACTGAGTAAAACTAATTATTCGCTAATAATAAAAGCGAATAGGTGTACTTTATGTCACCGTTGAAGGCTAACGTAAATAATTCAATCACCCTACATAGAACGACAATGAATAAAGGAAAAGGTATGAGCACGGACTTGCGTCAACAATGTAATTTGCTGCTTTCTGGTCACTTCGATCCAACACCAGCCCAAACCTTCGCACAAATGGCTGAATGGTGCGAAACACATGATGTGTCGCACGACACCTACGGTGATGGCGAGTTTATCGAGAGCTTTGAAAACAAGGTCGCAGAACTGCTTGGTTATGAAGCCGCCGTGTTTGTGATTACCGGCACTATGAACCAACCCACAGCATTAGAAATTGCGTGCCAAGAGAAAAGAAACCCAGTCGTGGCGATGCATGAGTCGAGTCATATCATGCGTCATGAACGCCAAGGGTATCAGCTCCAGAACCGATTCAATGTACTTCCGGTTGGTAATGTATTTCGCACTTGGAATGTCGACGACTTAAAGGCTTGGCCTGATGAGATTGCCGCGGCATTGTATGAACTACCGATGCGAGAGATTGGTGGTCAGCTGCCTGAGTGGGAAGAGCTTGAAGCGATAAAGCAGTACTGCAAAGAACAATCGATTCATCTGCATATGGATGGTGCGCGTTTGTGGGAGTGCGGCGCGTATTATCAAAAGCCATACAGCGAGATTGCTAAGGGGTTCGATACGGCTTATGTTTCGCTGTAC
Source organism: Vibrio sp. 10N.286.48.B8 (assembly GCF_003050085.1). Taxonomy (NCBI): domain Bacteria; kingdom Pseudomonadati; phylum Pseudomonadota; class Gammaproteobacteria; order Vibrionales; family Vibrionaceae; genus Vibrio; species Vibrio sp. 10N.286.48.B8. Next base: position 193,320 of record NZ_PIGD01000003.1, on the reverse strand, counting down.
AAAGGGTTAAACGGTCTTGGAGGTTCACTCTTATTAGGTGACAAGGCTTTCGTAGCAAAAGCGTCGGCATGGATGAAGCGTCAGGGCGGAAATGTTTATCATCGCACGCCTTACGTGGTTTCGGCAGCAATGCAGTTTGATCAACGGATTGAGTTGATGCCAGCATTGTATGAGCGTACTAAGCAAATCTATCAAATCTTACAAGATTACCCGCAGTTCAAAGTGAACCCGCAGGAACCCCAAGTAAACATGCTTCACCTCTATTTACCTGTGAGCTACGAAGACGGCATTATTGTGAGAGACAACATAGCGAAGAAACACAAGGTTTGGATAGGAAATCCAGCGATCAGCGAATTGCCAAACCAATGTAAGATTGAATGGTATGTTGGTGATAACTTACTGAATCTGCCTAATCATGAGCTGATCGACATTCTTGATTTTATTAACGAAGAGCTGATTTGATTACGGAAAAGTTGATTTGATTACAGAAGAGCTGACTGCAGAAGAACTGATCTAATGGAAATGGATACAGGAAGTCGGTCCGGTATCCATTTATGCAGCTAGGCCGGCGGGCTCTGTCACATATACTGGTTGATGTACACGTCGACTAAGAACATGAACACTGGAACCGTACTGAGAAGCCCGAAGAAGACGATTGGCACCCAGTTTTTCATTTTCTTTTTAGGTAGCTCAGTGTTGTTCATAAATTCGGCCTTAAATTAGTTGTTGTAGCTGTTTAGCTTTGTGATACTAAAAATCTACGAGCATGGTATCAAATAAAATCGATGATCCCTATGCGGATTTGGCGTTTCGTGGTGTGTATCAATCACAGAAAATGTAGGCGATTCATAAGCGGTTCATAAAGGTTCAACAATAATGAACCTATTAGAACAAGTATTGCCTTATTCGGCATATGAAATAAACAGCATTCAAAGATTTGGAGAAGACAACATGAGAACAATAGGAAACATCATTTGGTTTCTGTTTGGTGGCGTATTTATGGGATTGGCATGGTGGTTCTTCGGACTGCTCGCATTCCTAACCATCGTTGGTATTCCATGGGGTAGAGCGTGTTTTGTTATGGGTAACTTCTCATTCTTCCCATTTGGTCAGGAAGCGATTTCACGCGATGAACTGACCAATGAAACTGACATCGGTACCAGCCCGCTAGGTGTGATTGGTAACGTTATTTGGTTCTTATTTGCGGGAATCTGGCTTGCGATTGGTCACATCATGTCAGCTGTGGCGTGTTTCATTACCATCATCGGTATTCCGTTTGCGATTCAGCACCTTAAACTAGCGGTTATCTCCTTAGCGCCAATTGGTAAAACCGTAGTAGATAAGCGCGAAGCGGAAGCTGCACGAGTGAGAAATTACAAAGGTTAAGAATTTAGTTTAATCTTTATCTGAAACTAAAAAGCACATCATTTGATGTGCTTTTTCTTGGCTCTTGGTTCTCGGTTTGTCTTATCAAGCTTATCTAACCGCTATACGTTATTGAACAAGACTTCAATTCGAAGCGTGATATTCGCTTCTTCCGTGTGCTTCTCATAAGGTTCTCGTTCCCATTGATAACGAGGAGTGAGTTCGTAGAACAGCCATTCTTTCCATACGTTCTGCCGGTAAGTAATCGAAACCTGAGCGTATTCGTAGTGATTATAAGGCTCATCCGTTGCATTAATCGTGGCGCTATATTGGAGTGCTTGGTCTTGAGAAAGGTAATGATACAAGCTTAATCCCGTACCATAGGTCCAACCTTTAAGATCGTCGTTATACCCAGCAAAACTTGACCATCGGGCCAGGAACTTATCACTGAGCGATAGGTCAAAATCAATATCAGTGATCTCGCCAGTTTCTTGTTTTTCCTGATAAATACGCTGAGTTAACCTAAATACAACATCGGTTGTAAGAGGGTAGGTAAAGCGGTAACGAGCTTCGATGCGTGGTCGTAATGTCGCCTTAATATTGAAGCTGCTATAGCCTTTGGCGTACGCGTCGTAACGCAGACCTAACGCACTTTCTAATTCATCTGAATCATTCGGAAAAAAATCCAAGAACTCTTCATCGCTGACAGACTCGTAGATTAATTTCAGCCGCTTGCTCACAAAGGGAAGGTGTAAACGCGCTTTGAGTTTTGTTGAGTAGTCGACATCACCGCCTTCTGAGTAAATGAAATCGTTGTACCAACGCACAGAGGTACCCGCACGAGCGTCTTCAGTTATTCGGTCATCCACAAAGAAGCTGTCAAACCACAACGCAGGTTGGCAAAATTTACTGTTCAGGAAATGGTAAGCTTTTTCGACAGGGGCGTCTTCTAACGGCTGACTGTGACACTCATTTTGTTCCTCTGCTTGAACTGAGTATGAAATGAGTGACGCCAATAATGAGGTGCTAGCTATCCTACGACTCAATGGAACCTGTTTGTTATTCTACATATCAATAGTTTGACTATAACCAAGCGATTGCAACAATGCGAATTTTTAGTGATTAGTAAAGAGGCGAATACTTGAAAGGGAGTGGACAGAAAAAAGAAAACGGACTCAGAAGGTGAGCCCGTTTGTTTTAGTTATAAGAAGTGACTTGTATCTAGATTACATTGCCGCTTCGAAGATTGCTGAGATTTCTTCGTGAGTCGCTTGTTTAGGGTTAGTAAAACCGCATGCGTCTTTCAGTGCGTTGTCTGACAATGTAGGAATGTCTTCAAGCTTAGCACCAAGTTGCGCGATACCGGTTGGGATGTTCACGTCGTTTGCTAGTTGAACAATCGCGTTGATAGCCGCTTCTGCGCCTTGTTCTGCTGTCATACCTTCAACATTCACGCCCATTGCTTTTGCAACATCACGTAGACGTTCTGGGCACACTTGTGCGTTGTAGCGTTGAACGTGTGGCAGTAGGATAGCGTTACATACACCGTGTGGAAGGTCGTAGAAACCACCCAGTTGGTGCGCCATTGCGTGAACATAGCCAAGAGAAGCGTTGTTGAAAGCCATGCCAGCCATGAATTGTGCGTAAGCCATTTGCTCACGCGCTTCAATGTCTTCGCCGTGTGCTACTGCTGTTCTTAGGTGTGCTTGAACAAGCTCGATTGCTTTAATTGCTACCGCGTCTGTAATTGGCGTTGCGGCGATAGAAACGTAAGCTTCGATTGCGTGTGTTAGCGCGTCCATACCCGTAGCTGCAGTCAGTGATGTAGGTTTAGCAAGCATCAACTCGGGGTCGTTTACTGAGATAAGCGGTGTTGTGTGCTTATCAACGATCGCCATCTTAATGTGACGCTCTTCATCGGTGATGATGCAGAAACGTGTCATTTCAGATGCTGTACCTGCTGTTGTGTTGATAGCAATAAGAGGCATCATAGGTTTTTCAGACTGGTCTACGCCTTCGTAATCAGCAATCTTACCGCCGTTAGAAGCAACTAATGCGATACCTTTTGCACAGTCGTGTGGAGAACCACCACCTAGAGAAACAACAAAATCACAATCGTTGTCAGTCAGCAATTCTAGACCATCGTTCACGTTAGTGATGGTTGGGTTTGGTTGAGTGCCGTCGAATACAACTGCGTCTACGCCGCGCTGGCTAAGAAGGTCTTGTACCTGCTTAACTACGCCAATTTGATTCAGGATCTTATCTGTAACGATCAGACCTTTTTTAAAGCCTTGAGACTGGATGCTATCAGCAGCATCTTTCAAACAGCCAGTGCCCATGAAGTTGATTGTAGGGATGTAAAATGCAGTAGACATTGGAAAACTCCGTTAATTATGATTTTTAATTTCCTACATGTTGTCGGCATTCAAGTGGTCGACCATTGATCTGGAACAACTTTGATTTCGAACTAACACTTTCTGGTTAGTCGTTGTGATAGGGCTCATATAGCAATCGTTTTTATGGTTTTCTGGTGTGTTCTTTGTCAGTAGTGGATAGTGATAAATTGACTCGATCAGAAACAGAATTGCGCTCTATAACAATGAAAAATAAGCTTATTCACTGAAAGTCGGTTCAATTTCAGCCAGGGTTGAGCTTTTCTCTGAGTTATCACTGCATTCAATTTGAGGAGCTTGTGACTCTTCAGTGTTAGGGGTGTCTTCTGGTTCCTCATCATAGTATTTGACAAGAAAAGGGGTGAGCATGACAGATGACGGTAAAAAGTGCTTCATAATACCTCCCGGTACCTAATGTGTATTTCTTGTATGGTATTGGTTTAATATGTGGCAAAATTTGCGATACATCATGACTTGTGGCTTGTTTTCTATAAATTATTAGATTTATATACAGGCTCACAGATTTACGAGTAAAGCGATTGCCAGCCTACAAGGCGAAAAGAAAAATTAAGCAAAACTACGATAAAAACAGACACAGCATTGCTCAACAGCGCGAATAACAGGACAGAAAATGAAGTACGATTGGATATTCTTTGATGCGGATGAAACCTTGTTCCACTTTGATGCTTTTCAAGGAATGAAGCTGATGTTCTCCCGTTTTGGTGTGGACTTTAGTGAACAGGATTATTCGGTTTACCAAGAGGTTAATTTACCACTTTGGGTAGATTACCAAGATGGGCGCATTACGGCAGCTCAACTGAAGCACGCGCGTTTTGAAAGCTGGGCAACAAAGCTAGAGACAACAACAGCAGAACTAAACAGTGCATTTTTGACCGCAATGGCAGACATATGTTCGCTGCTTCCTGGTGCAAAAGAGTTGATGGAGTCTTTAAAAGGCAAAGTGAACATGGGCATCATTACCAATGGTTTCACCGAGCTGCAATCTATCCGTTTAGAACGCACTGGAATGACAGACTATTTTGACCACGTGATCATCTCTGAAGAAGTGGGTGTTGCTAAACCAGATGCTGAAATCTTTGAACATGCACACAAGCTTGTTGGCTTACCAGCAAAACAACGCGTATTGATGGTCGGAGATAACCCACATTCAGATATTCTAGGCGGACTAGATTTTGGCATTGAAACTTGTTGGTTAAACAGTCAAGAAAAGGCAACGCCAGCGGGTATTAACCCTCATTATCAAGTTAAGTCTTTAGCTGACCTGCAAGCACTTCTATTGGCATAATTGCTAATTGCTAATTGCTTTTAGATTTTTGAGTGAATGATTGATAGCCGAGTGCAGTTATGTGCTCGGCTACTTATTTTTACCTACTGCAAGTTATCGATAGTGGTGCTTAAGCCTATCTTTGCTTTAAGCTCGCTTTAATTAGACCATTACAATAAAGAAAAGGAAGAGGCGTGCTGAAATCTCATCGCCATAGCTGCTACGGCATTGCTGCCATTTTACTTTGGAGCTGCTTAATTGCGCTTTCTCGTAGCGTATCAGAACAACTAGGCCCAATCGGTGGCGCTGCCAGTCTTTATACGGTGAGCTCAATTTTGTTGGTCTGTGTTATGGGTTTACCTAAGCTGTCACGCTTCTCTAAGTCGTATCTGCTGATTGGTGGTGCTCTATTCGTTTGTTATGAGATCTTCTTGGCTCTGGCTTTAGGGATGGCAAACAACCGACATCAAGCCTTGGAAATGGCGGTTATCAACTACCTTTGGCCTGCATTGACGGTGTTGTTCGCTGTGCTGCTTAGCGATAAAAAGATTAACTGGTTGGTTTACCCAAGTATCTTCTTAGCCTTCTTTGGTGTGGCTTGGAGTATCAGCGGCGATCAGGGGCTTTCTGTTGATCAAATCGCAGCCAATATTGCAACTAACCCTAAAACCTATTCAATGGCGTTTTTCGGCGCGATTATTTGGGCGGTTTACTGTAATTACACTCAGAAAGTGGCGAAAGGGCAGAATGCGATTGTGTTGTTCTTTATCGCGACTGCAATCACCTTATGGATCAAATACGCATTGAGTAACGAAACCGGCATGGTGATGACAACCAATGCTGCAATTGACTTAGTGCTGGCCGGTGTGTGTATGGGCGCAGGTTACGCGCTTTGGAATACAGCGATACTTGGCGGCAATATGGTCTTCCTAGCGACTATGTCTTATTTCACGCCTATTTTTGCGACCTTACTGTCTTCCATGATTTTAGGTTTGTCACTGAGCATGACGTTTTGGCAGGGCGTGTGTATGGTCACTGTGGGGTCACTGGCTTGCTGGTGGGTAACAAGAGAAAAAAAGCCGACGGTTACGGCGTCGGCTTCTAAAAAGGTTCAATCAGAGTCTTAGTTCGCGAGAAATTGATTGGTTAAGTCTTGGTTCTTAACTTTCGACTTTTAACTCGCGATATTGAGATTCAATTGAAGTTCATAAGGCATCTTCGATAAGCGTCGCTTAAGTTGGCGGCGCGTTCGTTCAATATCATCGACTGCAATGGCTTGTTGGTCGTTGGTATGAATATCAACGTTGATTCTTAGCTCAGGACCAACCTTAGTCACACCCATCAGCTCCAAATCTTGATCCGCTTCTTTGTCTACCGCGACAACGTTCTTATCCACTGCATCACAAATATCTTTGGTCGCCGACATCATAAGTAGTTCGCGCATTGCTTCACGTAACATGTCGAAAGGTACTTTGATGAAGTAGAAAGACATTAGTAACATCATCATAGGGTCGGCATACACTGCGTAAGCCGCAAGAGGTGAAAACGTCATTGACCATGCTACTAAGAAACCAGCGGTTACCGCTACACTCAATAGTGTATCCATCTGCCATTGTTTAGACTCGGCCTGAACCAGCCCTGAAGAGATACGTTTGCTCTTGTTAGCGATGTACCACCAAGCGTAACCACAACCCAACACATTGAAAATACCAAACAAAGTTGCGATAGAAGCATCCACCTCACGACCGCCTGTCATCAAGGCACCAATCGCAGAGTAAAGTGAATAACCAACCACAAGCAGAATCACAACGGCTTTAATGGCAATAACAATCGGTTCGATAATTGCTCGACCAAACGGGAACTCAGTGTCCGAAGGGCGATTGATGTATTTCGAGGCCGCTAGTGACAATAAAGTTAACAGTAAGCTGATAAGAGAATAAACACCGTCAAATACTATGACCAGAGAGCCAACGATAAGACCCAACACCAATCCGCCAATAGCGAAGCCTGATGCTAAAAGGGCTGAGAACAATAGTACTCGATTTTCGTTTTGGCTTTTCCTGTCACACATAATATTTTCCAGATGTTTTTGATAACTTCATTGTTCTAATATTGAGCTAACTTTACAAACTTTATCTGATGATGTTTATATGTCGGTAACTCGTTTTATATTCAAGTTATTATAATTCAATGACTTAACGACGAATTTAGGTGTCAGTAAAGTTGACGATGACTGTTTTTCAGGAAATGTGAAACTGGCGTTAAATGGTTTATGATTAGTAAAACACATAGGTTGTGAAGGTCTCATAGCCTAGCTGTGTAAAGGATTAGGCTGTTAAGGTTACAGAAATCGCACTGAAACCTTATACCTTAAACTTCGGTTTGAACCTTGGGCGTAGAGCTGAGTTGAACTTGAAAAGGAATGGATGAAGATGAAATTTGATGATCTCAACGATAGTGAGTTGTGGGCGATTGCTAACCCGATCATGGACAATTTGATGGACGGTTCAACCAAGGTTGACCATGCTCAGCACTGCCGAGACTTTACGCAGCGCATGAAGGATATTGTGACACCTGAGTATCTGGAAAAGGTTTGTCATCATTATCAGCACAGTAATGGCTTTTTTGCTGAACGTGAGCCAGTTGCGCTATTCAGACGCTCCGATTCCATCGCCTTTGTTTGGAAACAAGCGTATACCATTGCGAAAGGCGAGTTTGTGGCAGAAATGGTGTTGGTTGAAGAAGACGGACGTTATTTAGTGGATCACGTGATGGTCTTCTAAAGAGAGGGCTTTCTATTTGTTAGATGATTTTAAGTGTCGAGATAGAACATTGTCTGACACTTTAGAAATCAAACAAGTAATCGCTGATCTGATCCGCTAACCAATTCATACCTGGGTGTTCCGCCATACCTGCCGCAGTAAACATACAGTAGTCTTCTTGAGTTAGACCATAAGTGTGCTTGATCACCGCCAATTCTTGTTCGCGCAATAAATGGCGTATCAATGGCTCAGGCATTACGCCCCATGCATCTTCTCGTAGAATCGTATCCAACATAAAATCGAAGCTAGAGAAGCCGATGTATCGGCGAGAGAAGGGCTCAAGCTCAGGATTATCTTTTTCATTGAGATAAACCATGGTCGCTTGCATCGAATTTCTAAGTACTTCATCCGACACTCTTCGCATCGCACTCAAATCATGCCCTTTCTTACATACCGACATCATTCGGATCTTGCCGAGTGGGTTGTAGATAATTCTTGGGTCGTCGACACGCTCGTAATCGACACCAAACGCAAAATCAACTTGCTGAGTTTCGACAAGATTAGCCAAGTCGCCACTAGAAGCGAGAACGAAGTTGAAAGAAGTGGAAGGGTATTTGTTGTTTAGGGCGTGCGATAAACTTTGCCATATTTCATCGGGTAGGGAATCGTCGCGTGCGATCCAAATCTCGGCGTTGAATTCACCCGAAACATGTAAGCAGGTTTGCTTAATACGTGCTGCTGTTACCAACATGCCTTCGCAATCTTTGTAAATCGCTTTGCCCGCTTCAGAAAGTTCAACGTGGTTGCCGCTTCGAACAAACAGCTCGACATCTAACTCTTTTTCCAAGGCTTTGATCGACATGCTCAGTTTGGTTCGGTTACATTCAAGCTGTCGAGCAGCTTCGGAGACGGATCCTAAATCAGCAACAGAACAAAAGGCTTGGACTTGAGAAAGGTTCATTTCATTTCCATATTGAGCGGGTGGCGGTGCATATTATCTGAATATTGTGCTGACTATCTTAGAAATAGTCCATCTTTGCATGATAACTCTATGACGAATTGACTAATTTGGTTTATTCTGGGGGCGTTCCGAACCTACAAGAAGTAAAGATGGAGGCCATGATGGCGAAACAATGGGACGAGTACGCACCTGATTGGGATAACGATCCCGCTACTGCTGTATTCGCACAGTCCGCATTTGACCAGTTAACACAGCTCGTTGATTTGAACGGAACCCGTGTCCTTGATTTTGGTTGTGGTACAGGATTACTCAGCCAGAAAATATCTCCTTTTGCAAAAGAGATCATCGCTCTCGATATCTCAGAAGGGATGATTGAAGAGTTAGATAAAAAAGAGCTGTCTAATGTAGAGCCTGTCGTTGATATTTTATCGCGCGGACTTGCAGCCCAACACCCAGCATTCAGAAATCAGTTTGACTTAGTGGTAGCCTCTTCGGTATGTGGCTTTATTCCGAACCTACAAGATACGGTCAGCCTTATTTATACTCTGTTAGAAAACGATGGGGTTTTTGTACACTGGGATTGGTACTTAGAAAACGACAGCGAAGATTTTGGGGTCAGCGAACAACGCTCCCAGAATGTATTGAGCGCAGTAGGTTTTTCGATTGTTGAAGTCTCAACACCGTTTTCAATCGACACCCCACAAGGTACTTTGAAGGTACTGATGGGTGTAGGCCGTAAACAAGTGGTTCCTCATCTATAGTTCACTTGTCTTTAGTTGACGTATCTGCAGTTGACGTATAGATAGCTGATCAGATAACCGCACTCACGCTTAATTGACTAAACCCACATCAACGATTTTTGGATCCGTTATGTGGGTTTTCTATTTATACGCACTTGCGTTTTAAACTAAACGGTTCAATCAAAGGGCCTAATCTCTTCTGCCCACTCTTTCCCTCCCCCCATAAACTTTGCTCTACCGTTAATTTGCAAATGGCCAATCTACAAACTGTCTATTCACAAAATTTACAAGCTATCTATTCACAAATTACTAAGTTACAAATGGTGTTTTCCATTTTGGAAATTTAGCCTTGCATACATTTCATTGGTGGAAATGTAAGTGTGAGATATAAAATAAGCCCATAAGAATATTAAGGGTTTAATCATGAGCCACCAATCTGCGTCATCTACTTCTTCATCACTTTCAGATCAACAACAACGCTTTAGCAATATCATTTCAGATGCCAACCTGTCCCCAAAACAGAAGTCGAGCTATCTTGCCTTAGAAGCTGAAGCCAGCCTGCCGTATATGCCGGTAAGCAATGAAGTAGAGCAAGCCTTACAACAAGGTGTGCTGTGTGACATGTTTGAAGGTCACGCCCCATTTAAGCCGCGCTATGTGCTTCCTGATTATTCTAAGTACTTACATCAAGGCTCCAAGTATTTAGAGCTTAGCGCGGCAACTAATTTCGACGAAGCATTGAACATGCTCACCATCCTTTATAATCACGTTCCGTCAGTGACTTCAATTCCGGTTTATTTAGGCCAGTTAGACGATGTGTTGATGCCTTTTGTTGGCGGTTTGACGGATGAGCAGGTATACCAAAAACTGAAGTTGTTCTGGATCATGCTGGATCGCACGCTGCCAGATGCCTTCATGCACGTTAATATTGGCCCTAGTGACAACATTGTATGTCGCACTATTTTACGTGTGGATGCTGAACTCAAGCAGATCGCACCTAACTTAACTTTTATGTATGACCCTGCAATCACGTCTGATGATCTGCTTCGCCACGCTGCGAGCAACATCTGTGAATGCAGCAAGCCGCACATTGCTAATTATCCTGCACACGCCGCTGCTTACGGAGATAAGCGTTTTGGCATCGTGAGTTGCTACAACTCTTTGCCTCTGGCGGGTGGTTCAAACACGCTAGTACGTATGAACCTCAAGCAAGTAGCTCTGAAATCTGAGGACAGCGTAGACTTCTTACAGCAAGTACTACCTAACTACAGCAGCATCATGGTCGAATTGATGAATGCACGTAGTCGCTTCTTACATGAAGAGTCTAACTTCTTCGAAGGCTTCTTAACCAAAGAAGGCTTAATTGAAGAAGACCGCTTTGCGCCAATGTTTGGTATTTATGGCATGGCTGAGGCGGTTAACATCTTAATGGAAAAAGAAGGCAAAGCAGGGCGCTATGGTCACGATGAACAAGCAAATCAGTTAGGCCATCGTATTTCTGAAAAACTGGCTGAGATTGTTGAAAACTCGGAAGTGAAATATGGGCTGGAAGGTAAGGCTCTGTTACACGCTCAAGGTGGTATCAGCCTAGATGAAGATGTGACGCCGGGTGTTCGGATCCCTTACGGAACAGAACCGGATCCAGTGTCTTACGTACGTGCGACGGTTGGTCACCACAAGTTCTACACGTCGGGCATCAGCGACATTCTAACGATTGACGAAACGGTGAAGTCCAATCCAGAAGCGATGTTTAACCTGTGTAAGGGCGCGATTCAAGCGGGCTACCGAGAGTTCACCGCTAACGTAGCATCGAACGATTTGGTTCGTGTGACAGGTTATATGATCAAGTTGTCTGATATTGCTAGATACGACGAGAAAGGTTCACGCACCAATACCACTTTCCTTGGTGCTGAAGCTGCAAAAAATACGGGCATTCTAGAGCGTAAGCCACGTGTGGCAAGCTTAGAGATGTCGCCAACATACGAATAGCTTTAACGTGTGTGCGTTATGTGTGTGATGCGTTTCGAATACGAACAATGTGAATTATGAAAATTTCTGATCTAACAACTCAAATGGCTAGGGTTAATAATAATAAGACAGAAAAACAAGCGAAGGTCAGCCGTGTGCTGACCTTTTCTTGTGTTGATGGACCAGGAAATCGCTTGGTGCTGTTCCTACAGGGGTGTAATTTCGATTGCATCACTTGTCATAATCCACACACCATCAACCACTGCAACCATTGTGGAGATTGCGTGAGTGGCTGCTCGAGCAGTGCTCTGAGTCTTGTGGAAGGCAAAGTGAAGTGGGATCCGGTAGCGTGTACCAACTGCGATCAGTGCATCGATATCTGTGATCATAAGTCTAGCCCCAAAATCACCACGATGACGGTATTAGATGTACTTGAACTGGTTAGGCATAATCAATTCTTCCTGAGCGGTATTACCATTTCGGGTGGCGAGGCGACCATGCAATTGCCGTTTATTGTCGAGCTATTTCAAATGATCAAAAGTGATCCGCAATTGGCACACTTAACGTGCTTTATTGATAGTAATGGCTCGTTGCCACAGCAAGGTTGGGATAGGGTATTACCTTACCTTGATGGTGCGATGATCGACCTAAAATCATGGCAATCTGAAACGCATCAATGGCTAGTAGGTAGAGGAAACCATCGAGTGTTTGAAACCATTAACTACTTGGCTAATAAAGGTAAGCTACATGAAGTCCGGTTGCTGCATATTCCGAATAAAAGCGACCTTGAAGATGAAATTGAACAGGTGGGACGCTACTTGAAGATTCTACCAAGTGATGTTCGAATTCGACTCAATGCGTTTCAACATCACGGCGTGATTGGCGAAGCGCTAGATTGGCCGAAGTGTACAGAGCAACAAATGCAAAGCTTTCACGATAAGCTCTACACGATAGTTCAAAGACCTATGCAAACGCCTGAGGTCTATACCTAGCTTTTAAATTGTTTAGACGCTCAGCCAGGCTTAAAACAACGTTAAATCATTAAAAGGATTAAGCTTCTAAGAACAAGTCGCGCAACCATTTGATGGCCTGATCATTCATATTTGGCTTGTTCCACACTAAGCTGTACGCCACCTTACCGTAATCAAAAGGCAAGGGTTTGCTCACTAAGCCCTGAGCTTGCTTTGCATGCTTAACCCACTGCTTCGAACAAGTGAACAGGAAGGGAGTATGATGACAAAGTACAGCCGCAGCCCCAAAGTCCGCGACCGATATGGCCATTTCTCTAGGTTTGTGACGTTGTACCAAGCTTTGCTCAAAGTAAGGTTGAGACAGTTCGTTATCTAAAATCCCAATGTGCTTGTAATCTAGGTAGCCTTCCACCGTCAGTTCTTGCTGAGCAAGAGGGTGGTGTGCGCCCATTAAACAAACCATCTCGTCAGGAAGAATTGTTTCCCAAACCAGCTCTTTGTTGTCGGTCGGCGGCTGAGATATATCATGGGGCAACAGGATCAAGTTCACCTTGCCGCTAAGCAAAGCATCGAAGCCGAGCTGTTGTTTCGAATAGATGTTGAGTTTGGCGTTTGGTGCGAGTTCAGTGGTGATTCGACTTATCTTTGAGGCAAAGACTTCGAAGGTACTTTCGCGCATCGAAAGAGAAAAACTGCCTTGGTACTCTTGAGGGCTAAAACTCTTCTGATGGAGCAATCCATTCATGCTAGAAAGAATCGCGTGAACCGTTGGTGCGACTTGAAGCGCAAAGGGAGTCGGGATGAGCTTGGTCCCATCTCGGTAGAACAGTTCGTCATTTAGGATGCCACGTAGCTGAGACAGAGTTTTACTCACACTCGAAGGGCTGACACAAAGCTGCTCAGACGTTTGAGTAACACTGTGGGTGTTCAGCATAATATGCAGCGCAGTGAGGTGCTTAAGGCTCACTCTCGATAAGTGTAAGTAATCCATGTGTGACTCACGTATTCAGGTTGGCTTGTGATTTTGCATGAATGACAAAAACGAACAAGCCAAATCGGATTAAGGTTATTTGCGAGCCAGCTTATGGTGAGCTCGTGAAAAGTGGCCTGCACAGAATGCACCGACAATCGATAACTCGCCAGCCAAACACAGCGCAGCACACACTTCGGCTAAGGCTTGTGATTTACCATTACCGTGTAGTCCTAACAAATCGAGACATGCTTTTTGGCTTGGTAATCCAGTACCGCCGCCGACAGTCCCTAACATCAGGTTAGGTAGGGTCACGCTCGCGTATAAACCGCCTTCTTTGTTCAGTTCCATACGAGTCATACCAATCGCAGACTCAGCAACACACGCTGCGTCTTGGCCACAAGCAATGTAGAGCGCTGCTAGTGCATTCGCGTAGTGGGCATTGATACCAATCGTACCGCTCAGAGCGCCGCCAACAGTGGTCATCTGGCCAAACTGAACCATCTTCTCTGGTGTGGTGTGAAGGTACTTAGCAACAAGCTCAGCAGGAATGTTTACTTCGGCTGTTACCTTTTTGCCACGAACGCTGCGTAAGGTTTGGGTATTGGCTTTTTTGTCGCCCGATAAGTTGCCATCAAGAAAAGCATGGTCAGGCTTAACTGGTGTATTTTCAATGATGTATTCAAACACAGCATTAGTTGCGATGGTTACCATGTTCTGACCAGAAGCGTCTCCAGTTAGAAATTCAAACACCAAGTAGACATGGTTGCCTTCGATGTTGATGTTGATGTCGGTAAGTTTGCCGTGTGAGGTTGTTGATTCTGCCAAGATCTTGAATTGGTCATATTGAGTCACAGCCCAAGCCACAAACTGCCCAGCTTCAACTAATCCTTGGAATGCGAAACCAGGAGTACGCGTTACACCTTCATTGAGCAACATAGCACTTGCGCCACCACAAGCCGTAATCAGTTTGGAACCACGATTGTAAGAGGCGACAAGCGCTGCCTCTGTGGTTGCGAGTGGTACGAGGTAATCGCCCTTAGCAAATAAGCCATTGACTCTTAATGGGCCAGAGACACCGACAGGCACTTTAACCGTGCCAATGAAGTGTTCGATGTTTTTTTCATAAGCTTGAATCTGACTTTCGGTATGGGAGTCGAGTAGCTCTTTTTGTGATTCTGAGTTATCGAGAGCAGTCCAACGGCGTGTGAGATTCTTTTCTGTCAGGTAGGGGCTAGGTGTCAGTTTATTTACTGGCTTTTCAAAATGAGGTTGAAGCTTTTTTTCTAATTCGTCTGCGGAGATGTCGCCTCCTAAAATAGAAACATAGTCACGGCGATGCAGATTTAGTTTTGGCATAAATAGTATGAAGTAAAGTTTGTGCAGAAAATTGGTTTGCGCTGATTCTACCGAGTAATAAACCAGAAACAAGCGCCTGATATAATGAGTTACAGTTTGTGTGGTTGTTGAAGCAAAAAGCAGCAAAGTTTCGCAAAATATAGGCTGTATTTGAGTGTAATTTAGATATGAATGTCGAGAAGGCTACCGATGGCTTCGTTTTGACGATCAACCACACTCGCACCAACGCGGTTATAACTTGCGCTTTGTGTCAGTTTTATTAGGGCATCAGTTGAGGATGAAGTAGGCTCAGGTTCTTTGTCTTTAAACGAAATGGATTGCTCTGGCTCTATTTGATTAAAGCTGAAATCGCTAGTTTGGAAAGCGTCGTCGGATTCTAAGGAGTGTTTAGAGGCTTGATTAAGCTCGATTGCGGCTTCTTCAGCCATGTTGGTTGACTGCTGAATAATGGCGTAACCAGATTGAATACCAGATATCGACATAACAGAACCTTTTATTGACGTATGAAATGAGTCTAGGTGGACGATATTTTGAGCGCAATGGTGAACAGATGAAATTTACGGTGAAAATGTGAACTTAAGCTAAAATAGTGATGTCTGTCTATTAACTGAACAGGTCATTTAGCGCGTTTAACTCTTCTTCAGTAAGCAAACAAGGCTTCTCCGTTTCAAGGTTGCCGTCGATTTCACCTTGAAGTGCTTTTAATTGCTGTGGACTAAGAAGCTGTATTTGCTGCTTAAATGCTTCAAATTGCTGTGTATTCATAATGTGACCTTAGTTCAAATCCATATGCTCTATAGAGCATAGCCTACTGATACAGGAAATCAAACAAGATTAATCGAATATTAAATGGTGTTTGAAATTTCCTGAAACTAAGACAACTATAAATTCCTGTGGTCGTTTTTTGTCCGAGAAATGTTAGGCAAAGTTAAGGCTTGGTCAATCAAAGTCAGAGAATTCCTACAATGTAAAAACTCCTGTAACCCTTGTGGCATAAGGGTAGGCAAGTAATTGCTCTACCCAGTTTGGGGTATGGGTAAAGCAATGTATAAATACGGCTGGTGATCAAAAGGTGAGCGATTGGCGTTATCTTTTTGTTTTTACAGTATTTTGTTTGTTACTCATGAAGCTTCTGTTTCAAACGGTTTATCGATCTTAACCTTGACTGCAAACTTGGTCGCTAAGGTATGCAGTTCTGGAAGCATTCGATAAATCAAATGGAGCTGCTGTAGAACCATTCTGACAGAACTCTCATCTTCTTCTCGCCACTCACTCAGACGTTTATCCAGTTCAGGGTCATAAGCGTTTTTCACTTCACACTGTTCTTGATGAGAATAGAGTTGATCATTTAGAGCGTCTAGATGCTCGTGGATTACTCTGTGCGCATCTAACACCAGTTTGTGTGTCGCCTCATCATCAATACGTGTTCTGTGAGCCCCCAGAGCCGAAATATAGCTGAGTAGAGCGTGGTTGAGTGTTAGGAATCGGAAGCTCTCATCTTCAGAAGTACGGTACTTACCGGGTTCAACCAGCATGCTACTGATAGCGGCAGTTAGGTTTGCATCATTATTATGGGCACTACGACGAGCGATACGATAATTGAGGCTGTCTTTCTTACCGACACGGTATTGACCAATGATCTGAGCGAGATAATTCTTATTGGAATCGAGCGCATCCGCCATCACTTTGTGCAGTCGCTTCGATTGCCAATCCGGTAATACGTAAATGACCGCAAGTACGGCGAGGGCACAACCAATAAAGGTATCCGCTAGTCTTGGTAACACCACCGCGTAGCCTTCTCCTAATTGGTTAAAGCAGAAGAGCACAAGCAGTGTGATAAAACCGGTCGCGAAGCCGTAGTTATTGATTCGGAAAGCAAAGAACATCACGCCACTGATCACAATGAACACCAATTGGCTTTCTTGGGAAGGAAAGAAAGTCAGTAGCGGTACGCCAACCAATAGGCCTGCCACAGTACCAATAACACGGGCGGTCAGCTTCTGGCGGGTTGCGCTGTAGTTTGGCTGGCAAACAAACAGTGTTGTTAGCAGGATCCAGTAACCACGCTCAATATTAAACCCTTGGATGATTCCGTAGCCGAGTGTCAGCGTGATCGCCATACGAATCGCATGACGAAACAGCATAGAGTCGGTATGCAGATTGGCTTTGATTTTGTGCCACATTGCCGTCAACGTGTGTGGGTTGGTGTCGTCTAATACACCTTCTTCAATCTTCTCTGCGTCTGGGTTACTGATATTCGATAGCTGTTTTTCAACCGTTGCCAGGTTATTGAATAAGTAATCCAATTGGTTTAACAGCGATTTCCACTCGGGCTTGTTCTGTTGGTGTAGATGGTTAAGTGAAGACATCAGCTCATCAAGTGCCAGTACAGATTTGTCACCATGCTGGTATTCAGCGCCCACTTTCAATGAGCTCGCCACTTCTTTACAAGCTGTGGCTTGGGCTTCCAGTAGATACTTAAATCGGAACAACACGTCAGAACGTTCAAAGTGCTTTGCCAGTTCTTGATAACGATAATGGCTTGAACTTACGCGTTCATGAATATCTTGTGCGATGAAGTAGGTATTAAGAAATCGGTCACTTGGTCCATCAATGTGTCCGCGTTTAGAGCGATTAAGTAGTGTCGCTTTACACATGTTGAGTGCATTAACGGTACTCGCGTTGAGCTTGGCTTCAATGATGCGGTGTGGTTGAGGAATCAAGTCTGAAACGGGGTAGAAGAGTTCCGCTTTTGAATCGATGTAATTACCGATTTGATCGAATACCGTGGCTAAGTTTTGCTGCACAGGTTGCATTGGCCACACTATCTGCCAAATCATCGACATGAAGTAGTACCAAGCGGCACCAGTTAACAGTAGAAGCGGTTGAAACCAAAGGTTGGTGCTCTCATGGGCACCGAGCATGGTATAGATGGCAACTAAGAGAGAACCAAACGCGATACTCGCGTATTTAGGGCCAATTGCCCCGAGAATGATAAAGGAGAAAGTTGAAACAAAAAGCCCTATCGCAAACAGCCAAGGCGTATTGAAGAGAAGCTCAATAGAGAAAGCCGCAACCGCGAAACAGATAAAGGTCAGCGTAAGTGCTTTTAAGCGTCCGGTAAAGCTGTCATCGCTTTCCGCAAGAGCCGCTGCAATGACGCCTAAGATCAAAGGCGTGATCAGTGTGTTTTGTCCATAATACCAAGCAGGCACCACCACACCGAGCAGAGTGATGAGAATTAATACGCTGTAATTTATGGTTTTATTCGCCCAATAGAGGCGTAATTTGGCTGAAAAGTCCACAGTCGCTCACTTGACACACTAAAAACCATAATCCTAACAGAAATCAAGCACAAGAATTTGATACTTATCCATAATTGCCCGTAGGTGGTCATGAAAGCGTCGATAAGATATGAGATATTATTAATTCTCATTGCATCATGATATAAATTCAATATTCCCAATTAAGAGCACACTCCAATGCAGCTAAGCGCTAACAAGACTGCACAGTTTTTTATTCAAAATGAATATCATCAGGTTGAACTTGATGGTCCACGCTTGCTGTTATCTTCAGTAGGCAGTGAAGAGCGTATCCCGTTTACTATTTGGAGTGGCAAGATCGCGATCAAACGCGGATTGTTTTGGGGCTCGCTACAATTTTTTGCCAATCAACAAGACGGAACACAGCGCAGTTGGTTAGTACAAGGCCTACCTTGGGATCAATGCCGTCAATTTGCACGCGCATCGGTTGCTGCTTATCAGAAGTGGCATGACACACAATGTGAACAACTAGCTGAGCACGTTCCTCAATGGGAAACCGAATTAACGCGTCTTGAGCAGCTACCAGCCTTTCTACCGCATTCTAAAGTTAAGACTTGGGTCGATATGGTCAACTCAGGTCTAGAAAACATGACCATGACCCTTGAGGAAGCGGCGCAGCGCATGCCAAATCGCATTGCTCGCATGCAGCCATGGTTGTCTGAAACGGAAATCAAGCAAGCTGAAAGAAATCAGCAATGGCTAGAGACCGAGCGAAAAAACTGGGAAGTATTGTTCGCTCAATGTGAATCGTCACCACTGAACTTATCGCAACAATATGCGGTGTTGATGAATGATGATCACAACCTTATTTTAGCGGGTGCAGGCTCAGGTAAAACCAGTGTTCTAACGGCTCGCGTCGCGTATTTACTGCAAAGCCATCAAGCTCAAGCTGAAGAGTTGTTATTGCTCGCCTTTGGTCGTGAAGCGGCGGAAGAGATGAAACAGCGCCTCGACAGTAAAATTGGTTTATCAGCAGAGAAGGTGCAAGTCAGCACTTTCCACCAGTTGGGTTTAAAGATACTCAATCAAGTTGAACCCGAACGCGTGGTTATTTCTCCACTCGCGCTCGATGATAATCAACGCCAAGCATGGTGCATTGATTGGTTGAAAAAGCACTGGATGACACCGACCAACTTTAAACGTTGGCAAAAACATTTGTCTAAATGGCCAATCGCTTATTTAACCGGTGACGATGAGCTTGGTAGCCACGTTTCAAACCTCAAGTTGATTGGTTGGCTTGAAAAGCAGCTTGAACAGTTGAATGCGTCGGGCTTAACCAAAAAAGAAGTACAGCAACAGCTGATTGATCACCGAGACTATACACGTCTTAACAGTGAGCTTTCACTGTGTTGGCCATGTGTGACAGCGTGGCAAAAAGAATTGAAAGAACAGAATCATATCGACTTCTCAACCATGATCAGCCGAGCGACTCAGTATATTGAAAAGGGCAAGTTTATCTCGCCTTGGAAGTTCATCATGATCGATGAGTATCAAGATATCTCGCCAGATCGTCTTGCCTTGGTTGAGGCGCTTTGCAATCAGTCTAAAGCCGAGCACCAAGCCTCTATTTTTGCTGTAGGCGATGACTGGCAGTCAATCTACCAATTTGCAGGCGCCGATGTGGATCTCACGACCGGCTTTAAAGACCGCTTTGAGAGCTCGACGATTCATCACCTCGATACCACTTATCGCTTTAACAATCAGTTAGGTGCGGTTGCCAATCGCTTTGTACAAGAAAACCCGATTCAATTGCCGAAAGAATTGAACAGCTTCAAACAACAGAAGCAGAAGGCGGTGTACAGTGCGCCAAGCAAAGAAGTTGAGAAGATCCTCGACCAATTGAACCGCCAATCTAAAGGCAAAACCAATAAATCGGTGCTGCTACTTGGACGTAATCATTACCACAAGCCAGAGTTGTTGGAAGACTGGAAGAAGATCTTCACCTCCATTGATATCAAGTTCATGACTTGCCACGGCAGTAAAGGTAAAGAGGCGGACTTTGTCATTATTCTTTGTGTTGACGAAGGACAGTTCCCGACCAAGAAGAAACAGCTGCATATTGATGGCGCATTGACTGAATCATCAGACGCGTTCCCTTATGCGGAAGAGCGTCGTTTGTTCTATGTAGCAATGACGCGGGCAAAAGAGAAAGTATGGATTACGCACAGCGGTGACGGTTCTGGCTTTGTGCAAGAGCTGCATGGTTCTGATTACCCCGTTGTTCGTAAAAAGTGATGTTACTTGACGTAATTGTCTAATATTAGATCTTCAAGCCCTGCCTTAATATCACAAGGCAGACGCATAAAGCATAAGGAGTTTGCTATGGAACACGGCTCTATTAACTACATTGAATTTGCTGCGAAAGACATCGCAGCAACTAAGGCGTTTTTCAGCCAAGTGTTTGGTTGGCGCTTCGAAGACTATGGCCCTGAGTATTCTGCTTTTGAAGGTAAAGGCTTAATGGGCGGCTTCTATTTGGCGAATCTTGCATCGAATACGGATAACGGCGCAGCGCTGATGGTTTTCTATAGCCAAGATCTTGAGCAAACTGAACGTGACGTGATGGATGCTGGTGGACAGGTAAACCGTGAGATATTCAGTTTCCCTGGTGGTAGGCGCTTCCATTTTAGAGAGCCAAGTGGCAACGAAATGGCAGTGTGGAGTGACAAGTAGTCCATATTCCTATATTCAGACGAACAAAAAGCCTGCGATTGTGCAGGCTTTTTAGTATGTAACGTATGATTCAGTCAAACTAAGCGTTAAGTACGTTCAGCAAGATACGCTTCGTAATCTGGGATTTCGATGATCACTTCTTCTTCAAGCAGTGAAGAGTTAAATAGGAAGTTAGCGGTAGCGCGGTTGGTTGCTACAGGAATGTTCCAAACACTTGCGATACGAAGCAGTGCTTTTACATCTGGGTCGTGTGGTACAGCATTAAGTGGATCCCAGAAGAAAATCAGCATATCGATTTTGCCTTCAGAGATAAGCGCGCCAAGTTGTTGGTCACCGCCCATAGGGCCGCTGATCATGCTCTTGATTGCTAAGCCTGTCTCTTTACTCAGCAGAGAACCAGTCGTGCCCGTTGCGTAAAGGAAGTGCTTTTGTAGTTTTTCTTTGTTCTCTTTGACCCATCTTAGTAGCTCAGGTTTGAAGTGGTCATGAGCGACCAAAGCGATATGCTTGTGCGTTGGCATAGTGCGCGTCGTTTTTTGCATGAATGTTCCCTAAATTGTTGTTTCGTTTTTATTGTTTTGAGTTCTTCAGCCAATATAGCACTAAGGATTCACACTGAATACCGGACGAAACTCAGAAGGTGACAATGAGTCGGCGATAATTTGATCTTTGAGTGTTGCTGGTGTCAGCGCCTCGATAATCGGTGCGCTGTGTTGCTCGTAAGGTTGACCGCGTAAGTAACTCGTGGCTTGTTTTACCGACAAGCGACCTTGCTCAACCATTTTATCTGTTGGTGCAAAAAGTACCTTGTTACGAAGTAAACCACGGTAGGTTCCGTGACTTAAGTAACTCGAAATTAACCCAATCTCTTCTGTTTTATCGGCCGCTCGTAGCTCACTGATCGCTGCTTCAATCGCGACGGCACTTCCCACAATATATTTAATATCCGGCTGCTCAATGACTTGCTGTACTAGGTTTCTCTGTAGTTCTTTATCGTTATCTGCCCAATAGCTGATCGCAATTTTGATATCGCTCGACTTGATCGCATCATAAAAGCCAAGTGCAACAGGCTTTGTACCGCCACTTGCTTGAGGGCCAAGTAGCAGGGCGATAGGCGTTTCGCCGGATCCCTTTGGGTGTCTCTTTGACAAAAACTCGCCGACTTGAAACCCCATTTGATACCAGTCGACACCGACGGTGCCTTTCAATACCTTTTGTTGCTCTTCATTGACGGTTAACTCATTGACTGTCGCAAACACAGGCGTTGAGCCAACCCAATCAGTAAGGTTGTCATGGTAAGCATCAGGTGAAACTGTGCCAAGAATAATGGCATCGGCTCCCCATTGTGTGCAAAGCACCAGTTGCGAGGCTTGTTTGGCCACGTTGGGGTAACCGCCAGCTTCCAAAACTCTTAGTTCCACTTGCTGCTTTTCTGCTTCAGAGATCATTCCATAGTTTACCGACAACCAATAAGAGTCTTTGAGGTGCGGATAAATGGCACAAATTTTCTCTTTGTGTGATGTGGCTTCGGCGGGTTTTATTGGGCTCAAAGGCTCGCTAGCACTTGCGACAGTAGTCACTGAGGCCAATAGTGAGAAAAGAATTTTTGAAGCGAAAGATCTAGATAGCATGAATTGCCGTTTTATTGGTTTTAGATAAGAAACACTGCAAAATATAGCGTATTCTGCATGGGTAAAGAAGAACGTTTTAAGGTTTAGAGTTTATGTTGTTAGCTTCAGCGAGTATTGGACGCAAGCTGCTGGCCTCATTCTTAGTGATGGCACTGTTGGTTCTATTGTCTGCATTGATTGGTGTTTCTGGTTTTAGCTTTGTAGCAAAAACCGAAAGAAACGTCGTTGATTCGGCGCTTCCTGCCATGATCGAAGCTCGTCAGGTTTCTGAGTTGAGTAACCGTATTATTTCGTCAGTACAAACGCTTTCTAATGCGAGAAATGAAGCACAAAGAAAAAAGGCTGGCACAGTACTATTCGACCAACTTGAGTCGCTTCTTCAGCATATCAAAGATCTTGGTGTCGATAGTTTCGATTCTCAACTTCTTAACAAACTCGAAAATAATGTTCAAAGCGTTATTAACACTCTGGCTGAGTTGGGTGTGTCGGTTGAGCGTAAGCTTTGGTTAAACAAAGAGCTGTCGTCTCGTGTCGAAGAGATGCGCTTACTTGCCGAAGAGCTAGAGCAGTTGACGCGAACCCAAGTTTTGAACACGGCTACCATCGCGGTTGCTAACGTAACGCACATCTATGACCTGCTAGAAACCAAAGAAACGGATAAAGCCTACCAAGCCTTAGATGCGCTTGTAGAGGTTGACCTTGATTTGTCAGAGCGTCTGCATGAATTGCATTTGCTGGCGTTCAAAATGCTTAACCAAATTGAAGAAACGCAAACCGTTACCAACGTTGAGCGTATTCATCAAATCCAATCTGAGTTTGAATCCAATCTAAGGATCATGGCACGCCGTGTTAAAGCGGTCGAAGATCCTACTCGTTCAGCGCAGATGTCTCAGCTACTTGAAGAGCTCAGAAAACGCCAAGTCGTGTTCGATATTTCATTAGAACAATATGAGAACACCAAAAAGTCAGAGTTTCTGATGCAAAATACGCTGGAGTTGTTCTCTCAATTGAATACAACAGTTAACCAACTGGTTGATGATTCGAACCGAAGCACCAAAAAAGCGGTTGATGAGCTGACCAGCACGTTGAATCTTGCTCAATGGTCACTGTCTGTGATTTCGGTTATTGGTTTGGTTATCGTCGCATTTATCGTGTGGCGAGTGGTGTATATCTCAGTCGTGAAACGCCTTACTGAATACTCATCGGCCTTGATGTCTATCGCACAAGGTCGCCTGAATATTGATATCTCGGTTAAGGGTAATGATGAGTTGGCTCATATGGGCGAGGCGATCATCACTGCTAGAAATACCGCGCAGGCGCTGCAAGTGGTTGCGGTGGGTGAAGCAAAGGCGAAACGCGAACTTGAAGAGCACAAAGAACACTTAGAAGAGTTGGTCACAGACCGAACCTATCAGCTGCAGAAGACCAATGAGAAGCTAAATATCGAGGTGGGCAATCACGCTAAGGCTCGCAACGCCGCAGAACAAGCAAGCCGAGCAAAGTCCGCTTTCCTTGCGACGATGAGTCATGAAATACGAACGCCGATGAACGGTGTATTAGGTACTGCAAGATTGCTCAAAGATACAGGGCTAGACCCGTTGCAATCCGGCTATGCTGACATCATTAACCGCAGCGGTAAGAACCTACTCGCGATTTTGAATGACGTGTTGGATTATTCCAAGATAGAAGCGGGGCATCTGGAAATCCGCACGGCGTCGTTTGACCTTCATCAGATGGTTCAAGATACCTACCAATTGATGGAAGGGCGTGCCGCTGAGAAGAAGCTGAATTTTGATTTCCATATTGAAAGTGACGTGCAACGCTATTGGCGTGGTGACGTAACTCGAATCAGCCAAATCTTGAATAATTTGGTCGGTAACGCGATTAAGTTTACAGAAAGTGGCTCGGTCGATATCTTTATCAGCTTAGATATCGAAGATGAAAATCGAGTGATGTTTGAAGTGTCAGATACTGGTGTCGGAATTGACACAAGCGAGCAAGCTTGTCTGTTTGATGCCTTTACCCAAACCGACAGCGGTCGCAACAAAACGGGTGGCACAGGGCTTGGGTTAGCGATCAGTAAAAGCATCATGTTGGCAATGAACGGGGATATTGGCGTTCATTCTGAAGAAGGCGAGGGCAGCCAGTTCTGGTTCTCACTGCCACTTGAAGCCGGTGAGAAAATTGAAACGAAAGTACCGGTCATTGAAGCTTGTATTCGAGCTAAAGTACTTCTGATTGAAGACAACCCTGTAAACTGCATCGTTGCTGAAGGCTTTTTGCATAATCTAGGCCACGAGGTCGTGATTGCGACAACTGGACAAGAAGGGAGAGCCATATTCAGTGAGCAAGAGTTTGATATTGCGCTGGTGGACATTAACTTACCGGACTGTGATGGCGTCGAGCTAATTCAACAGCTCAAAGACGATGCGAACCAGCAGAAAAATGAAGAAGGCGTGATACGCGAAGTACCACCAATGATCGCAGTATCGGCTCATGTGTTCAACGAGGAAGTCGAGAGTTATTTAGCCTCAGGGTTTGATGGTTTCTTGCCTAAACCGCTAGAAAAGGAAGCACTTTCTCAGCTCATCGTTGCTCAACTCGATGGTAAAACACTATTGTTGCCACAGCCCGATCCAAATGATGCTGTGTGTAAGCAAAATGGTAACCGTGTTATTAAGGGGAACAGTGATGAATTGTACTCGACACAGATGGTTGAACTTTTGGCTAAGCACACTACTATAACTGACTCTCAAGATGAAGGAGACGCTCCGGTGAAACTGATTGATTCCAAAGTGATAGAGGGTGACCTATCGATTCTTGGTTTAGAGAAAATGAAGCAAATCGTTGTGCTTTTCGAGGAGAGCAGCAACCTTACTTTGAATGAATTAGTCGAGGCGAGTGAAGCCGATAATGGACGAGAAGTGAAGTCTTTGGCGCACAAGCTTAAAGGATCTGCAGGTAGCTTGGGTTTATCAGCACTGTACAGTTTATGTCAGAGCATTGAAGCAAGTGAAGCCCCATTACTGCAGTACAGAGATAACGACCAAGCTTTATCTGAATTGGTTAAAGATTCGTTAGAGGCTCTCCTCCCTTATGTTTCTGCTTAATGGTGTAAGTTTGTTTTAAGCAATACCCAATCAGCAAGACCAACAAAAAATCCTCTGTACGAATATCGTCAGAGGATTTTTTATATCGAGCAAGTGAGCCTTCTTTCAGAACGACTAGCCTCTTAAAACTAATCTCTCCCAAGAGCTAGAACTAAAACCAAGGCTTATTACTTATTATCTATTTTCAAAGCGGTTGTAATCCAACAAACCAAACTCAATTGGTTGGTCTTGTTGATACCAACGATGCACTCGGTCACTGAATGGCCAGAACTCGCTAGAACTGCGTCGTACCGCAAACTTGTCTAGCAAAGCCACGTAGTCTTCTTCTGTGTTTAAGTTTTGTAGCGCTTTAACCAGAGTCGGAATCTCATTCTCGGTTAATGACAGGTAAGCCGCAGGGTAGCTACCGACAACGCCTCGTACGAGCGTAAGGTCATCATTGGCATAATCGCGGTTACCTTCTTCATTAAAAAGGCTAGAAATGTTGCTGTGAGCGTTATTGTGAATCATGGTGAACAGCTGCTCTTCGCCGTTTTCGCCTTCAATCATGGTCATGACTAATTGAGGTACATGACGTAGGCCTTCTCCCTTAATCAAATTCACTTGATTGAGCAGTGCTTCATTCTTTTTACCAAAACCTGTTTCAACAATATCAAAGCGATTATCGAGGACAGGTGCGAGCTTATCTTTGATCATGTTAAGCAGTTCACGTTTAGGATCGGCCGTTTTGTAAACCACACTGGTTGGTTGTTCAAAAGGTGCAATATTACGCTGCAAGTAGTCGCTCAATTGTGTGCTTTGGTTTTTATACCAACTTGAGTGTTCAATATGTCGCACGTCTTTAGGAAGAAGGGTTAAGAAATTACTTTCACCTTCAAGGCGTAAGAAGTCCATGAACATGCGTGTAATCAGTTGGTGGCCAAAGTTACCGTAGACATCGAAGCCTGCGACGAGAAGATAATGAATGCGTTCTAAAAGAGCATAATCAAGAATCCATGCCGTCTTAGGTTGCGTGCCAACTAACCCTTGCACAACAGATGCGCTATCAAAATGTCTAAAGATGGTGAGGGCTGCATTTGGGTTGACGCCATCGCCATCCCAAATGATGTCAGTGTCCAGGTTTACGCCACTTTCAAACCATTGGTTGGTGAAGTCTGATTTGGCATTTAGGTATCGTGCTTGTTGCTTCGCGTATCTTACCCAATTAGTGACAGGAACCGTATTGCTGTCTAGCTCACTAGGTAGCTTTAAGTTTTTCTTTTGGCTCGCGTAGAAGGCGTTTATTTCTGGTAAGTCGGCTTTCTCGGGGTCAATGAAGAAAATCCAAAAACGATCGTTAATCACGTTTAGAGCAAGTTGACCTCGACACACTGGCCCTTTGATAAAGGCCATGATGGTGTTTTGAGCATTGTCCAACATGAAGTGGAAGCGCGAGTTTACTGGCAGCGCTTCAAACGAAGTCATTGGGTTAGCAGAAACATCAATGTTGTAACTAGGAAGTTGTTTTACTGAGTAATTCGCATCGACAAACCAGTTATTCCACTTTTGTAGAC
Organism: Vibrio sp. 10N.286.48.B8; assembly: GCF_003050085.1. Taxonomy (NCBI): domain Bacteria; kingdom Pseudomonadati; phylum Pseudomonadota; class Gammaproteobacteria; order Vibrionales; family Vibrionaceae; genus Vibrio; species Vibrio sp. 10N.286.48.B8. The sequence continues at coordinate 166,256 of NZ_PIGD01000003.1, read as the reverse complement.
GTTCTTTATTAAGTGCGAAAGGCATGTGCGTTTTGTCGACGATGCTGCCTTGCTCTGGAATCAGGCGGTAGTAAACACGGTCTACTTTTGGATCGTCATAAGGGCGACGAGTCGTGATGCGTTTTACCGCTTCACCTGGTGGTGTTGCAGAGCGAACAACAGTGAAGAAACGTGTGGGTTGAGCTAAATCAGAAAAATAGACGTGAGATAAAAACAGGTGCTCATAGATGTAACGAGCTGAAAGTTGGCTCTTATTGTCACTTTTATTTAAAAAGCTTTCGTAGACATTAACGAGCTCTTGTTCCGCATCATTCAGCGGGATATGGTCGTTCATCAACGCGCCATTTTCTAACCAACTCATTAAAGTTGCGTATTCTGTTTTATCTAAATTCGGCATCCCATACGGCATTCCCCAAGTTGGGTAATCTCTCTCATATTGGGCATACTCTTCAATCGTTGGGCACTGTTGGTCTCGGTCGGTTGAAAAGTCGAAACCTTCTAGCTGGGTTTGATCGGGTAGAGGGTGATTCTCTTTCTGGATCAACATACGAGAAACAAGACCTGCATCGAGGTTAGCGGTTGAGTTCTGCATACGCTCATTGAGGACAGGATGAAAATCCGCATCACGCCACTCTTGTGTGGTTATAGCATCTTCAAACAAGCGAGTAGGGGCAGAAGCAGTTAAACGGGTACCTTGATAAACGAGTGCTTTGCTTGCACCTCGGTCTATACCTTCTACTGAAGACATCTTTAACTGGCAGGGCGCATCATAACAAGCGTGACAAACCACGCATCGGTTATCAATGATGGGTTTTACTTCGTTAATGAAGTGCTGTGCTTGAGCCGAAAGAATAGGGGCTTGGCGATCGCGTACTTGTTGCTCACCAAATAACTCGTCGAAGTTTAAACCTGCGTAGACGGCACAACCTGAGAAGACGCTAACAAAAGCTAAAATGAAGAGTTTTTTCAAATTCATACGTATTTATATATTAAGCATTTTCTCTAATTATATCGAAAATGATTGAAAATGCTCATGTTCTAACAATCTTATAGATAAGATCTTGATGGAACCGAGTAACTTGTCGATGCACGTCACTCGCTTTTGCTCATAAATTAGGGCTTAGACCCAGCCAGATTAAGCACTAAGAGCTAACAGCCATGAGCTAAGAGTAAGACTCATTGATTGACGTAACAAACAGAGAAAGGGACAGACAATCGCTCAAACTCTTTGATCCAGCGCCACTGGTTGTCTTGCAGCTTATCTCCTGGGCCTTTGACTTCAATCCAATGAAACCGTTCGTCTTTGAACGCAATCAAATCGGGCATCCCGGTTCTAAATAGTTTTAAGTCACTCAATAACACTTTGAAGAGGTCGATAATCAAGGTGTTAGGAATAGCTTCCGTGCTGTGTTCGATGAGTGCTTTAGGGAAATGATTCCAATGAACAAAGGGATTAGCGATGCCTTGCTTTTCATCGTAGTTCTCAAGTAAGTGGTTCAGCCCGTGTTCGGATAGGGTTTGGAACACAGCTTCAATTTGCTCGGCTCGTTTGTCTATAAAGTCTGAGTGATACAAGTCCAGTGGCCGATGTTGGTAACGATTGATAAAAGCACCTTCGACATCAGAGAAAATGACATCCCAAAAAGCCAAACCGAACAAACCACACAGAAAACTGTTTTCAGAAAAGTAGACATCCCAGCCCTGGCTTTCAAAATGTTGCTTTACCGCAAGCTCGACTCGCGTTTGGCTGAGGTCTAATTCCAGTTTTATCTGCGCGCAACTTGGCTTTGAAGGGCGAGGGACCTTGTGGCCCTGCTTCCGTAATAACCTCTGTTCAAGCTTAACCGCGACCTCTAGCTCTGACACATCCGATGGAGTAGCTTGCATTTGCGTGACAGTGTCATGCATTAAGTCTAACTCTCCTTGTTTGTCATAGATGCGCGCAAGTCGTTCTCTGCTCGGAGGAAGTTCCGATTGTTTGAACCAAAAGGTAGCTTGGTCATTTTGGTTAAGCCTTTCTAGGTCACGTGCGAGGTCATTGATCAATCGCGATCGTTTTCTAGCAATGCTTTTGTGTTCTGACTCTTCAGAAATCGAGTTTAAAAGCAGCTCCAGAAACTCACCGTCTTTGCGGTCACCTTCTGAATACAAGCGTTGAATATCGCGTATCTGGAGCAATTGATTGAGTTGATCTCTAGAAGTGAAGAAGCGGCGCTGTTTGCTTAATGGATAGTTCTCAAAGGTATTGAACCCAAGGTCGCTTAACACGAATTGGCTTAAGTCTTGATAGGTGTTGGCAAAGAATAGCAACAGTAATACATCAATCACTTGAGATTGGACGACATAAATACAGTCGAAGGTTAGGTTTCGAAATTGGTCGAAAGACTGCTGATCAAGCAGTAACAACAGCTTATCTTTCTTGGCAGATCTGTTGCTCTTAAGGGCGGGGAATACATTCAACAGCTCTGGTTTAGTGAGTAAGTGCAATCCGAGTTCGACCTCATTAATTACGAGGTTATGTTGCTTTGTGGGATGACTTAACATAATAAAGCCTGAGTCGCTCAGCTCTTGTAGTGTGCTATTTAAGTCAGGAATTTCTAGATAGTTGAGTTTATCGCTGCGAAACCAACAGCCTTTACGAGAAAGTAAACGAACCATTAAACATTGGCTTGAAACAGAAAGACGTTTGTATTCAGACAACCAACGGCACTCATCGTCACTCAGAAGATCAGGGTAGAGCGTTTGCGCGTGTTCAACCAATCGATTGAAGTTGTCGAGATAATAAGTAGGGGAGAGTTGGGGAGTAGTTTCGGTCGTCAATGGAGAAGTCGCTTGATACAAAAAGAGCCTAACCCTAAGGTTAAGCTCTTCAGTAACAAATTCAATCTTTTCTGTTGATTAAGCTTGTGATGCTTTTAGTTCAGCAACTTTAGCTTCAGAGATTGGCTTAGTGATGATTGCTAGAACAATACACACTGCCATCATAACTGCAGAGATTGTGTAAGCTAGGCCGTAACCTTCGCCGTTTGACATTGAGAAACCAACAACTGCTGCACCGATAGCGCCGCCGATACCCCATGCCGTGTAAAGCACGCCGTAGTTAGTACCGTAGTTTTTCAGGCCGTAGAACTCAGCAGTTAGTGTTGGGAATACTGCTAGAAGCGTACCGTAACCAACAGCTGCGATTGCTGTACCAATGATTAGCGTGAATTCAGAGTTGAACGTAGCGAATAGAGCCATGTTCGCGCCTTGAAGGATGAACGCTAGAAGTAGAGTACGTACGCCACCGATTTTATCTGCAAGCATACCCGCAGCAACACGGCCGCCTGAGTTGAATACAGCAAGGATAGACGCTAGGTAAACCGCGTTTGGTAGGTTCGCTTGAACGCTAGCAATCGTAGTGATGTTACCGATGATCATAAGACCAACAGAAGCAGCAAATGCGTACATGATCCATAGAGAGTAGAACTGAGGAGTCTTCAGCATTACTTTCCACGTTAGGTCTTCAGTCTTCTTAACCGCTTTAGGTGCTTGGCCTTCTTTTACTTTAGGCTCAGCTGGCGTGTAATCCGCTGGTGGGTTGTTGATCGTTGCCGCTAGAGGTACTGCGATTGCAAGTACACCAACACCAAGAATCATAAAGCTTGTTTGGATACCCATGCTATCGATTAGCGCAGAAGTTAGTGGTGCTAGGTAAATAGCAGCAAGACCGAAGCCAGCAGCGATTAGACCGTTAACCATACCTTTCTTAGAAGAATGGAACCACTTCATTGCTGATGGAGAAAGACATGCGTAACCGAAGCCGATACCAGCACCTGTCATCACGCCAAACGTTAGGTTTAGCATCATAGGTGTTGTTGCGAAACCAGAAGCAATCATACCTAGGCCAGTAAGCGCTGTACCTAGGATAAGGATCTTACGTGGACCCATACGGTCTTGTAGGATGCCCGCAACAAGAAGACAAACAGAGAATGTGATAGTTGCAATAGCGTAAGGTGAAGATGCTTCAGCAGCACTCCAACCAGCTTCAGTTACTAGCGCTTTGTTAAATACACTCCAAGCATACAGGATGCCAAGACAAAGGTTGATACAGAAGCCTGCTAGCAGGATACGTGTTGCTTTATCAATCTTGCTCATTTTTATTCTCAGTTTTGTCATCGGTTAGTGGAGAGCCACTTAACTAAAGACGGGTTATTGTGATTGTTTCTTCAAAATTAGTTTGCGTTTATCAACAGATAGCGCAAAAGAGCGCGGATTATAACCAATAAAAATGTGATTGGAATCTCTTTTTCCATTTTTGGTAAATTAAATTCAGTTTGTTAATGGGTTGTTTTTCATTGGTTTTCAAAATGTTTTTAACACCTTTCTATTTTGTTCTTTTTCGCCCTGTTACCCAATTATTCCTGGGATTTCGAGGTGATAAATTTTTAGTAGACTCGTATTCCGTGCGGATATCACAGAGTTGCAAAAAATTTTAATTAATTTCCAAGGTTAAATTTGTGTAACAAAATAAATCGAAGTAGTGCTTTTTTCATATGAGACAAGGAGTAACGGAGTTCTATTAGAAACAATATGTTAACCAATTGTTAATGGTGGTTTTTGAAGGTGCTTTTGCTTACATTTTGTTCGATCTGAGGGGTTGTGTTGTTGGGAAAAAGTGGGAAAATAGTACGCAAACTGAGATTCCAAAAATGAAAGGATGCGTTTCTAGTCTATTACGAGGCGAGTATTATGAAACTATTTTTAATTCTATTGATGTCGATTACTGGTGGTGTAGCAGCGGCTGATCATATTCATTCTTTCTTGTTCGGCTTCTACATCGCGGCATTGGCTGTAGGCAGTTGTTACTGGCTTGCATTCCGCAGCACGCGTTTCCCACAGTTGGCATTAGTGCTATTGATGTGTGGCTTTTTTGCAAAAATTGCAGTGACGGTTATCGGTGTTTCTTGGGGTATCTCGAACGATATCATTCAATCGCCGTTCATTTTCTCGTTGTCATACCTGTTCTTCTTAGTGGTTGTGTCTTACGTTTGGTTTGCATACCGCGATAAACTGACGATGAAAAAGCGCGCTAAACAGGTAGAAGAGTCTCGCAAACAAGCGGCAGCATAATTCGATTTGATTCTTATAAAGCCTTTTTCGGAAGGCTTTTTTGATCCTGCTTACCTGAACTCTATTATTTGGTTGTGACGGCAGATAAAAGAAACCCCAGTATGGTGACATACTGGGGTTTCTTGTTATTTATCTATTATCTAACAGTTACCATCTACCGAAGACAACTCTGAAGGCGTGTTACTTCTTCATCATCTTAGCGAGATCGGCGAACGGGTTGTGTGTCGCTGACTGATGATCATCTAAACTCGCTTTTGCATCCACACCATAACGTTCATGGTCAGTGTATTTTGAATGCTCATGATCGTGACAGTACAGGCACAATAGCTCCCAGTTACTGCCATCTTCAGGGTTGTTTGTATGGTCGTGATCCACGTGGTGAACGGTAAGCTCTCGGAGGTTTGAGTAAACAAATTCACGCGCACATTTACCACATACCCAAGGGTACAGTTTTAGTGCTTTTTCGCGGTAGCCTTTCTCTTGGCGAGCATACGCTGCACTCGAGCCTGTGAAATCAGAAGACATTGCCAAATCCTTATCAATTGTAATCTCCCGATTTTATCACAGCTTTCTTTAACCTGTAGGCATGTCGTGACTAAATCATATTTCGTACTAACCGTTATGTGGCTTAGGTTTGATTGGGCACTTATCTTTTACGTGTGCTATGTCATAAAGCAGGTTATGCCTTTCTGGAATAAGCCATGCTTAACAGTTTGAAAATAAATCGTATTCAGGGGTTTTAACCACAGGCATGTGACCTAATATCAGTTTGTGAGACCCTATATTAATAAGGAAATATCATGTCAGAACAATACACTCCGCCAAAAGTTTGGGTTAACGATACTGCTGGTGGTAACAAGTGGGCAAACATCAATAGTCCTGAATCTGGAGCTCGCTTTGATAAAGAGCTGCCTGTTGGTGACCATGCCTTTCAATTGTATTCTCTTGGCACACCTAACGGTCAAAAAGTCACTATCTTGCTGGAAGAGTTGTTAGCGGCGGGTGTTAAAGAAGCTGAATATGATGCGTACTTGATCAACATCGGTGAGGCTGATCAGTTCTCATCTGGCTTTGTTGGAGTGAATCCAAATTCTAAAATACCAGCACTTGTCGACAAGTCTGGTGACGAAGACGTTAATGTTTTCGAATCGGCATCTATCTTGATGCACTTAGCTGAAAAATTTGGTCACTTCTTACCAAAAGAAGGGGCAGCAAGAACACAAACCATTAACTGGTTGTTTTGGGCACAAGGTTCTGCCCCATTCCTAGGCGGAGGCTTTGGCCATTTCTATGCTTACGCTGATGAAAAGCAAGAGTACCCAATTAACCGCTTTGCGATGGAAGCTAAGCGTCAACTAGACGTGTTAGAGAAACAACTCGCAAATAACACATTTGTGGCAGGTGAAGAGCTAAGCATCGCTGATATCGCGATCTGGCCATGGTATGGCAACCTTGTGCTGGGCAAAATATACGATGCTGCTGAGTTCCTACAGGTTGAGTCTTACACCAACGTTGTGCGCTGGGCGAAGCAACTAGAAGCGCGCGAAGGTTTCCAACGCGGCCGAGTGGTTAACCGTTCATTTGGCGAAGAGTGGGAGCAAGTACCAGAGCGCCATTCTGCGGAAGACATTGACCGAGTTTTAAAGCTACGCCCGTAGTACTTTTTTGAACGTATTTTTGGGCAGATATACCCATATACCCTATCGGTCTTAATGTTAATGGCTAATTGAAACGCCATATCTCAATCGAGATATGGCGTTTTTCCGTTTTAAGGTAGGGAGAGGTATTGCTATTGGAATGAGAGTCTCAATTATCATTTTATTTATCTTATTCAACCTCTTATGAGCAATGACCTTTGTGGTTAAGACAAAAAACAATAGTCATCGAGGTGGAGTAAATCTATAAGATAACGGTCCACTTTAAATTACGACTAACTTCGCTCAATGAAAAAAAACTTAATTGCGTTGGCTATCATATCCACGGCTCTTTCAGGGTGTAATCACGACTCACTAAGCTATAGTGGTGGCCCTGATACGGTTCCTCCAACAGACATTATTCCACCAACAGATATCCTTCCGCCTACAGACATTGTTCCACCAACGGATATTCTTCCTCCGACTGACATTATCCCACCGACGGATATTATTCCTCCAACGACTTATATAGGTACGTTACTGTCGAGTGGAAATATCGTATCAGGCGATGTGTATTGTGATGGTATCCGCCTTGAAACTGGCTCGTTCAGTGTGAATCAAGGAGTAAGTTTTAGTTGTACACTGGGTCATCTCACTTTAGGTGATTTCACTGCTCCTTTCCCTGAAATTACAGAAAGCACGATTTCAAATGATGCGCTTCACGCGGCATTTGAGTTGACAGAATTACATGGAGACAACGTTACTAAGGTACTCGAATCCATTGATGTTTGTGAGACTGAAAGTGCTATCTGTTTAAAAGAACTGGATGCTTTTGATATTGAGGATGTGTTTTCGCAACTTGATGATCAAGATGCTGTTGATGCGTATTTTTCATCGAAAGAAGAAGAGTCTACAGATGAAGTCGGTAAGGCTCCTAGTTCACATGTAGACACAACTGTTGTTCCTGCGGTTGACCCTAATGCTGACAATAACCTTAACGCTGGTTTTGTTTCTGCAGACGCAGAGTCTACCTATGCTTATAAGCCAAGTGTTGAAGGTAAGGTGTTAACTCGCAGTAAGCTTACAGACGCTAATGGTAAAGCGATTTCTGGGATCAGTTTCTTTTCGGCAAACGCGACGGGCGTGACGGATGAAGAGGGAATTTTTGAGTACCTGTGGGGCGACAGAATCGTTTTTGGTATTGATACGTTTGAGTTTGGTTCTATTACGGGTAATCAGATTGTTTATAAATTGTCTGATGTGACCAATAATGCGGTTGAGAAAGCGAATATCCAGTCATTACTAGAGCGCTACGCGGTTGATCATGTAAGTTATTATGAGATATCTGAAGAAGTCCAAGATACCTTTTCAAAGTACCCTAACGTTATAAATGAACTGATCAACCTAACTCTGCCAAATGGGGGATTAATAGAGGGTACAGGCTTTGAACTTCCTAATGAGTTTGTTGGTCAGTTTAGCCAAGGGTTAACGGCAGTCATTGATGAGCAGCTGCGCCAAACGCCTCAGTTTATGGATTATGTTCGTCAACCTGCCGTTTTATCTATGGATTCTGGTCAGTATGTTACGGAGTCTCTGCAGCAAATCTTCCACAACGTCACCACATTCCATGTTTTCAATGACAATGGTAGTTTTTATGGTGCGACGGGGTATACCCGTGGTATGCGAGCTCTGAACATATCGAATCGAGCATTCCCTGTGATGATGCCAAGAACTGATAAAAACCGCCAGCTTTATTTTGGTGAGAAACAGGCTTGGACTCGTGAAGGCAAACCTTACATCGCACAACACCCAATCATCTCGATGCCTCCGATTCCTTTAGTCTCTGAAGACAACGCGACTTATGGTTTTCCATTCGTTACAGCAGGCGAGATAGGCAAAGGTAAAGTCGTGTTCATGGGTAATGGCTTATACCCAAGTATTCTGTCATGCCCAGAAAATTATTGGGCCAATCGAACATTGCATATCGATAGCAACAAACAACGGTGCACTGTTTCGACGTTCGAAAACCTACTGCATGATGACCAAGGCAGCATGAGGTTGTTTTTCTCGAACTTGTTTGAGTGGTTCAATAATGGTCTGCCTATTGCTGGGATGAATGCAGTCACCAATATTGACCAAGCTTATTCGGCTTATCACCACTCCACAATGGGTAAGCAGTACACGTTTTTTGTTAGTCCTCAGTATGGTTTTGCATCAGTAGAAAAGCGTGGTTCAGGTGACTTTGATGGTTTAGATGCGAGTACTACGCCGATTTTGATCCTTCAGGCATATCCTCCTAAGTTGGTTCAAGATGGCATGACTAACCAGTTTGTTGCTGACTTGGATAACCCAAACTTAAGCCAAGACGATATTACCGCTCTTATCAACTATGTTAATAACGGTGGCAATATCTTATTTATGGATGCGATTCAAACGACAAACCCTGAACCTATTGGACGCTTGGCGGATGCCGCTGGTGTTTCACTAGGTGGTGAAAACGTTACGCCGACAAACCAAGCTTTCTGCGGTAGCTCTTATTATTGCCAAGCGCCGTATCCAAATCTTCACGTGAAGAGCGAAAAGGAAATGGTGGTTCTGGAGCGTTTTCAAGATAATCAAGGAGAGCCTCCATTCACGGTAAATCAAGATGGTACGGTTGAGTGGATCAAGGATGAATCCAAAATCAAGCTTGAAATCCCGACTTATGAGGTTACTAAGTTAGACCTTGAAGGGAAACCAGTGCTTGATGAGTCTGGAGTACCAGTCATGGAGACCAAATCCGCACGTATCTTTGTTGAATCGGCAGAAGAGCGTGAAGCGGCGATCAAAGAACTGCAGTCGGCATTCGTTGGCACTGAGCTTTGTAATAACGACTATGAATACGAATTTAACTGTATAGAGACTCGTTCTGGAGACGGCATCACTGTTCGTGGTGCTTACCATAGAGCTGATTTCGACCGCTATGAAGTGAGTAAAACCGTTGTCGACAGTATGGTGAAAGCAGCGAACTTGGGTTCTAACTTTACAGCACTCTACGAGCACGAGGTTTACTATCGCACGAAAGGCACTCAAGGTAAGCGTCTGTCTAACAGCGAATTGAATCAAGCGTTTGATAACCTGTCTGTTTGGATGTGGAATGACAACGCATACCGTTTTGAAACAGACATACAAGATGAATTGGGGTTCAAGCAAGCTGTTCAGTTCCTTAACTGTTATACCGAAGACTTACATCAAACAGACACAATTGAAGCACAGTGTCCCGTTGACCTAAAAGCGTCGTTAGTCGCTAATGGAATGATTCATGGCGAAGGGGAGTTATCGGGACAGTTGAATCCGAGCTATCCATTAAATTACATGGAGAAACCTCTGACTCGCATTATGTTGGGGCGCTCATTCTGGGATCATGAAATCGTTGTTGATACCACAATGTATCCGGGGCGAACTTCAGGAGCATCTTCGTCAAGTTCGGTTCTTATCCAAACAGATGGCAAGGGCGTCACGTATTCGGCTGGGAACAATCAATCGACAGGTTTATGGGCTCCTCAGTTACAAGATGTGACGATTAGTAATGGTGTCGTTGCAACGATCACTGTGATGATGGCGGATGATCTGACAGGCAAGCCTAATCATGAAACCAGTTTGAAGCGCCCTCCGCGTATGCAAACTAACTATGCTTACGATGGTTTGAACTTAACCTTCAAGGTTCCATATGGCGGCCTTATCTACATTCAACCGCAAGTAAAAGACGTTGGCGAAGTCTCATTTACCATTGATGGCGCCTTAAAAGCGGCTTGGTGGAAAGAAGGAGAGTGGATTAATCCTGTTCAATCGGCAGACGCACCTATTGCGGAAGTCGACACGGGTTCATTTATTTATACGACACCAATCAGGAATCTAGAATCCGCTGATTTGAACAAATTCGCAACAGATATGAATCGATTCGCTGAAGCAGCAAGTGACTTCTACGGACGTGATGAGATGCAAGACGATGGTTTACACCGTAGGTTCACTTATCCAGAATTGACGGCGTTCCGCCATCGTTTTGTGAATGACGTGCAGATATCGATCGGTGCTGCTCACTCTGGCTACCCAGTGATGAATTCGAGTTTCAATGCAAACCGCACCTACATTCCAACTAACCCTGTAAATGATTGGCTATTGTGGCATGAAGTTGGTCATAACTTAGCATCAGCACCTTTCTCAGCAGCGGGTAGTACTGAGGTAACGAACAACCTGCTTGCACTTTATATGCAGGAGCTTGAGGGGCGTAACGAAAATCCAGAAATGGATCGTATTAAATCGGATATTAAGAAAGCACCAAAATGGCTAGAACAAAACGACAAACATGCTTGGTCGCATGGTGATGCTGGTTTGCGTCTAGTTATGTTTGGGCAACTGAAAATCTGGGCAAAATCAAACTTTGCTATTGATGATTGGTATGGTCGTGGAGCAAGCCAATCTTTGGTTTACGGTGATGATGAAGGCTGGAATATGTTCAAGCTTATGCATCGTAAAGCGCGAGGCGATAGAGAGGGTGACTCGAATACGAACTATTGTAGCGCTAGCGAGACTGGGCTTTCTGGTGGAGACCTAATGATGGTGTGCGCTTCTTATGTTTCGAGCTATGACTTAAGCGATTTCTTTGTTGCTTGGAACGTGGGCGAAACCTCAATGACTAATGCTGATGGCTCTAAGTCCTATAGTGGCGGAATTAGCTCTAAAGGTCTTAGCGCGGTTGAACAGTTAAAATTAGAGAAACCAAAGAACAGCTCTTTGAATGTTGATTCAATTTACCAACGCTAATTCTTGCTAAGGTATTTTATAGCCTAAATACAAACGCCACACATAAATTACGTGTGGCGTTTTTGTAGCAATGTTTTAGAAATTATCAGTCAGATCAGTCTTCTACATGATGTTTAATACTTCGGCTGCCATTGGTTGGCTGTCCTTGCTAGAGAAAGCAGGTTAAACTGGTCGCATCATAATTCTAAAGGATGGTGCCATGTACCACGGTCATATCTATTTCCCTTTGCGATTTGCAGAGCAGGCAGAAACACTGCGTCAGAAAATCCTCTCAGAACGTAAAGATGTGTTAGAAACTTTCCCATTAATCCAGCGTTTGGTTGGCCCGCATAAGATGCCGATGTTTGAAATTCACTTTGCTAACAAAGAGTCGGGTATTGTCGAGTGGCTTGAGCAAGAACGCGGTGATATGTCGGTGCTTATTCACCCGGTAACTGGCGGTGAAGAAACTTTGGATCACACAGTACGCGCGATTTGGCTTGGTCGTGAGCTGGGTGTCTTTGAAGAAACGCTAAGTAGCTAATCAAATATACCAATATTGTACTTAACTCATTCCGACCGGAAAATGCACGAATAATAAAAAGGCTCCTCAAATGAGGAGCCTTTGTTTTATTTCAAGGAACCGTTTACCAAGAAACCGGTTATCAAGAGCCTCTGTTCGACGGGTTTAGCCGTTAAACAGAGTAGGGGGATTAAGCCTCTGCTGTCACTTTATCGCTGCTCATCTTTTTAAGAGCTGCGTAACCGAAGCCTGTTACTGCCGTACCTGCTGCAATCGCCACTAGGTACATAAGAACTGGAGAGATAGCACCAGGAATCAGTAGTACGAATAAGCCGCCGTGTGGAGCCATTAGCTGAGCACCAAACATCATTGATAGAGCACCAGTTAGTGCGCCACCTGCCATACAAGCTGGGATAACACGCATTGGATCTTTCGCTGCGAATGGGATTGCACCTTCAGAGATGAAACATAGACCAAGAACGAATGATGCTTTACCTGCTTCACGCTCGCCTGCTTCAAACTTGTCTTTCACTAGGAAAGTCGCAAGGCCCATACCTAGAGCTGGAACCATACCTGCTGCCATGATTGCTGCCATTGGTGCGTAAGTTTGCGAAGCCAGTAGACCAACACCGAATGTGTAAGCTGCTTTGTTTACAGGGCCACCAAGGTCGAAACACATCATAGCGCCTAGAATCACACCCAGAAGAATCGCATTAGACGTTCCCATGTTGTTTAGGAAAGTCGTCATTGCGCTCATCACGCCAGATACAGGGCCACCCACGATGTAAACCATCACAAGGCCAGTGAACAAACTCGCAATAAACGGAATGATCAGAATCGGCTTGAGGGCTTCCATGGATTGTGGAAGTTGAACCTTGTCGGCAATGAATTTCGCTGCGTAACCGGCAATGAAACCTGCTGCGATACCACCTAGGAAACCTGCGCCCGTTGAGCTAGCCAACATACCGCCGATTAGACCTGGAGCCAGACCCGGACGGTCAGCAATTGAGAATGCAATGAAACCAGCAAGAACAGGAATCATTAGAGCGAATGCAGAACCACCACCGATAGTCATCAGTGCTGCTGCTAGTGTGCCTTCTTCTTTAAACGCTTCGATACCGAATACGAAAGATAGTGCAATGATCAAACCACCCGCAACCACCACAGGAAGCATGTGTGAAACACCTGTCATTAGGTGCTTGTACACGCCTTTCTTCTCGTCAGCAGGCGCTGAATTTGAAGAAGCTGTGTGCTGGTATGGCTTAGCTTCAGCAAAGGCTTTTTCAACTTCTTGCTTCGTCTTCTTAAGTGCAGGACCCGTTGTCGTTTTGTATAGCGCTTTGCCGTTAAAACGATCCAGTGGAACGTCGATGTCGGCTGCGATGATAACAAGATCAGCGTCTGCGATTTCTTGGTCTGTCAGTTGGTTCTTAGCACCTACAGAGCCGCGAGTTTCCACTTTGATTTGGTGACCTAGGCGTTTGCCTTCTGCTTCAAGCGCTTCAGCTGCCATAAAGGTGTGTGCAACACCAGTTGGGCAAGCGGTAATCGCTACGATCTTTTTGCTGCCTGTGCTTGCTGTTGTAGAAGAGTTTGGAGAAGTACCAGTCACTTCCACTGTAGTCTCAACTTGAGAAGCGTCTAATACTGTTGCTTCTGCTGCCGCTTTCTCAAGAAATGCTTTTGCATCTGCTGTGCATTCAGAGATAGCCGCTTGGTACACTTTCTTGCCGACAAAGCGCGCTTTATCAACGTTGGTGTTAGCTGCGATAACCACAACGTCGCTGCTGTCGATAGCGTCTTGCGATACGGTTGAGTCAGGTAACACGCTTGATTGACATTCAATAGCAGCGTTCCAACCCAGTGCTTTTGTCGCTTGCTCTAACAAGCCTGCGGCGATGATGCTGTTTGCTACGCCACTTGGGCAAGCTGTGATAATGGTAATATTCATAATAAACCTTTTGTCCTATTTGCTTGTGTCTAACTGGCTAGTTGGAGCACTAAGCGCCTGTAATTGGATATTTTGTAGTACTGAATCCAGCTCTTGTTGGCTGGTGATGCCCACGCCTACCTGTGAAACTGCTAGAGCAGATAGGGCGGTTGCGAATTTAATAAGTTCTGGTTTTGGCATCTGTTGCATGTGACCCCAACATAGGCCAGCAACCAATGTGTCACCTGCGCCTACCGTGCTTACCACTTGCATACGCGGCGGTTGAGCATGTAACCATTCACCTTGGTTAAGCCACATCACGCCTTTAGCGCCAAGTGATACCACGATGTTATCGATGCCTTTTTCACTTAGGGCTTGGCCTGCGTGTTGGCATTGGTCACGTGTGGTTAGTTCTGCGTTGAACAGCTGAGACAGCTCTTCGTCGTTTGGCTTAATCAGCCAAGGTTGTGCATTGATACCGGCTTTAAGTGCGTCACGGCTGCTATCAAATAGCACCTTCTTACCTAAATCGTGTAAGCGTTGAACCCAAGAAGCGCAAAGCTCAGGAGAGATACCTTGTGGCAAGCTGCCTGCAATTACGAAGTAATCGTGCGTTTCAGCAAGTTCTAATAGGGTTTCTTCGAACGCTTTAATCGCGTCAGCATCAACAGGAACACCTGGGAAGTTGATGTCGCTTACTTGGCCTGAATTTTCTACCAGTTTTACGTTGATGCGAGTTGCACCGTCGACACGGATAAAGCGGTCAGTTGCGCCCATCTGTTCGAACAATTGGCAGAACGCTTCTTCGTTATTGCGACCAAGGAAACCCGTTATGGTCACTTTAGCGCCAAGCTCTGAAAGTACTTTTGCTACGTTTACGCCTTTGCCTGCTGCATGCAGAGAGCCTTTGTTTACTAGGCTAACCGAGCCAACATTCAGTGCGTCGATAGCACCTGTCAGGTCTAGGGCAGGGTTTAGCGTAACGGTAACGGCTTTGATTTGTTTATCAGACATATCGATTCCTTAACCTTCGCCAAGGCCTGAAGCGATAGCTTTGCCAATCGATTCAAGTGCTTGTGCTGCGTCATCACCTTCAGCAATAAACTGAAGCTGGTGGCCGTGTTTAACGCCAAGAGCGATCACTTTCATCAAGCTCTTCGCGTTCACTTCTTTTCCGTCGCCATCTTGGTTTGAAACACGGATAGTTGATTCGAATTTCTTCGCTTCAGCAACCAGCATTGCGCCCGGGCGAGCGTGTAGGCCGTGTGCGTTTTTGATTTTGAATACTGCGCAGTTGTCATCGTCTTGAGACGCTGTAGAAACCGCTTCACCTTTTAGAAGGCCAATTACTTGTGCAATGTCAGCCGTTAACAGTTGTTGCTGTTTACCTTCGAAAACCATCTTACTTAGGTTTGCCAGAATTGATTGGTGCGCGCTGTTACAAGCCGCGAATGCCACTAAGGCTTTCACTGGTGTGCCTTCGAATTCGCAATCGTTCGCTGTAGAAACAAACGCTACGCCAGTGCGAGTTACGCCCTTGTCGCTCCCCAACAACCATAAGCCTTGGCCTAGGTGAGTCGGTGTTTTCGTTACTAGGTCAGCAACGAATGCGTTGTCTGTGCAACCTGTGTTCTTAAGCAGGCCGCCCGCAACTGCAGACATTTGAATCATGTCGCTTGCAGGGAATAGGAGCTGAACTAAAGAAGCGTCTAGGTCGGCTTCTAGCTGAACTTCGCCATTAAGTAGGGCGATGATTTCGTCTTCTGATTTCGCTTGTTTTAATTTCTCTTCAACACCGTCAGCCGCTAGAACCTTAGTTAGTTGCTTAAGGATGCCTAAGTGCTCGTCAGATTTCGCTGCAATACCAATTGCTACGTAAACACGGTTGCCGTCTGCCCAATCAATACCTTCAGGGAAGTGGTGTACTGCAACGCCTGTCTCTTTTACTAGGCTACGCGTGTCAGTGGTGCCGTGAGGAATCGCGATGCCGTTGCCTAGGAACGTAGAGTTCTGGTTTTCACGGTTCAGCATTCCTTCAACGTAGCCAGAGTCCACTAAGCCCTTCGCGGTTAGGTCGCCAGCAATGTTCTGGATAGCTTTGAATTTGTCATCGGCCGTTTGGCCAAGAGTGATGTCAGATTTTGATAATTTAAGCATGGTGCCTCTTTAGCGTATCGCTTGAGAATTTGTGTATCGCTACGATTCAGTCTAGAGCAAGATTCATGGAGCTTAATTCTTTGCTTGCTCTTTGCTTTATGCTTGCTGAATCGGTTCAGCATTCAGTGTAAAAAAATTCAGCAAAGCCGATTTTGGTTTTCAAAATAGTTTTGCTGCGTGTCGTAATTTCAGTTTCGTTAATAACGAGAAGTTGAATCACGACAAATGACGCTTAATCCATACAAAAGGATGATTGAAGTCACTTTTCAGATTTTGCTGAATCCTTTCAGCTTTTATACTGAATCGATTCAGCATATAATTCAACTAATCCAAGGATCAGAAGATTGGTTATATGATCCTACGCACAAAATACAGGTCACCCATATGACACTAGATGAGATTGCCAAACTAGCCGGTGTGTCGAAAACCACGGCCAGCTATGTGATTAATGGCAAGGCGCAGAAATACAGAATCAGTGAGAAGACTCAGCAGAAAGTAATGGCGGTTGTCGACCAGTATAACTACCGTCCAGACCATGCTGCTTCGTCGCTGCGTGCTGGGAATAGCCGTTCATTTGGTTTGATTATTCCTGACCTGGAAAACAGCAGTTACGCGCGTTTAGCAAAATTGATAGAGCAGAACTCACGTAAAGTGGGCTATCAAATCCTGATTGGTTGTTCTGATGATGACGCCGAAACTGAACGCAAAGTAGCGGAAGCGTTGGTGAGCCGTCGTATTGATGCTTTGCTGGTGGCGAGCTCTATGCCAGACGCTAACGAGTTTTACTTGAAGCTGCAAAACTCTGGCACACCCGTAATCGCGATTGACCGTCCGTTAGACGATGAACATTTTGCTTGCGTGATCAGTGAGGACTTTGAAGCCGCGTTTGAACTGACGCATTCAATCCTTGATGACAGTATTCACAGTGTCGGCTTGATAGGCGCATTGCCAGACCTGAACATTTCACGTGAACGTCAGTTGGGTTTTGAAGCCGCGAACAAAGCGCATACGTTGCAAACAGGGCTAAAAGATAACAAGCCAACGGTTGTTGGTTACGGTGAGCACTTTGACCGTGAATCTGGACGAGAAGTGTTTGAAGAGTGGATTGCTAGAGGTACAGTCCCTGATGCGATCGTCACTATGTCTTACACCTTACTGGAAGGTGTGCTTGATGTGATGGTCGAAAAGCCAGAGTTAGTGAATCAGGTGAAGCTGGCGACATTTGGTGATAACCGTTTATTGGATTTCTTGCCTTTCAAAGTTCATTCACTGCCGCAGCAATTTGAAGTTATTGCAGACAGCGCGTTTGCTTTGGCATTGAACGCTTCAGCAAAACGTTACCAGTCGGGCATCGAACTGGTGCCGAGAAGCTTAGTGAAGCGAGGTTAGCTTGAGCTCAGCGGTTAGCTAGGACTAAGCAGCTAACTAGAACTAAAGCGGTTAACTAGGACTAAGTTTTTAACTAGGACTAAGCTTTTAACTAGGACTAAGTAATAAGCCTAACTCTACAATAGCGACCACGCCGAGTAACAGGGCCAACACCTTCCAAAACTGGATTGGATTTCGGTTTATCAATGGCTGCTTGGCTTTGTGTTTCATTAGGTTTTGATTGGGGGTGTAGAGATCGGCGACAAAATCACCCAAAATCGGGTATCGCTCGTTAGGTGATTCAGCACACGCCTTTTGTAACACCAAATCAATCCAAGCTGGTAAATCTGTTCGCTTTTGTGTCAGCGGCTGGTATTCCCATTGATGGTGGCGAGTTTGTTTTAGAGATTGAGCGCTCATCTCAGAGTAGGGCAACTCGCCTGTTAGCATCTCATAACCAATCACAGCGATAGAGAACAAGTCTGAGCTTGTCGTGGCCGTGTTGTATTTAATACTTTCTGGAGCGATGTAATTCACTGCGCCGAGTGGCGTGGGATCTTTGTCTGCTTGTTCTCCCTCCTCAATTCCCCTGACTAACACCGCACCAAGGTCGATGATTTTGATGTTGCCATCGCGTTGGATCATGATGTTCTCGGGCTTTAAGTCTCTGTGAACCATGTCGGCACGTTGTAATACACGAATACCTTGTGTGATTTTTTCTAGGATCTCGCGAACCTGTTCGAGCGAAGGCTTAGGGTTGTCGTACATCCATTGCCTTAGCGTCACTCCTTCAACCCATTCACAAATTTGATATAGGAATTGAGAGTGTTCAGGCGTTGGGTAAACCTTCATTACTTTCTTGTTATTCAACAAGATACCTGCCCATTGCTCGTTAAAGAAAGCTCTCAGCTGTGCTGGGTCGTCATGATATTGAACTGAAGGCACTTTGAGCACGAACTCGGTTTGCGTTTCTTTTTGCATGACTCGGTATACGTGACTTCTAGATCCAGCATACAACACCTCAAGCACCATAAAGTTGTCGATACTTTGCCCAAGCTTTAAAGCGGGTGGGATGGCACGTTTAGCCAGCTTCTCATGGAATTCAATGAGCGAAGGTTTAGGTAGATGACTTACTTGAACAATCAAGCAGCTTACGTTGTCCGAACTGTTGTGGCTTAACGCTGTGTTACATATGGTTTGAGCGGCGTATTCGAAATCCACTCCGGGCTTATCGATGTGTTCTTTAAAGGTATTTGGAGACACAAACTCGTGTACGCCATCAGATGTCAGGATAAAACAGTCGTTTTTTTTAATAGGAAGCGTTTGATAGTCAACGTTGAGTTGGTTATCCATGCCTAAGGCGCGTGTTAGATAATGCTTCTGTCCCATATTTTTACGGGTGTGGTCACGGGTCAGTTGGCGTAGTTCTCCATCTCTTAATAGGTAAACTCGACTGTCACCGACATGGAAGATATGTGCGGTGTTCGATTTTAATATCACGCTGCTGAACGTCGAAACGAGGGCATTGTGGTTCACTTGTTGTGCGGGATGAATATTTGAAACAGACGTGTTGAACAGCCAAGAATTGAGGGACGTTAAGACCTTTTGCGCCGAACGTTGGATGCTCCAGCTTTTGGGAGTGGCGTAATAGTCGTCGATAAACTGCATCACGCTGGTGTGACTGGCTTTCTGGCCATGTTCACTGCAACTTGCGCCGTCTGCTATGCAGGCAACACTACCTTTCAACTCTTGCTCTACGCGAGTTTTGGGGTGTTTTACGATGATGGCGTCTTGGTTTTCATCACGTATGCCTTTATTCGAATAACCACCAAACTTGAGTGTGAGTTGGTTGTTTGATTCCGGCGTGACGACTTGCCCTTGGCTGAATGAAATTGTCATAACTGTTCTTCTTCTTAACTGTTCTTCTTGCGTCCTTGAGAGAACATCCTAGGAAGAACAAAAGCCCTAGTGAACCTAGAGCCTTTGAACGCAGTACCAAAGTGGTGAAACACACCTTGGTACCACTCCCGATTCAATAATATCAATGCTTCATAGTACTGAGGCTAGTTCGATACGTTAATCAAGGTCACACTACCGTCGTCGTTTACTTCAGCGATTTGACCGTTAGGCTCTTCCATGAACAGTAGAGTCACAAAGCCAAGTACCGCTGTTGCAGCAATCACTAAGAAGAAGGTTTGGTAGCTCACGAATGACAACACAGTTAGGTAAACTACCGCACCCACGTTACCGTAAGCACCTGTCATACCTGCAATTTGACCTGTCATACGTCGTTTAATTAGAGGAACCGTCGCAAATACCGCACCTTCACCCGCTTGCACGAAGAAAGAACACGCCATCGCCGCGACAACCGCTAGCCATACAGGCCATGTGCTATCTACTTGACCCATTGCGAAGTAACCCACAGCAAGACCAATCGTTAGAATAAGCAGTGTTGGTTTACGACCAAATTTATCTGAAATCCAACCGCCACCTGGGCGAGACATTAGGTTCATAAAGGCATAAGCCGATGCAACCATACCTGCAAGAACCGGTGTTAATTCAAAGGTTTCAGAGAAGAACAGTGGCAGCATAGAAACCACAGCCAGTTCAGAACCAAATGTCGCGAAGTACAATACGTTCAGTACCGCAACTTGTTTGAATTTGTACTGGTGAATCTCTGGTACTTCTTCTTTGAATACGTTCTTGTTTACTTTCCAAACTTGCGACACTTCGTACACGTAAAGTGCTGCTAAACCTGCATACACAGAGTAAACCGCCATGTCAGACAACATGTTGATGTTGCTTGGTGATAGTTTCCAAGTCAGTAGCGCTAAAGCGGCATACATAGGGATCTTCATAATAAGTAGGAAGAAAAAGTCACCCTTTGATGTCACTTCCATTGCTGTTACTTGAGCAGGCTTGAAGTAAGTAGAACCTTTTGGTGTATCTGACACGTTTTTGTAGAAGATAAACGAGAACGCTAAGCTCATTACGCCAGTAATACCAACCGCATAACGCCAACCGTCTTCACCACCAAACGCTAGAGCGAGAGTTGGAAGTGTGAACGCTGCTGCTGCTGAACCGAAGTTACCCCAGCCGCCGTAAATACCTTCTGCTGTACCCAGTTCGTTGTGTGGAAACCATTCAGACACAAGACGAATACCGACAACGAAACCTGCACCAATGAAGCCCAGTAGGAAACGAGCGATTGCCGCTTGAATGAAAGAGTCTGCCAAAGCAAACATAAAACAAGGGATCGAACAGACCGCGAGTAGCGAGGAGTAGACCAACCTTGGGCCATATCTATCGGTTAGCATGCCTATGGCGACACGCGCCGGAATGGTCAATGCAACGTTGAGGATCAGGAGGGTTTTGATCTCTTCAGTAGAAAGACCAAGTGTGGTTTTTACCATTTGCAGTAGTGGGGCAAAGTTGAACCACACAACAAAGGTAATGAAAAAGGCCATCCAGCTTAGGTGTAAGACCTTCATCTTACCCGTAAATGAAAGCAGCGAAAATTTAGTGTTATCCATGGTTTAAATCCTTTAAATCCTTTAAATCTGGAAAATTACCTGGTTTGTGCATCTGCGTTACTTCCGAACTTCGAACGCTTTTAATGTGCATAAACCCTGTGCCGAAATTGCGCACGCCAATAAGCGTTTGCATCATGGTGTCGGCGGTTTAGTTAACTGGCGATAGCAAGAGGTGCGAGAACTTGAACTTGTTCTCCTTGCTTGCGAACTTCAAATTTCACGAGCTTGAGCTCAGGCTGTTCAAGACATTCGCCAGTTTCTAAGTGGTAATGCTGCTTGTATAAGGGTGAGGCCACATAAGGTTCTCCGCTTAATGAACCAATTATACCACGTGACATCACATTCGCCTTGCCGATAGGGTCGTAATTAGAGAGCCCATAAAGCGTGTCGCTGCGCTTGCAGTAAAAAATAGCCACTTGGTTATCGTCTACTTTGGCGCAAATTCCCCCGTTTGGGGTTAGGTCGCGGGTGCTGCATACGGTTGTCCAATTTTCCATGACTTTCTCCTAGTCTAAAATTGAGTTTTTATTTTTTTATTGATGAACCTGATGATATTTATGAAACCTCAGTCACTTCGATTTGGTCTGCTTTAGCGAGCTTTTCATCGCGTTTTGAATTCGAAGCATCACTCAAGCTCGGCTTAGGAAAACGTTGCTCTCGCTCTTTGATGAAAGAGAGGCTAGTGTCCATTTCTTCACTGTTGATGTAGTGCTGGAAGCGCTTCATCTTCTCAGGGTTTTCAATGGTGGTTTTCCATTCACACTGATACTTCTCGATGTTGAGTGCGATGTCCGCTTCGAGTTCTTCAGCTACATTGAGCTTGTCTTCAATCACGACTTGCTTGAGGTATTCAATGCCGCCTTCAAGGTTCTCCATCCATACCGATGTGCGTTGTAGGCGATCTGCGGTACGTGTGTAGAACATCAAAACGCGGTCGATGTATTTAAGGAGTGTGGTTTCGTCCAAATCAGTGGCGAATAGGTCTGCATGGCGAGGGCGCATGCCGCCGTTACCACAGATGTAGAGGTTCCAACCTTTGTCTGTTGCGATAACACCAATGTCTTTCGATTGTGCTTCTGCACATTCACGAGTACAGCCAGAAACCGCAAACTTGATCTTGTGTGGCGAGCGCAAACCTTTGTAGCGGTTCTCTAGTCGAATCGCTAAGCCAACACTGTCGTCGACACCGTATCGACACCAAGTGCTACCCACACACGATTTCACGGTACGAACCGATTTTCCGTAGGCGTGACCCGTTTCGAAACCTGCATCAATCAGCTTTTTCCAGATGATAGGCAGTTCGTTAAGTTGTGCGCCAAACAAGTCGACACGCTGACCACCGGTGATTTTGGTGTACAGGTCGAACTCTTTAGCGACTTCACCAAGTACGATCAATTTATCCGGTGTGATTTCACCGCCAGCAATACGCGGAACCACTGAGTAGGTACCGCCTTTTTGCATGTTGCCAAGGTAGATGTCGTTGGTGTCTTGCAGTTCGATGTGTTGATCTTCAAGGATGTAATCGTTCCAGTACGAAGCCAGAATCGAACCGACAGCTGGTTTACACACGGTACAGCCTAATCCGTTTCCGTGAGAATCTAACAGCTCATCAAAGGTCTTGATTTTGTTGACGCGGATGATGTCAGTCAGCTCTTGGCGAGAGTAAGCAAAGTGCTCACAGATATCGTTAGAGACTTCAACACCCAAGTTACTCAGTTCGCTATCGAGAACTTGTTTCGCAAGAGCAGAACAGCCGCCACAACCTGTTGAAGCATTGGTGGTTTCTTTCAGTGCAGCCATCGTGGTGCAGCCAGCAGATACTGCGTCTTTAATGTCGCCTTTAGTCACATCAAAACATGAACAAATAACAGCGCTATCAGGCAGAGCTTCAACACCCATTGCAGAGCCTGAATCATCGGCCACATTAGGCAAAATCAACACTGATGGGTTTTCAGGAAGGGGCATATCGTTTTGCTTGATTTGCAGTAGCGAGCCATAAGCTTCTGCATCACCGACCAATACCGCACCGACAATCTTTGTGCCGTCAGCTGAGATGATTAGGCGCTTATACACTTGTTCGATTTCATCGTTATAGGTATACGATTGAGCGCCTTCCGTCTTGCCGTGTACTTCACCAATACTGGCAACATCGACGCCAAGCAGTTTGAGCTTAGTGCTCATGTCTGCGCCGGTGAATGCAGCGTCGTCAGTACCGTCAGAGACAATATGCGAAGCCGCGATTTTTGCCATCGAATAACCGGGCGCCACTAAGCCGAAGATCTTGTTATCCCAAAGGGCACATTCACCAATGGCGTAGACGTTTTCGATATTGGTTTGGCAGTGGTTGTTGATGACAATACCGCCGCGCTCGCCAATTTCGACATCAGAGCTTCTTGCTAACTCATCTTGAGGGCGAATACCCGCAGAGAATACGATCATATCGGTTTCTAAATGGGTGCCATCGGCGAAGTTCATGCGGTAGCGAGCATTTTCGCCATCGACTATTTCAGAGGTCGCTTTCTCGGTATGAACTTGCACACCAAGGTCTTCAATTTTTCTGCGTAATAGGGCACCGCCACCGTCATCTAATTGAACCGCCATCAGGCGAGGCGCAAATTCAACCACATGGGTTTCTAAGCCAAGGTTTTTGACTGCGTTTGCGGCCTCTAAGCCAAGCAGACCACCACCAATCACCACGCCAGACTTGCTACCTTTGCTTGATAGTTCAATTGCGTCTAAGTCTTCAATAGTACGATAAACGTGACAGTGTTCTTGGTCGTTACCGGGAATAGGGGGAACAAAAGGGAAAGAGCCCGTCGCCAAGATTAGCTTGTCGTAACTTTCAACGTGGCCACTTTCAGTGATGACTTGTTGATTGGCAGTGTCTAGCTTGGCAACCTTCTGGTTCAACAAGTAGTTCACGCCGTTACTTTGGTAATACTCTTCACTGGTCAATGACAGGTCATCAGCACTTTTACCATTAAAGTAAGCCGTCAGTTGAACACGGTCGTACGCTAACCTTGGCTCTTCACTAAAAGTAATCACATCAAATTCATCACTGTCTGATTGCAGGATGTTGTCGATAAATTTGTGTCCAACCATGCCGTTACCAA
This sequence comes from Vibrio sp. 10N.286.48.B8, assembly GCF_003050085.1. Classification (NCBI taxonomy): domain Bacteria; kingdom Pseudomonadati; phylum Pseudomonadota; class Gammaproteobacteria; order Vibrionales; family Vibrionaceae; genus Vibrio; species Vibrio sp. 10N.286.48.B8. Next base: position 142,104 of record NZ_PIGD01000003.1, on the reverse strand, counting down.
CAACGACGATTTTCTTCTTGCTCATAATCCATTCCTTATTCTCGGCGTTATCATCACTAGCATCTAATTTCTAGTAGTTAGTAAATGAATACCGGGTTGAGATTCCACTCAATTCATAATCATCAAGAAAAACAAAAAATGTTTTTTCTAACTCTTGGTTTTTAGTTGAGCAAGGAGGATGCCAGATTACGGCTTGTTCATTTAAATAAAAATTAATGCATGTTTTTCAATTATTTAAAAAATTTGGGTGGCACGCAATTACCCCTAAAGTGGTATGTAAATTTTTTGTTAGATTTATACAAATGAGCATTTGTGGTGCAACTTTCTGCAAGATGGTGCAAAAATTAAGTTTCTATCTTGGTTAATTTCTATTTTGATCATTTTTGATAGGTTTTCTTTTGTTAAGCTTTTGTTTTTATTGATTAATATTTCTTGCTTGTTGATTGCTATGAAGTGGCGTGTTATTTGCTTGGTTTGAATTATTACAATTATGGATAATTGAGCGAGAAACGGATGACCGATTCAAACAGCGGCTGGATAAAATCAACCTGTGCTTATTGTGGTGTAGGATGTGGAATAGAAGCGAGACCGACATCGCTAGGAAAACTAGAAGTACGTGGTGATCAAGATCATCCATCTAATTACGGAAAGCTGTGTACTAAAGGGATTGCGCTCGGTGACACCGTCACGCCTTTAGGTCGTCTTACACAACCTGCTCATATTCAGAATGAGCAAAAACAATCACTGGATTGGAACAGTGCCACGCAGTTAGTCGCAGATAAATTCAATCAAACGATCGAAGAATTTGGGGCCGATTCGGTTGCTTTCTATGTATCTGGTCAGCTGCTTACCGAAGACTATTACGTTGCCAATAAACTGATGAAAGGCTTCATCGGCAGTGGCAATATCGACAGTAACTCTCGCCTTTGCATGGCATCGAGTGTGGTTGGGCATAAACGCGCGTTCGGCACCGATACCGTTCCTGTCTGTTATGAAGATTTAGAACAAGCAGAAGTCGTCGTTATCACTGGCTCAAACCTCGCTTGGTGTCACCCGGTACTTTTCCAAAGATTAAGATCCGCGAAACAAACCAACCCTGCATTGAAAGTTATTGTCATAGATCCGCGTTATACCGACACATGTGAAATTGCAGACATTCACTTGGCATTGGAATCCGGCTCAGATGTGGCGCTGTTCAATGGTTTATTAGGCTACCTCGATGATAACGATAAGCTTGATTCCGACTACATAGAAAATCACACCCAAGGCTTTACCAAATCGATTCGATCTGCAACTCAATATCGCTATACCGAATCTGGCTGGGGCGACAAAAGCGTTCCTGAGCTAACAGGATTAACAGAGCAGCAGTTAAAACAATTCTACAGTTTGTTTGCATCGAACGAGAAGGTGCTGACCATTTACTCCCAAGGCGTGAACCAATCTACACAAGGGTGTGACAAGGTGAATGCCATTATTAACTGCCATTTAGCCGCTGGGAAAATAGGTAAGCCGGGCATGGGGCCATTCTCTGTAACGGGCCAACCAAACGCGATGGGTGGGCGAGAAGTGGGAGGTTTAGCCAATACCTTAGCTGCGCACTTTGAATTTTGTGATCCGCAATCACACCAAACGGTGAGCGAGTTTTGGCAAGCCGATAGCTTAGCGACTCACGCTGGCTTGAAAGCTATAGACTTATTTGATGCCATGAACGACGGCAAAATAAAAGCGGTGTGGATCATGGCAACTAACCCAGTCGTGAGCCTGCCTGACAGCGAAAAAATCAAAGCGGCATTAGAGAAGTGCCCGTTTGTGGTGGTGTCGGACTGTATTGCCGATACGGAAACCACACGCTTGGCTGATGTGGTGCTGCCCGCACAAGGATGGAGTGAAAAGTCCGGCACAGTAACCAACTCGGAGCGTCGAATTTCACGTCAGCGCCGTATATTGCCAAGCCCAGGAGAAGCCAAACCGGATTGGTGGATCTTAAAAGAAGTCGCGCAAAAAATGGGATTCAATGACCAGTTTGATTACCGTCACGAAGGTGAGATCTTCAAAGAGTATTGCGAGATGACAGCGCTCGGCAATGAAACGGGCAAAGCGCGTGATTTGTGCTTAATTGGACTCACGCAACTGGATGAGAAGGGCTATGGCGAACTTACTCCGCAACAATGGCCAGTGCTAGAGTACCAACCAGAGATCATTGAGCAGCGCATGTTCACCAATGGCGAGTTCTTTACCGAATCTGGTAAGGCGCAGTTTATTGCGGTCGAGCACGACAAACCGATTGCCGATACCAGCCTTGAATTCCCACTTATCATGAACACAGGGCGAATTCGAGATCAATGGCACACCATGAGCCGCACAGGCTTGGCTGCGGGTTTAGGTGAACACACCCCAGAGCCGTTTGTTGCCATGCACCCAGATACGGTTGCAGAGCTTGGTTTAGATGAATTTGGGCTAGATGCCTTCAACCACGCGACTATAAACCCAGTGGTGAAAGTGCGCAGCGCACAAGGCGAGTGCCAAGCCCGCTTAGTAGTAACTAAAGAGATGCGCCGAGAACAAGTCTTCATGCCTATTCACTGGAATGCACCGACCGCCAAAGACAGCAAACCATGCGACTTGATCTTGCCTCATACCGATGCAGCCTCTGGTCAGCCAGAATTCAAACACACACCTGTTGTGGTAGAGCCGTGTGGTTATCGCAGTGAAGCCGCACTGGTCAGCGACAAGATGATGGATTGCAGCGGTTTTGATTATTGGGTTCGTCAAAGAGTAGAGGGCGGTTTTCTGTATCGCATTTCATCATCTAAGAACCCAATGGAGTTGGTGATTCAGCTTGCCAACACCCTTGATGCCTTACCAGAGCCAAACACGGATGCGATTAAATCACTCCATTACCACGGCAATAAATCGTTCAAGAATTATGGTTCTGCCAAGCTGGATCAATTTGGTGTGAAGCAAGCGTTCGTAGTGAACAGTAAGCTAGATCATCAAAGCATCGACTGGCTGGTGGAATGTCTAACCCGAGAAGCCGATGAAGAGTTTGAAGCCGAGTTTTTGAGTACTATGGCAAAGTAGCTGACTACCTCTAACCTATTAATACATAGAGTTAAGCGCCGACAATTACGTCGGCGTTTTTGTTTTCTGATGAACATTTCTGAACATATTTACCAATCATCGTGCCAAATGAAAAACTGAACGAATACCTCGGTTCGCCAGAAGAGTCATATAAAAAATGACAAGTAACACACATATTCATGCTGTTTCTTTATTTTTTCGTGAATATATACAATATTTCTATTTATTAGTGGTGTATGATGTCAGGGTTTTCGTAAGGTACTGTTATTAAATGATTTATTTGTCAATTTAATCGGTGGTGAGATTGCTTTGCGAAGTGCCTCGGAACTACCCAATGCTTATTGGGTGATGAATCCTGTTCAAAATACATTAAATAAAGACCAGTTTATGAGAACTCTTCTATCTGAATGCTTACATTTCACTTGCTCAAATTTTAAAAGCATATTTAAAATTTTCGGCGGTTTCATCATCACGATGTCATGTTTAGGCGTGTGGCTTGAACATTCATTTTATGTATCAGAAAACCTCTGGGCCTACGCGGTGTATCTATGTGTATATTCTTCTATTTACACTTATCTAATCGCTATTTTTATCAATTTTATGGCTTCGTCTACTAATGGGTTTGATATTGAACGCTCCGTATCTTGGAGAGTTTGGTCCAGATTAATGATCGTTTATATTATCTATTCTTTAATTGTTTTAGTTGGAACGATTGCACTGATTATCCCGGGATTGTATCTAGCTGCGCGATACAGTTTCGTAGAGTTCGAAGCTGTACTAAATAATAAATCTCCACTGGTTGCGTTGGAAAAAAGTTGGCGGGATACCAAAGGTATCACTATGAAGTTGATTAAAATATCTCTGTTGTTGGGGGGGCTTAATTTTATCCTTAATTTCGTGATTGGGTATATCGGAGAGGTTTATCCGGTGTTAGAAGTAGCGACAGGGATACTCACATCAATCTTGTCCCCTCTTTTATTGATATTTGGCTCTATTGTCTACTTTAGAGTCTACATTACGAATGTTGATACGACTGAAATGCCACTAGGACATGAGGCATAACCAGGGTGGTAAACAGCCTAAATAATTGGGTTTTTGATAGGCTCTAAAACCCAAACTTTAAAATAAGAAAGGTGGAGTTAACTTCCCGTATTAACTAAATATCTTCGAACTATCATCTAGAAAAATAATATCAAATTTAAATTTGGTGAGCCGGTTATATTCGGGTTCTTGTATCAGAGAACCTAAGTTTTCCGTCATGCCTTAGCTGCCTATTCTCTATAAACACATAATTAAGTTAGAAATAAATTCTGACGAAGATTTCCCCTGTGTGACGTAAAAGATGGGTATTTATCCAAGACTTATTAATAATTAAAAAGTCATTATTAAAACAATAATATAAAGGACAAATCCATGTTCAAAAGAGCAATTGTTGCTTCAGCCTTACTTTTAAGTTCTTCTGCATTCGCTAATATTGCCGTTGAGGTTAAGAATGAATCTAGAATCTATGATGTAGAATTAACCAGTAAAGATTATCAAACATCTCGATACTCACCAAACCCTCAAGACACCATTATCGCTAAATCAAGTGACCGTTTTAATGTCTCTAGCAATTATCCCAATGTAGTTCGCTTGGTTGATTTTGAATATCAGTATAGTGATAGTTCAGTCTATGACGCACCGCGCTGTCATTTCCGTTTTGTTGCTTTAATCGATCCGCGAACAGGCACTATGTTGCCTCAAAAAGTAATCGCAGAGAATGAGAGCAGAAGTTACCGAGATCGTGCGATTTGTACCGGAAAACTTGATTATTTCAATGTTGTAACCGGAGACGCAAAAGTTACCTTCACTATTAATCGTAGAAAATACTAGTTTTATAAATAGTAGTAATTTAGCTAGGTAAACAACCAAACGCCGACAACCATATCGGCTTTCTTTGACAACTTGTCAGCGACTAGCTTAGCCGCTATTTCAGCGCCACTTACCAACTATAACTCCACATGGAAACCTAGATCTCAATATCCGTGCTAGGTGAAGTGGGAGGTATGTTTGATGTGCGAAAAGCTAGTTATAAACATAAGTTCAAACAATAAAAATGATTCGTTACGCATGGCATTGCTTGCTTGTTGTACCCAATGAGTAAGGAACATGCGTCAGAATTAGCAGTCAGTTAAGAAAGCAGATTTATATGAAAATAAGGTTTTTAATTGTCCCATTAGTTTCCATGTTTATGGGATGTCATGATTTAAGAAAAATAGAGGAGGTGCCGAACGATAAGTTGCCTCCTGCTGCACCAGTATCAGAAGAAGAACCGATCAATACGTTGCCTCCTGTTGCGCCAGTATCAGAAGAAGAACTGATCAATACGTTGCCTCCTGTTGTGCCAGTATCAGAAGAGGAACCGAGCAATACGTTGCCTCCTGCTGCGTCAGGATCAGAAGAAGAACTGGAGTTGCCAGAAACCCTCCCTAATTTGGAAAGAGAGCCGACACTTGTTGGTGTGGATAATGACGATAATGGCATTAGGGATGATATTGAAAGATATATCGATATTAACTACCTCGAACTAGACCAGAAACAGGCAGTTGAGCAGTATGTTAAAGCACTACAGCAAACTTTGATCATTGATCTAACAGATATCAACGCGGTCAAAAGTGCCAATAGAAAACTTTCAGAAGCTGATCATTGTATTTATAGTCGCTTTGATGGAAGTAATAATAGTAAGCAACCGGCGCAAGTATCCCAAGAGCTTGAGTCCATAACAACGAATACGAAAGAAAGACTATTAGCGTATCTCGCCTTTTCCAGAGCCTTGAATGGTACTTCCTGGTCGATTCCAAAAGGAGATACCTGTGAATAAAATAATTCGATACATCTCATCTTTAAGTATTGGCCTATTCCTCTCATCGGTATTGACTTTTACAGCGTCTGCACAGGTAACCACTGAAGGAGATATTTGTAGAAACACAGATGTGGTCGTCGCTTTTTTTAATGGTGTTAACACTACGCCAAGTGGAGCAAACAGAGCAAAAGAAGAGCTAAAAAGAATCCATGGAGAAAAGTCGGTTACAGGAGACTCCATCCAGTATGAGGTTTTTTACAACTACACCGATGGTTTTGAAGACTTTGTTGAAACCTTCGAACAACGTCTTTTGGAGCAAGACCGCATATTGGAAGGGCGTTATGAGCTCTTTTTTGAAATTATGAGAGGCGATGGCCCTTGGTGGTCGAGTATTATTGAAGCTGCCTCTTCGACTGCTGCTCTATATGAAGCTATTGGTGATAAATTTCGGGCTGATACTATTCAAAGCCTTACATCATTGATGGGAAATCCACCTACTACCGCTAACTATTCAGAACATCAGGCCAAGATCGATAACTGGGTCCTTAAAGGCTTTAAGCTACTTTTTGTAGCCCATTCTCAGGGTAACCTTTTTGCGAATGCGGCCTACGAATATACAACAACAAAGGTAAATGAAGACTCCGTTAAAGTTGTTCACGTAGCTCCGGCATCACCGTCTCTTAATGGTGAGCATACATTGGCTGATCTGGATTTGGTGATAAATGGGTTAAGACTTGTGGGCAGTGTACCGAACATTACAGACAATATTCCAGGCTACTTGTTCAGGCCGAGTGGTGTTAATGGTAGTAAGGATATTCTCGGTCATGGTTTTATTGAAATATATATCAACCAAAAGCTAGATATATCGAACAGAGTGAGAACGCAGATCAATGATGCATTGAATACACTTACCGCACCTCCCGCAGAAGCGTCTCAAGGTTTCTTTACCGCACAATTAACGTGGGACGGCAAAGGAGATGCGGATCTTCATGTGACAGAGCCTAGTGGGGATCATGTTTATTACGCCAAAAAACGAGGTTCATCAGGGTATTTAGATGTAGACAATACTAGTGCGTACGGTCCTGAGCATTATTTTAGTTCGTGTAATCCAGCTAGTCTTAAAACAGGGCTTTATTCAGTGTCTGTCGCGAACTATTCTGGTGCTAATGGCCGGTTAGCAACCGTACAGATTGATTCGACGACCAATGGAGCACTTGGTACAAAAAGTGTGAGATTAGGTAGAGCGACAAGTTCTAAGCCTGAGTACCACTTGTTTAATGTGCTAGTTACTAAAAACGAAGAAACGGGAAAATATACCGCAAGTATTGAGTAAGATGTGCACTCGTTAATTTAACACAACACGCTGAAAACCAAACGCCGACAATTTTGTCGGCGTTTTTCCATTCGCCACGGCAACGCTAGTTTTTATCTATAGAACCTCACGTCGTTTATCCATCATCGCGTCACACACAAACCTAAAATCAACTATCCCGTCTGGGCAAGGATGTATATGGATAAAATGATAAGTAATACACATATTCATAAGATTTCTACATTTAATTAGAGTTATTAGGAATACTTCTGTTTCTCGTCATGTATGATGCGACTTTCTTGCTAAGGCATTGTTATTAAATGACTTAATTGTCAATTTAATAGCTGTTGCTATTAGTAGCCGAACTATTTCAATTATAAACAGCGTCAATGTTCGGTCTCGGAACCGTTATCAGTAAAAGGGCTAGGTATGTATTTTTTGAACATCAAAGACTTAAAGGCAGACATCAAAGCCGATAAGTTATCGGAGAAAGATCGTTTTCGGTATGTATTTATATATATCGCGTTGGGTACGCTCGCGATGTATGGCTACGCGAATGGCTTTTCAAATACCTGGGAGGTTATCGAATCAATCAGTTTCAGCGTAATCGTACTTCTAGGGACCTATTTTGCTTATAGAGCCAATGGTGCAGAAAATGGGCGAGACTTCTTAGGTCGCTATTTTGGTATCAGCTTTGTTGTGGGTTTGAGGTTTCTCATTTTTATGTTGCCTCTCTATATTCTGTTATTTTTCTATTACTTTTCAGTGATATCTGATGATGGCGATATTGCTACCACAGGCGTTGATGTAGCAATATCGATGAGTATAAACATCTTACTGTATGCGCGTATTGTTAAGCATATGGGCGATGTAAGAGATTAATCATAAACCGTGTAATCAGGCCGCTAGACGGCTTAAGTAGACTCAAACTCTTAGCAAGTAGGATAAATAAAAATGCTATACCACTTACTGACCGAAAGTGATTACAAAGAATACCAAAGCGCAGAAACCTATGAACCCGCATCCTTGAAGGGCGAAGGCTTTATCCACCTTGCTTATGAAGAGCAACTGCAAAAAATTGTAGATTGTTTCTTTGTGGGAGTGGCGCAAGCATATCTTCTAGAAATCGACAAAAGCGTGATTGCTAAAGACTTAAGAGATGAGCCTCCTGTAGGGGCTGAAGATGATGGGGCACTTTACCCACATTTATACAGTCCACTTTCTAAGCAAGCCGTGATTAGAACAATAAAGTTAGTCGCGGACTCGTCAGGTACGCTAAAAGTAAACCTGTAACAATCGCAGTATTCCTATCGGCTCTGTACCATTCAAAACAAGCAGCACTTAATCGTGTGTTGTTTTGGCTCTACAGAGCTTTTTGTTTCCATCAAGTTAAGGAAAACAATGCAAGTTAAAGCAGTTAAAGACGCATATAACGCTTACTTTTATTTTAATAATGAGCGAACCCTTTCAACCGATTTAGCCAGTGAACTGATTTCAATTGAAGATGATGGCTTCACTGTTTTTATCGACAAAACACGTAAGTACGACAACCAGATCCTCATTGACGGGGGTTGCAATTCCGCGAGCTTAGAGGCGGACCTCAAGCTATTTGTAGATGGTATCTCACCTGAGATTTCTATTGCGCCTAACGCTTTAACAACAGAGCTGAAATCATGGTTATCGAAACATCAGTTTGTGCCTGCTTTTGAGCATGAGTTTCTTGAGTTACCCGCAGAAGGCTATGTAGAAAAGCCGAGTACTGAAAAATCAAGCGCAGAACCATCGAGCCCAGAACCATCCAGCGTAGAACCATTGAGCGATGTAGGTAAAGTCACGATTGAGCGATGGACGCAAGATAATGCCGATGAGTTTTTGGCTTTGCTCAAAACATCCGGTTTAGAGTGTTCAGACCAAATTTGGCAGCAGAAACGCGCGCTCTATTGCACGGATACTTTCCGTTGTTACGTTGCGAAAATAGAGGGTAAACCGTGCGCTTGGGCGACGAGTTTTATCAACAACGAACATGCAATACTTGCCAATGCGTATACACAAGAGCGCTATCGTTCAAAGGGATGCCAAACGGCGCTGTTAAGATCTCGAATCGAAGATGCGATCGCCTTAGGGGCAAAGGTACTTTTAACCGACGTAATGCCAAACAGCACCAGTAGCAAAAATTGTAAATCGATCGGTTTTCGCTCGGTTGGCGTACGAAGTGTATGGTGTAAAGATTAGAGATAGGGCGATCTACCAAGAGAAAATTATGAATACAACGGATGTAATGCAAGAGTACAACGAGTTCGAGCGAAAACGTTTTAACTCATTCAATGGTATTAAGGTCACAGAGAACAACCTGACTAAGTTCGTATCTAACGATCGTCATGGTAGCTATATCTCCTTTTTCGACTTCGATGAAAGCCTCACAGACTCTATCGTCAAAGAGCAACTCGCGTACTTTAAGCAGCGTAACCTATGTTTTGAATGGAAGACGTACAGTACCGACAAACCAACGAACATTAGTGCCGTATTGCTCGAGAATGGTTTTGAGCAGGATGAGCACGAGTCATTCATGGTGTTGGACCTGTCTAAGGCCACCTGCGAGCCCTTTGGTGAAGGTAAGATCACCGAGGTGGCGGACAGCAAAGGCATTCGCGATGCTATCAAAGTCCAAGAGCAAGTTTGGGGTGGCGATTTCGAATGGCATTACAACCATTTAGTCAGCCTTAAACAGCACGCTCCCGATTCAGTGTCTATCTATGTCGTGTATGTCGACCACCAGCCTGTGACCTCAGCGTGGATCATATTTAATGGAAGCAGCCCGTTTGCAGGTATTTGGGGCGGAAGTACCATCGAAGCATTTCGAGGTAAAGGCTATTACAGTTTGCTATTGAACAAACGCATTGAGGAAGCCAAATCGAGAGGGGTTAAATACCTTACCATCGATGCTTCTGATATGAGTAAACCCATTGTATCCAAACGTGGTTTTGAAGTGATCGCGACCACCACGGGGTATACCTCACCAAGTAGCGAGTAATGTGTTTCAAAGGAGTAAAGAGTGAATAATCAAGTACGTGTAGGTGTGGCTGCGGTCATTTTCCGGGAAGGACGCATCCTACTTGGCGAGCGAATTGGCTCACATGGTGCGAATACGTGGGCGACGCCTGGTGGGCACCTTGAACTGGGTGAAAGCATTGAAGAGTGCGCGGAGCGAGAAACCCTTGAAGAGACAGGGTTAGAGGTCGGCGCTTTTAAGAAGCTCGGCTTTACCAACGATATCTTCGAAAAAGAAGGCAAGCACTACGTCACCTTGTATGTTGTCGCGACCAGTTCTCGTGGTGAGCCTCAAGTCATGGAGCCTCATCAGTGTAAGCAGTGGCAATGGTTCGACTTAGATGAACTGCCAGAACCTCTGTTCTTACCTTTGGTGAACTTGTTGAAGGAACCGGTAAACTTCAAGAATTTTGACTAGTCAGAACGCCCATACTTGGTACTGAAAGAACATTGGGTTATCTTGTTCACTCTTTTACAACGTAATGATTCAATTGAAAATTCAAAGGAAAGCATGGCAGTTTTAGACATTCTTACCGCACCGGATCCAAGGCTCAAAGTGAAAGCGGAAGAGGTGCAAGATGTATCGGCGATACAAACACTCATCGACGATATGTTAGAAACACTCTACGCCACGGATAACGGTATCGGTTTGGCATCCACTCAGGTCGGTCGTAAAGAGGCCGTGGTGGTTATCGATATTTCAGACAGCCGAGACCAACCGTTAATCTTGGTGAACCCGGTCGTCGCAAGTGGCTCCAACAAAGCTTTGGGTCAAGAAGGCTGCTTATCAGTGCCTGACTACTATGCGGATGTCGAGCGTTTTACGTCTGTGGCTGTTTCTGCTCTCGACCGAGAAGGGCAGCCAATCACCATTGAAAGCGATGACTTTCTCGCTATCGTCATGCAGCATGAAATTGACCATTTATCGGGTAACCTATTTATTGATTACCTGTCGCCACTAAAGCGTCAAATGGCGATGAAAAAAGTTAAAAAGTACCTAAAATCGCACGCTTAATCCGGCTTATAAACCCCTATCTCTTCAAACCCAACGCGTGAATTTCAACACATCAACGTTGGGTTTTGTCGCTATCCTTCTCAATTTTGTGTACTACTCCTTTCATGTTGCACGGCTTTTCAATAGGTTGATCCGTTCCCTTAGTTATGCTGCATATGCAAGCGAGTGCTTTTAGTTTGGTTCTCGTGTTTCATTCAGTTTTAACGTTCACAAAAGGTAAATGATGATCCAAGTAAAAAATGTAGCTTTTGATAGTGAAAATGAACAATCAATTCGTTCTATTCGCGAGAACGTATTTATTAACGAGCAATTTATCGCACCTGAAATAGAGTTCGATGGGTTAGACAGCTCAGCCATCCATGCCGTGGTGACTGTCGATGGAAAGCCTGTCGGCACAGGCCGTATTTTAAGCGACGGTCACATTGGTCGTATTGCCATCATGAGAGATTTTAGAGGACAGGGGCTTGGCTCGAAGATTGTTTTATCGCTCATCGATGAAGCGAAGAAGAGCGGTTACAAGCGCGTGTATCTTGGCTCACAAAAGCAAGCCATCGACTTCTATACCAAGCTGGGATTCACACCATTTGGAGAAGAGTTCATGGAAGCAGGCATTGTGCACTTGTCTATGGAAAAAACGTTAGCTTAATGGGTTCATGTAACTAGCATTATCAAGACACTGATGGCAGCAGTGTAACGCTGTTGCCCTCATCGAAACATGGTTTGATAAAGCACTAAGCACTAAGCACTAAGCACACAAGCAATAAATAGTAAGCACCGAAGCTATAAAAAGTAAGTAATAAAGCGATAAGGCAATAAAGGAATATAATGAAGAAAAACCTCGTGGTTGGCGGCTCTTTACTGGGCGTTGTAGCACTCTTTTTCGTTGGCAAACACAGAGGCGAAGAACTGACCCTTGCCCCTTGTGATATGGGTGAAAAAGTCGAAACTCCCGTTCACTTCTTTACTGACGTATCGATGAGCGAGTCAAAAATTCAGAAGATGATAGGCTACTCTAATCTTGTTCTTCAAAACTCATGCATACCAATGGAGCGAACATTATCAGGCATCACGAGAATCGACCTTTCTGGTTTCCAAGATGCGGAAAGTAGCAAGCTGCACAAACAGTTAGTTAAGCTGGTTGGCGACGAGGTGTTGGAACCCATGCAGCGAGAGGGTAGCTACTATGCACTGGTTCTTCCTGAAGACCACGAGTTCTCAGACGACGGAACCTTTGGTACGGTTGATCTGAATTTAAGCCGTAGCTTTTTAGTGCTGTCATCTGCAGCAGAGGTAGGGGTACTTGAGCATGAACTCGGTCATTTGGCTTGGGCTTGGCACAACGACACTCCCGATCACTGGCTCAAAGGTATGTTGCTACAAGAAAACCATGATTATATAAAACCTTACTCTTTCGGCGCTTTGTGCCGGGAAGCGGGCACCGTGATGACCTACGCTGAAAAAGTATTGCCCGTGTATTCCTCGCCAAACATTCAATACTACGGAAAAGCATGTGGTAATGCAGAAAAAGCAGACAACGCAAGGCACATGCGAGAGTTTGCTCAGTCACTCGCTTTAAATGCCGCAACATAGGCATCTAAGACAATAAATGAATAAATACCGACCCTAAAGGTCGGTATTTTTATTCGTCAGCTCTAATTAGAGCCACACTCCAACATAAAGCCACCTTCAGTGCGGCGTAAAGTGATCGTCGTGCTGGCCTCTAATTCCCCCTCCGGTAAATAAACCGCGCAGTTTTCGAACCCAGCAGAGTTAGTTGAATTGATCGTTTCATAGACCTCTTCTGAGCTGTCTACATTTTCACCTGCGTAAACAATAACGTTATCGATTTGGGCAAGCATCTGGTCGGAATTTTGTGTTGCTTTAGCGTGAGCGAAAACAGAAATAGAACCAAGAGCAAGAAACAGTAAAGCCTTTTTCATTTTATACCTCGTAAGAGTTTAGGGTTGGTGTTGAGGAGCTAATATACATCGGAATGTTTGTAGATCAACAAAAAATTATTGAATAACAATAATTTTTTGTTGTTTTGTGTTTGTTCTACCATGCGCATAATGGTGAAAGCCTTCGGTTTTATTGGGCTGTTCGCTCTTAACTAACCCTTTGCTCGGTTGCGAAATTTCTGAATGCCTTCATCCTCGCTCCGTCATTTTTTACGCAGCTAAACCTATTGATGACTTTTGATCTATCCGTTCTATGGGGATTCGCTGGTGGTGGAGGCTAAACGTGTGGAGTCGTCGATCAAGATTGATTCACAACACATGGTATTTAGTGCTGAATCGGTGCGGCTCATAACGTGAGTAGTTGAGTGGCTAGTTCACCTCAACACGCGTTGCACCTTTCTAGCATTTATCGTGATGACAAAAATTATCAGTGCACAAAAGGTTTCATCGCTGCGGAACTTTAAGTATAGAATTCAGATGGTTAAAGACCATTAAATTTACAAGGATAAATGATAAGGTCTGCCAGCGTGTTGAAAGTGGCGATGTAACGACATAGGAAACTTAAGCCAAATGGATGAGTATCAAGGCTTTGTGAGTTACCAAAAATGAATCGTTACACGCGGCGTCAAAGTGTTGGAAATATCAATAAGATAGTTTGATTTTAAGTATGAAATACTGATTTATTAAAGAATCAGTCTCACATACCATCCTTCTGAGTTTGAATGTTGTTCTGTAAATTTATCAGCAAGAGACTAGCCGACATTGCGGTTTAATCCTCATGCTACAGACAGTTCAGGAACCAAAATGCTAAGGCGGCGGGGGAAGAAATCAACCTGCAAGATGACGACTCACTCACACATTGCGCCATTTTCTGTATTTTGCCGAAACTATATCGAAAATTTCTGTGTTTCATCATGTTTGCTTCAGTAGCAAGCAGGTAAGGTGTTGTTATTAAGCTAGTTATTAGGCAGTTCCCGAACGGTTCAGATTACTAGATAGAAATGTGTCAGGGGCAAAATGCAGAATTATTCTGTCTAATATAGCTGTTATGCTTATCGACGAACAGGAGAAGTTGAAGGTTGGAAGGAATAAAGAATATACATATTCAAGTAAAAAGTGCATATCCAGTCATTAGTGCATATGAGTTTGAATTTCTTAAAGAATTAGATGAGATCCAACAGCTTTGGAGTGAAAGTACCATATATTTTATCGTCCAAAGACCTTTGATTTATTTTAATAAGCTTCATATCGATAAAGGTATAGTGAAATACGAAATATCCGACATGAATGGAAACCCTCCGCTTACGGGAAGCCTAGACCCATACACTGCAGGGTTTGCTCGTGAAGGTGAAAGCTTTCATTTTACTGCCAATTTGTATACGGGGAGCGCTAAAGATAAAATGTCTTTGGACTATGTATCATCGTTCGCAATTGAAACTGAAACCCGAGAGCATTTAGCATGGATAACGCCTCAAAAAATTATCCACTTGAGTATAATGGGCAGTGAAGGCTATGCTCTAGAAGGCAATGTAAAGGATTATATAGATTACAGAGTTCATTATATTGGGCAAGCCTTTAGTCAAGATATTTGGTCTCGCCTAACTGGTCACGAAAAAATGCAGTCTATCCTGACTAGGGAAGCACTATTTGATAGCAAAGGTAATCGAAATTCATTTGAAATAGCACTGATTTTAATGGAGGTTACAGGATTCAGTGAAGCACAAATGATGCCTTTTCAATCATGGATGCTACAAGGCGATACCAAGCCAATAGTTCATAATTTGCAAGGTAACTCATTTAGCAGCTTTTGTTCTCCTTTTATAGATGCAGATGACCAGTCATTGACAAATGAAGTCGAGGCTCTTTTAGTCAATAGTTTTCAACCTGAATATAATAAAATAAAGTTTAAAAAGTACCCTGATATTGCAAATGGCACTAGGTCAAAAGGATATACTGAGGCTACCTTACAAATTGAGTATAACCCTGTTACTTTCGTAACTGATTCTCATAAAATAGAACCGATATTTGTACGAAAATAAGCATACAAGCTGTTTAAGAATGATTCGCAACGCGTGGCATTTTTACTATGTGTTAGCTTTAGTGCTTAAGGCGTCATGCGGAAGTATCGATATTGCGTTGCTCACTCCTCAACAAGGCATGAGTGACGCAATTTGTGGCTTGTGTCATAGGTTGCATAATCTTGCTAAGTATATGTTTATCATCATGTTAAAGTAACTCGTATGTATCAAACTACGGGCAACCTTATTATGAAAAAAGTTCTATTAGCACTTACCTTTGCTTTGTCAGCAATATCATTCAACTCTTCGGCTGCATTTGGGCTAAGTGATTTAAAGCAAGATAAGATCTGTCATTTTGCTAACGGTGATGAAGCGAATGCTAAATGTAAAGATGGTGATGTAGCCATGTGGACACCAAATTCATTCGGTAATGAACAGCTACCAATTTTGTATATCTCACTATTTTGCGATTTTGAAGCTCCAATTACTCATACCGTGGGTGGTGTGTCTTGTATTTTTACCACTAAGCGTAAAGCTCAATGGAGCGATTTTGGTATCACAGTTAAGTAACAAAGCGTTATAACCCGCATTTAAGAGTAGAACCCAACGGCAGCAATCTATCGTTGGGTTTTTGCGTTTTTAGTGTAACGCGTTCTTGGATGATAGTCTCTGGCTTGGTGGGTTTGTCGGCTCATACGCTTAGATACTATGAAAAAATCGTTTTGCTTCAAAATGTTCAGCGTAATAGCAGTCGGCACCGAGTGTATAGCGCGAAAGACGTAAAGTGGCTTGAGTTTGTCATTCGACTAAAAGAAACGGCCATGCCACTCGAAGAGATATTGGAATACGCTCGATTAAGGGAGCAGGGCAGCAGCGCGGTACTTGAACGTCAGCGCTGCTAGAACAGCACCAACAGAGTTTAGAGTTACTGTTTTGATGTTCAGAGGTGTCGCACTTGGTATTTTCCTCTCAAGGGTTTTATCGAAGTGATGAGGGAACTTATAAGAATTAGGCGTCGTAAGCTATAGGGGGAGGCAAGCTTAAAAGGTATGAAAAAATATATTTTTGGTTCGTTATTTTTACTGATCGTTGTTGTTGGTGCCTACTTATCGTTTGGCGTTTATCGGAACTCTGCTTTCTCAACCAATATTGAAAATGGCAGCTATGGTGAGTGTCTGAATGACTCTGCGATAAAGAATTACAGTATTGATCTGTGGAATCGAGAGGATGCTTTTGATGTTCGTTTTGTCGAATCAGGTAATTCTCATTGCTTTGCACCAAAATTTCCAGCAATTGAGGTTTCGTCCTCGAAAGTGACACACTGGCTACATATTGTGGAAACATCGAGCGGCGCGCAGTTTTCAGGTAAACATGCGTCCTTGGGAAACTTTGGTCCCAATTGGGTTTTTGTTGATGTTGGTAGCCAAGAGAAGCGTGACAGTAGTTACCCCTTTTATAGTTTGGGTAAGGTTTTTCGAGATAATCCAGGTTGGACTTCGGCTCCCCATATCACTTTAACTTGGAATGGAAAGTTGTTTGGGCTATCTGAAGTAGAAGGGGTATTCTATCCAGTTGGCGCGGTGTCTTGGGGTTTTAATCTAAAAAGTTGGTCTTTAGCTCCTGAAGCTCTTTCCCCTAAATTACTCGAGAAAAGTGCGTGGTTGGAAGTGGTGGAAACACTTAATGATGAGTATCCGGGCTATGTATTCAGTGTTGAATAGGCTATGCATATAACAAACGACTAAGACTCAAGATACTTTTTCGAATGTTCACGGAATGAGTTAGAGCCGAAGCTCAAGCAACTTTTAAATGATAGGTAGGTGAGGCCAATACCTACCTAGTGACTTACTCAGATATATCTGAGAATTTAACCCTCTACATTGGTCATTTTGTGTATTTGTGGCTCATGAGCTAATGCGGTTTTATAAAACTCAAATATCGGTGTGATATATGGCTGGGCATAGTGTTCGTCTAGGGCGGCCTGGTTGACCCAGTTTTCAACCAAGATAAGCTGGTCTTTCGCTTTGTTTTCATATAGCTCAAAACGCAAGCAACCCGCTTCTTCTCGAGTAGCCGTTAGAATGCCTTCAGCTTTTTGTTTGCACTCCGCATAAAATTCACTTTTTGGGGTAATAAAAGCCACAACACTAAGCATTGTTTTTCTCCTTTTTGGGGGTAAATTGGCACATCAATTTTTGGGTTAATACCATGATTGGTTTATTCAACAAGTAGGCCGCTGCAAACGAAGCCGGCCAAGCATTAATAAAGGCAAAGCTCCATCGACTGATGAAATCCTCTGGTAAACCGAGATTGATGTAAGTAACCCACGCGGACACCATACTTGACATCGCGCATGAGAACAGAGCAGTGAACAAAAGTTTTGTCATAGCGCTTCCTCCTGTCTGTATACTGTATGGATTTATCGTATCCTCAGCCATACGAGCTTTAGAACACTAAGATTGCGGAAAACCCTATGCTGGATGATTTTTTATTATTTGTTGAAGTAGCTCGCCGAGGCAGTTATTCAAAAGCGGCACGAGACTTAACAACTACCGCGCCTACCTTGTCCAAACGCATCTTATTGTTAGAAGAGAGATTAGGTGAGTCACTCTTTATTCGCTCCTCTAGGGGAGTCAAACTCACCAGCTTTGGTAAAGGGTTATTTGAACAGCTTGGCGAGACCACCCTAAATCTTCATCAGGCTGTGACTGAAAGCTCGAAAAGTGAAGCGGTTTCCTTCGTCTTACATTGCCCACGAAACTTAATCATTGGCCAACTATACCCAGCGCTTGAAGCCTTTCTGCTAGAGAAAAGGCATGTGGATGTCGTTATTGAGCCTGCCAATACAAATGTGCTGCTCAGCCAAACTTCTTTTGATTTAGCCATACGTAGTGGAGAGCAAAGAGACTCGTCTTTTTACCAGAAAAAGTTAGCCAACATTGCCGTATGCCTTGTCTCAAGACGAGACTGCAAAAGCGGAGATCGACTTATTATGCCGTACTCTAAGACGCAAGTTTCAGGGCAAGACTTGCTAAGTATCGAGCGGCAATACTCCAAGGTTTCTCGGGTCAACGACATTACCTTGGTACGCAAACTGGTCGCGTCAGGCATGGGTGTAGGCCTATTGCCTATGACAGAGATCGCCGATTTGAATAGTGAGATGTCCGGGCACATTCAATACGACTCTGAAATACTTTTTACTCGGCCTATGTATGCCTTGTGGGCGAATAAACCAAAACCTTCGTCACTGTCCCAAGATCTGATCACATGTATCGAGAGTTGTGTTCAAAACACTCCCGCTTTACAAGGGCGCAAGGTTGACTTGACGTGATTGGGTTGGCTGCTATGGAAAGGTAATTCTCCATATATCAACGATTTTTGGTGAGATGGCAAATGAGCTACCATCAGGGTACTTTATGTGAGCCATTTGAAGAGCAATCTTAACAAGCTAATACTGCATGGGAATGCTAACCGCTTTCTCGGCTTCGCTTCGCTGCACATTTTAGCAAGCTATTATCAGCCCATGATTGGGCGGTATATCTTTGGAAGAATCGGTAAGGGAACAGGTGTTCAATGGTGGATAAAATTACATGGTTTTTTAGATAAGCTGGAACGCTTGTATAAATCACTGAACTAAGTGGTAATTGAGTGCCTTATGAAAATTTGTTGCAGTGTGGAGACCTTAATCAGGTAAGTGTGTTTATAAGTCATAACTTCATATCTAGAGGATGCGAATTAACCAGTCTTGACCTGTATAACGATGGAAAAGGGCGCCAGTAACGGCGCCCTTTGTGTTAGTTGGCAACGCTGTAAGTGTCGTGGCCGCGTAGTAAGAAGAGTGCAGTACGCTGTGAGAGGCGGTTTTCGGCTTGCCTTTTTAACCGTTGGGTAAAATAAATACAGAACAAGCATAAAAAACACAGGCGTGACGTTCGGTTTTTAATGGAAGACATTGAAGTCATAGAGAGATAATTAAATTTTTAATTGAATAATTCAGTTGAAAATAGAATTAATACTCTAAATAATACCGTTTTATACATGACTCTTTCCCATGAATAAATTGTGACTTTAATTCAAAATAAAAATAAAACCCAACTTGGAGTTGTTACTGTTATTTTAATTTAAACGTCATATTAAAAATTGGTATTTAGATGGGAGTTAATGATCCATGAACCTTTTTTAGCGAAATAGACTTCATGGTTCGTATGAGAGTTATTCTTTCTATAGGTGCTTTTAGATGAGTGGTTTTAATTTAAGTTATTGTTATATATTGATTTGCATGTGATTTTCTTTGTCTGTTAGTTATGCCGCCAAGACCCTTTCTTATCCAGGTTAATTTAATTATTTTTACCTTTTCTAAATTAGTTCAACCTAATTTAGTTCATTCTGAGTGGGTGGTTTAAAGGGGCTTTACATAATTGTATTTTCCGAAATTTTGGGCTTTATCTCATAATTAAATAAATTTTGACATTTATTCAATAAGTAAAAATTTAATTCCTTGTTGGTTAATTTCTTGTGTAAATTAAGTGTGATTGCAAGGGGGGGATGAATTTCCAATTGCAGGTTTATTGCAGAAAAAATAATTAATATAAAGCTAAGGAATCAAGTATGTATCTAAGAAAGAGCAGTGCTAAACAGATTCACTCTTTTGGATATCGCGCGTTAGGGCTAACAATGCTTTGCTCTGGCTTATTGTTGAATCCAATTTCACAAGCCATGGCTAGTGAGTTCAGTACTGATGCGGTAGCTCAGTCAGAAAGTGAATACTGGAGCACCTATAAGCTAGATATCACAAACACGGGCTCAGATAGCGCAGACATGCGTGAAGCCGTGATCGAATTTTTATTGCCAGTAGCGATTAACGAGATCAACTGGGCGTCGAACCATCTTTCTTACCCATCATGGGAAATCTCTCATACGACGCAAGCGGATGGGGTATTGAACGCCGTGACGTTGACGTTCCCGGAAGGCTCTTGGGTTGATAGTGAGCTGGCCTCAGGTGAATCTGCGGCATTGACTATCTCTTTCGGTGGTGAACTGACTGATCTGAATGCGTTTGAGAATTCTGTTGTGGTTAAAGTGGATGGCGAAGTGGTTCCTCCACCAGAGTTTTCACTGGATATTTTAGCGCCTGCTCAAAACTCAGTGGTTTACACAGGTACGAATGTTGACATCATTACGGGTGTCGAAGGTGAGGGTGCAAGCAAACTCGAGTTCTGGGCAAACAGTACCAAATTGGGTGAGCAAAACGTTGTAGAAGGTACAACAGAATACCAACAAGCTTGGCTTCCAAGCGAAGTTGGTGCAGCATCGATCACTGTGATGGCTTTCAATGACAGTGGCGATAAACTCACAGAAAAAGCAGTTCAAGTGACGGTAGAGTCAGAATCGACGGCGCCAAATCCACCTGTGATTGAGTTTATCTCGCCAGACGCAGGCTCTTCTCACCAAAAAGGTGACAGCATCACAATTTCAGCGCATGTAACAGATGCAGATGATGACTTAGCGACGGTTAAGTTCTTCGCTAACGATTCAGAAGTGTGTTCTCTTGATGCGAAAACGACCCAAGATTTCTCTTGTGACTGGACAACGCAAACGGCAGGCTCTACTACGCTTCGTGCGGAAGCAAAAGATGACGAGCAACATGTCTCTAGTAAGAACTTAACCATCACGGTGACAGATACAAGCACCAGCTGTGGTGACATACCTCAGTACCAAGATGGTGTGGCCTATAACGTCGGTGATGAAGTCACTAACATTGGCAATATCTACTCATGTACGGTATCGGGTTGGTGTGGTAACCCTGTATGGACACCAGGAACCGGTCATCCAAGTTATCCTGATGCGTGGAAAGATGCATGGGATGAAGCGGGTGAGTGTGATCCGAACCCTGTGCCAGTGGTGGACGTTCAATCACCGCAAGATGGACAGAAAATCGCACCTAACCAAGCATTTGAAGTGGTTGTCGATGCATCGGATGACACTGAAGTTGCTCGCGTTGATGTTCAATTGAATGGTCAAGTGGTTGCGTCATCAAACACGCCTTCACAAGGAGATACTTATACCATCACGGTGCCTGCCCAAGTTGAAGGCCAATACACATTGACGGTTGTTGCCTACGATGACCAAGGTGCGAGCGCGGAGGCGGCGCCAATTTCTTTAGCGATTACCGACAAAGATTTAGTTGTTTCTTTAGCATCTCCTGTGGATGGTTCAAGCTACTTCGAAGGTCGTGCGATTTCGATCAAAGCAGACGCGAAGAGTTACGAAGGCGATATTTCCTCGGTAAGCTTCATTGCGAACGGTAACGAGCTGTTTAAAGACACGGAAGCACCTTATGAATATGAGTGGCTAGGTGCTCAGCAGGGTACATATGCTGTCACGGCAAAAGCGGTGAATACGGCCAACCAAGAGCAAACCTCTGCAACGTCTAACATTACAGTCAAAGAAAGCACAGGTGGTGGCGGCTTAGTCGATAACCCTGATCGCTCTATCAGTTACCTAACGTCTTGGGGGTTGAATGACTACCAAGAGCTGTTCAACTCAGAAGGTGATGGTTACTTATTGTCATTTGGTAAGTGGGACGCGAGCGGTAACATCACGATCTCTGATGGCATGCTAACACCACCGAATTACAATCCGGACTGGATGCCAACACAGTACCTAGCATGGTCAACGCTCAAGCATGACAACGAAAATGCGACTATGATGGTTGCGTTTGGTGGTCAAACTTACGAGAGCATTTGGTCGGCGATCAGTACGCCTGAAAGCCGTGAATCGGTTGCGAATGGGTTAGTTGATTTGGTGCATACGCCATTCCCTGTGTACAAAAAGAACCTAAAACCTGAAGAGGTGGAAGGCGAGTGTCTTGCAACAAACTCAGACGGTAGCTGTGATTACAGCAAGTACCAATTAGCGGGTTACGTGCACATTGATGGTCTGGACTTTGACTTTGAGAAAGCGGCACGAATCTCAGACAAAGAGAACCAAGACTTAACGGCTTTGATCAAACTTATCCGTGAGAAAGTGGGTAATACGAAGGTTCTGTCTCTGACGACTTACCACGTAGGCGCGGATCCAGTTGAATGTATGGATGCAAGCGTGTTTGAAAACTGCTCTTACATTGAAGAGTCTGGTCGTTCATCTCACCACGGTGAAGTGATTGATCTGTTGAAAGCGACCAAGAACGACTTTGATTTCTTCAACGTGATGACATACGACGCGGGTCGAAACTTCTTATACGAAGTCGCGATGGCAAACTACGCTGAGTACATTGGAGACAAGTCGAAGATTGTTCTAGGTAATACGATCAACAGTCAGTGGGCACCCGGTGGTAACTTTGTTGAAACACGTCAGAACAACCTAGACCGTGCTAAATGGCAGAAAGATAACGGTTACGGTGGCTTCTTTATGTGGACGTTAGGTTCAAATAGCCAAAGTTTGAGCATGGCAGAGCAAGTGGACTACTTTAACGAGATGATTAGCGTAAGTAAGTAGTACTTACCTTATCACCTACTTGAACGACGGAAGGCGCTTATGCCTTCCGTTATTCTTTTAATCTCCATCATGGGAATGCTTTTCTCGCCTTATTCCCATACCAATCTCACATTTACTTTCACTTCAGACCTATCACATCTTGGAAAGTTTAAATGCTCACTTTGTGTTAGTTGGCAACGCTGTAAGTGTCGTAGTCACGCAGTAAGAAGAGTGCGACACAAGCTGCAAGCATTGGCCAAGAGGCAAAGAACAGCAGGTTATTGAACGGGTCCATGTACTTAGCAAAAGAGGAGAAAGTAGAACCTGCATGAAGAACTAGAATTGCGCCGTAGGTGTACTTCTTCCACATACCTACGACGAACGCGCCTAAAAACCCGAGCTGCGCGACACCTAAGGCCATCATCGCATTGGTTGATATGTCCAACCCGTAAAAGCCGGACAGCACCTTAACAGCGTGCTCTGGTACAAGAATCTTATCTAAGCCCCAGAACAAGAAGACGATAAAAATGCCGACTCTTAGTAGCAGTAGGCTGGTGGCCAGTTTGGTTTGCAATGTCTTTTCCATGATATTCCTTTTATGCATTCAAGATGCGATGACGTTAAATGTTCATCAAAGGAGACCCATGGCTGTTGTGTTTTCTTTCGCGGTTTTTCAGTGCCTTATGTAACAAGGAATGTCTGGCTAGGTTTGTGGTTCGCGCTGCGTATGGGAGATAAGAAATAGAAAGGAGTTTTCTATTGTGGGTAAATCAGGAAATCAGGAAATCAGGAAAGCGCTGGCTGTCTCTTCAGCGCTTCCCCCGCATCGGTTTACATTCATATGTTAGGTTGGCGAGATGTGATACTCATGAGTCGCTGTGATGTGCTGTTGTTGCCTGAGCAGGCTGATGGTTAGGTTGATTGGCATCGGCTTATAGAAATAGAAACCTTGGATATAGTCGACACCTAACTTAGACAAGACTTTCACTTGCGATTCATACTCTACGCCTTCCACGATAACCTGCATGCCTAAAGTACGGGACAGTTGCAGCATGGACTCTAGCAAAGGAACACCAAAGCTGGATTCGTCTGAAATGTTCTGCACGAAGACGCGATCAATCTTTAGGATGCTGAACGGAAATTGCCTTACGAAATCTAACCCTGAGTAGCCCGTACCAAAGTCATCAATCGCGACTTTCACGCCCATGTTCGCTAGCTTGGTTAGGTTCTCTTTTATCTTTGCCATATCCGCGTCTGAGCACTCACCATCTTCGGTTACTTCAAACACCACCTGCTTTAGAATCTCAGGGTTTCTTTTGAAAATCCCTGATACTTTGTGGGCGAAGTTACTGTTAGACACGACGTTTCGGCTGATGTTGACGCTGATGTATTTGTCTTCGAAAAGGTCTTGATTGTGTTTGATGGTTTTCAATACTTCGCGTAGCACAAAGTACGTCAGCTCTTCTATCAAACCTAGCTTCTCTGCGAGCGGTATGAAAATAGCGGGTGAGACGTTGCCTTCAATCGGGTGGTTCCACCTTAACAGTGACTCACAGCCCACGATTTGGGTGGTTTTCTGGTCAACAATTGGCTGCATGTGAACTTGCAGGTGTTTGTTTTTCAGAGCGCTAGAGAGGGAATATTCTAAACTGCGTTGGCTCTGTTTCTTATGTTTAGCGGACAACAGGGCAATGGTGGTGATTCCCGCCATAAGAAACCCAAACCAAGAGAAGCTCATTAAGAAGTTGATGTAGTACTGGTGCCCGATGTAGGAGGTGATAGCCAGAGGGTAGGCCTCTGATTGTATGCGAACCTTCGAAAGGTACACACCGGGATCGGTCGGGTGAATATCTCTTTTTATCACTTCTACTTTTGAGTTGATTCCATGGCTGCTCAGGTTTGACTCTACAAGATCGTAGATAAAGTGTGGCGGTATCATCAGGCTTACACCCGCCTGCTGTTTGTCCGAGAAAATCAGCATGATGGACTGCACCTTGGTAATCGCAGCGTTGGAGTACGATAAGGTGGTTAAGTTTGGATCGTCATTGAGCCTTTCTCGGATGCTGCTATAAAGGCGAAATGACACCTCGCCATCGGTGGTAGAGCAGTAAAAGCGGTTATGTTTATTGAATACAGCGGCTTCTTTCACCCAATCGGCATTGAATACATTCTGGCGAAGCTCTGTCACGATGGCATCACAAGATAGAGCGGGTGTGATGCCTGCGAGAAAGCTGCCAAACCTGGCTTGGATCTCTTGAAGTCTGGTTTCAACTAATTGTGAAGATTCTTCGGTTAACGCATGATAATGAGACGGTGTAAAAGGAATGAGCAATGCCATCGACAAAACGAAAGAGATGGCAAAGTAGAATGTGGTCTTGGCAAAATGTTGGTACTTGATATCCATAATTGGAGAAGCGTTACCGATTGGATGAGCATTCGATTTAATTTATAAATTTAACGATTAGGTAGCAAGGAAAATAATAAATATTGTGAATGCACGCATGGATTATTGATAAAGATAATGTTTTTTTAGTTTCACCAGTAACATATTGATGTTAATCCGGTTTTCTTTGTGGATTTTACGTGTTTTTGCAGTAGTAATACGAATTAAAAATATTTATAACCCTATAAAGGCTAGAGTTATATACGATTGCAATATTGAAGAAAACTAACCGAATGATTAGGGATTAGTATGAAAAAAGCGATAGCACTGCTCTTACTGACTTACTTCTCTGGTTTGGCACATGCTGGCGAAGACGCGGTTGATTGCGACAATGCGATGAACACATTAGAGATCAATCACTGTGCCGCACTTGAGCTTGAATCTGCACAGGTAGAGCTTGATAAGTACTTAGCAGCCAGCTTTGAACACAATGCTGAGGATAATGAGTTGGTGGGTGCCATCAAGGTCGCTCAGGAGAGTTGGAAAGCCTATATGACAACGCATTGTGACTCTGTGTATACCCAATGGCGCGATGGCTCGATCAGAGGGCTGATGGCGCTTTCTTGTAAGACTAAGTTAACCAAGCAACGCACGCACGAAGTGTGGGAGAATTTCTTAACTTATATGGACAGTACGCCGCCTGTGTTACCAGAACCTAAGTTGATGGAATAGACAGGCGAAAATGAGCTTGAGAGTGTGCGCTTGCTTCAATGGTTTGGCTTGAAGTAAGAAAGCGAAGGGTGATCCTCTTACTCTGCATCTGATTTGGGTTACCCAGTAAGGATTCAATTTTGAATAATGTCAGTATCACCCTTGTTCAGCTTGAAGTTGAATACAAAAACAAACAGAAAAACCTCGCTCTGGTTTCGGAGCTTTTAGATGCGCAAGCCTCCGTCGGTGACATTACCCTGCTACCAGAATTGTTCTCTACGGGTTACATCTTTAACCAAGCGTCAGAAGTGCACGAGTTAAGCGAAAACTTCGCCAATAGTGAGACCATTGATGCTTTGTCGCAACTGGCAGAAAAGCATGAAACCTTGATTGTTGCTGGCATTGCAGAGGAAGACCAAGGCGAATATTACAACAGCGTTGCTGTAATTGATGGAACTGGGCTTCGCCATAAGTATCGCAAAGTCAGTCAAACCAAATTCGATAAGCAGTATTTCTCGCGGGGCTCTGAGCTTTTAACTTTCGAATATAAAGGGCTAACGTTTGGCGTGGCGATCTGTTTCGATATTTGGTTCCCTGAGATCATGAGAGCGTATCACTCTGTTGATGTTGTTCTTCACCCTGCCAATTTTGGTGGTCACCACAGTTTTGCCATCGGACAGGCGAGGGCGCTAGAAGAAGGTTGCCACATCGTAACGTGTAACCGTGTTGGGCAAGATGCGGTTGATGCCTTTACTGCAACCTATTGTGGTGGAAGCCGAGTCTATTCACCAAAGGGAGGCTTGGTGCTTCAATGTTCGGACAAACAGTCGGTTGATACAGTGACTATTCAAGACTTGGCGATAGCGCCTCAATACAATGGGATAGAACTGTTGGATGAAATGCAGCGAATCACCTCCGCATTAAGCCGTTAGAATCACGCACCGCGGTATTTAATTAAAGAGGGCAAGGTATTTCGCCTTGCCCTTAGTCTTGAAGTGGTGTGTTCTTACGTTTTTTTATCTATTTTCTCCAAACGCTCGATGGAATTAACGGCTTTCATTCGCTGAGCTTGATGAATATTTACCATCAGGCGGTTAAGCAGTTTTTGGAGCAGTTCTATATCAGGCAGCTGCTGGTTTTTTGCCTGTACTTCTAACTCTAATGCTTGTTTTGAAAGCATGTTAAGCCCCAAGTTAAGCGACATACCTTTAATGGAGTGCAAGGTTCTGTACAGTGGTTTTAGCTTTTTCGCGAGGTAGTATTCGATGACTTGGTCGACAGAGTTTTCGAACTCGAGAATCGTTGAGTCGATAAGCATGCTAAATCCTATTTTGTCATCTTTAAGCATTTTCAGAACTTCTGATTGGCTTATCTCTTCTTCGGTTAGTCTTAATGTGTCGATGGGCTTGCGAAGAAGCTCTATGACGTTCTCATACTTTTTAGTACGTTCAACCGCTGATTGTTTTGGTAAGCGGTTTGAGAACTGTTGCAGCGCATCGAAGAAGCTCTCTTGTTGTAGGGGCTTGGTAAGAACGTGGTCGACACCAGCATCGAGAAAGCTGTCATGAGCCTCCCGAAACACATCCGCGGTATAGGCGAATATTAAGGTGTTGAGTTTTAATTTATCTCGTATGTAATGTGTCGCCTCCACCCCGTTCATTTCAGGCATATGGTTATCCATTAATATAAGATCATATTGATGGGTTTCGAGACGTTCAATCGCCAGTTTTCCATTCTCTGCTAGGTCGACATGGTGGCCTAGGTTTTCACAGAAGCCCTTAGCGACAATGGCGTTGATGCGATTGTCTTCGACTAACAGGATGTTGAGGGATTCGTAGGTGAGTTTCTCTGTATCAGCCAAACGTGGGATGTTCTCGCTGGCTACTTTACCTTCTTGCCATGCAATCGGAAGCGAGACTTCGAATTTTGTTCCAAGCCCAACAGCACTGGTTAATATGATGTCACCATTCATAAGTTTGACGAGGTTCTTAACGATGGTGAGGCCAAGCCCGGTACCGCCAAACTGTCTTGTTGTTGATGTGTCTGCTTGTTCAAATGAGTTAAATATTTGCTCGTGTTTGTTTTTGGGAATACCAACGCCGGTGTCTGTCACCGTGAGAATGAGCTTATTATTGGGGCGGTTGAGCTCAGCTTGAATGGCAACATGACCTTCTTTGGTGAATTTGGTCGCGTTGCCGCCCAAGTTGTAAAGAATTTGACGTAACCTTGCACTGTCTCCAATGAGCTGAATATGCGCCGGAACGTTATTTTCTATCAATAGGCGGATGCCTTTTTCGTCTGCTAATGGCTTGATTGCGCTACAAACGGGTTGTATCACTTGGACAAAATGGAAAGGTGCAACCTCTAGTTCAAGCTTGTTCTCTTCTACTTTAGAAAAGTCGAGAATGTCGTTGAGTATGGTCATTAAATGATGGCCAGAATCGAGAATAATATTAATGTTCTCTTTGGTTTCTGGCTCTTGAGTTTGACTGGCGATGATCTGAGAAATCCCGAGTACACCGTTCATGGGTGTCCTGATTTCGTGGCTCATGGTTGATAAAAACTCACCCTTGGCTTTTACCGCAGCTTCAGCTTTGGCGCGTTCCGCGACGAGTTCTTGGTTTTTTGCCCGCATTTCATTGTCGTTTTTTACTAGGTTGGTCGCCATTTTCTGAAAGCTATGTGTGAGGTGGGCAACCTCGTCTTGGGCGTTTGTTTTTGAATGTAGGTTAAGTGTTGAAGCGCCGTCTCTTAGATTACCGGCAGCAACTTGGTTAGCGGCTGCGAGCAGTATGTCTATCCTGCGTTTAATACGGTTTGATGACCATGCCGCGATAACTAATGAGATGAAAACGGAAAGGAGTGTGCCGACCAATAGAACGTAATCGGTTTGCTGAGCGGAGTTATCAGATTTAACAACACGAACGCTGATCAGCTGTTGCTCTATTTCGATAAATCGCGCGATTTCACTTCGTATTTGGTCGATCAGTTGTTTTCCCGTTTGCTGCTTGGTGAGAGCTACGACACTCTGCATATCTGCTTCACCTTTGTTAACGAGGTTGCGTTGTTGTATTTCCTTTTCTCCAGATTCTTTGAGCCAGGTTTTATGGATATCATCAATTCTGTTTAGGCGATCAACTTGCGGCGGGTTATCGCTAACTTGAGCAGCAAGGGTTTGAATTTTTTGACGCCACACATCGAGTGCAAGGTGGTAGGGCTCTAAAAAGACAGGGTCTCCTGTGATTAAGTAGCCCCTTTGACCGGTTTCCATATCTACGACTAGGTTGAGCAACTCTTGAGCTCGTGCAATAGCTTTGTGTGTGTGAACCACCCAGTGGTTGTCTTCTACCATTGATTGGGTGTTTTCATGAACTGAGAACGAAACGGTCACGATCAAAGCAATCGGAATACAAAAGCTGACGAATAGCTTTTTTTGAAGGGAAATATTGTCGAACCAGCCCAAAATCATAAAACAACGCTCTCCATGTCGATGTTAGTTATTGATAGTGTAGGTGAGAATGAGTTGTTGAGTGTGTAAATGCATATTTTGATTCGTGAATGTCTCTATTTAATGCATAAATACATGTTTGAGAGGTAGTGCGATAGTTTGATAGACGAAGCTTTTGTTGACCAACTAAATCTAAAAACAAAGAGCCAGTTTAATAAACTGGCTCTTTATGATGGGGTAAGGGTGATTGTGGGTTAAATCGCTTTCACGCTGCTTCGTTCCACGAGGGTTGGCTCTAACTCAACGACCTGTGGGTAGGCGTCTGGTGTTTGTAAGCGACTCAACAGTGTATCAACCGCTGCTTTACCTAAGCGGTGCTTTGGCTGGTGGACCGTGCTTAAAGCCGGTGTCATGTATTTAGACAAGTGGATGTCATCGTAGCCAATGATTGAGAGATCATTCGGTATTGATGTGCCATCTTGCGCTGCTGCGTGAATCACGCCCATTGCCATCATGTCGTTACTTACAAACAGTGCACTCGGCAATTTGCCACGAGATTTTAGCGTTTGGTATGAATCAAAACCGCCATCACACTCGAAGTTCGATTCGACAATCCAATCAGCGTTGATTTCTAATCCCGCTTCTTCCATTGCTTGTTTGAAGCCTTGGTAACGCGATGATGCCTGGTTACGATGCAGCGGACCTGTGATACAGCCAATTTGAGAGTGGCCGTTATCAATCAGGTGCTTGGTCGCCATGTAGCCACCTTGATGCGAGTTATCTTGAATCTTGTCGCTCGCAAACAGCATTGGGCCCCAATCCATCACCACCACAGGCAGTTCTGGGTAACGTTCGAACACGTCGATATGTTCGCCTTCAAGGGTAGAGCACATCAGCATTAAGCCATCGACACGTTTTTGTAGCAGTGTATCGATCGACGATTTCATACGTTCGCTATCGCCTTCGGTGTTACACAAGATAAGGTTGTAGCCTTTTTCATAACAACGACGTTCAACGCCTTTTACTACTTCGCCAAAGAATGGGTTGGTAGAGGTTGTCACTAGCATGCCAAGCGTTTTGGTTTGCTTCATCTTCAAACTGCGAGCTAATGCAGAAGGCGCATAGTTAAGCTCTCTCGCGGCATTGTTGACACGCTCAGCTATCTCTTCACTGACAAAACGTGACTTGTTAATCACATGGCTCACCGTAGAGGTCGATACCTTTGCGAGCTTAGCGATGTCTTTCATTGTTGCCATAAAAAATCCTTGTGGGAATAACCTTCCACGTTGGGCGATATTCTGCCTGAAAACAGGGGCTTATGTTTAGTTATTTGTTGTTACATAACTTAATTAAGCTTCAACCTATTAGGCAGACAGTTGCTCTGCCAAAAATGCGTCTGTTTCATCACGGCTTGGAATAGACGTTTGAGCACCAAAGCGAGTTACTGAAATTGCCGCCGCAGCATGAGCAAACTTAATCGCGCGTTCCATTGGCATATCTTCAAGTAAGCCCGTAACTAATGCGCCATTGAAGGTATCACCAGCAGCGGTGGTGTCTGTCGCTTCAACGCGGAAGCCAGCGATAAGTTCACCTTCACCGTTTCTACTTACCCATACACCTTTAGCGCCAAGGGTGATCATTACCGTCTCGATGCCTTTCGCATGCAGAGCCAAAGCTGCCTGATGAGCAGATGCGCTATCGGTTACTGTCACGCCTGTCAGCACTTCTGCTTCGGTTTCGTTTGGTGTAATCACATCCACACACGCTAATAACGTATCTGATAGTGGGCGAGCAGGGGCAGGGTTTAGAATCACGCGAGTTCCGCTCTCTTTAGCGGTTTTCGCCGCGTATTCAATGCCTTCGATTGGGGTTTCCAATTGAGTTAGAAGGAATTTCGCACCGCGGATCTTCTCTAGGTGTGGTTCGATTTGCTGGCAAGTCAGCTTGTTGTTCGCTTCTGGAGAAAGACAAATGCTGTTTTCACCCGCTGCTGATACTTGGATCATCGCGATGCCAGTTGGCGTGTTCTCTGCCACGATAACACCGTCGATGTTGATGCCGTCTTTAGCAAAATCTTGACGAATGTTGATGCCAAACGGGTCGTCACCGACACAGGCGATGAAGCCAATATCTGCGTTTAATCGCGCCGCAGCGACCGCTTGGTTTGCGCCTTTACCGCCAGGGATGACCTGATAGTTACCGCCAATCAAGGTTTCACCCGGACGAGGGAACGAAGGAACTTGCAGTACGTGGTCAGCGTTAACGCTACCTAAAACAATCAGTTGAGTCATGATACGAGCCTTATGATATATCGTATTTGAAAATGCATGGGTCTTTCTCATGGTTAGCTATTCAGTCGCGAGAGAGTCGTCAAGTCGCGATAGAGGAATGAGAAACAGCGATGCACTGTCGGTTTTCGCTTTTTGCTTTGAGCCAGTGAGTAAATACGCTATTGAGTGAAGAAAGCAGGGAGATAGGGGACTCCCTGCTTGGTATTACTCGTTTAGCATCGATTATTTAGCGATGATTTTTAGAGGTACTGGTACGTACTCGTCTACTTTTTCGCCTTTAAGCACTTTGTCTGCCATCTCGATACCTAGAGAACCGATTAGGTCTGGTTGTTGTGCAACGGTTGCGCCAAGTAGGCCACGGTTAACAGCAGCGATGCCGTCGTCTGTGCCGTCGAAGCCAACGATCATTACGTCTTTACCAGATGCTTGAACTGCGCGTAGTGCACCTAGAGCCATTTCATCGTTCTGAGCGAATACTGCTTCAACATCTGGGTTAGCTGCAAGTAGGTTTTCCATTACGTTCAGACCTTTAGTACGGTCGAAATCAGCAGGTTGGCTTGCAAGAAGCTCAAGGCCGCTGCCGTTTACTGCGTTCATGAAGCCTTCACCACGTTCACGAGCTGCAGAAGTACCAGCGATACCTTCAAGTTGGATTACTTTCGCTTTTTCGCCCACTTTTTCCATGATGAAGTGACCCGCCATTTCACCACCGATTACGTTATCAGAAGCGATGTGGCTTACAACGTCACCACGGCTTGCGCCACGGTCAAGTGTTAGTACTGGGATGCTTGAACGGTTAGCCATGCGAATCGCGTTAGACACAGCATCTGAATCTGTTGGGTTGATCAGGATTGCCTTAACACCACGAATGGTTAGATCTTCAATGTTCGACAGCTCTTTGCTTGGGTCGTTTTGAGAATCAAGAACGATAAGCTTGTAGCCTAGCTCTTCCGCTTTCGCTTCTGCGCCATCTTTCATGGTTACGAAGAATGGGTTGTTCAATGTAGACAGAACGATTGCCATTGTATCTTGCGCCTGTGCAGACACTGATACCGTTGTAGAAAGAAGAGCAGCAGAAATAAGAGTCGCTAATTTTTTCATGGTGTAAGTCCTTTGTGTAGGGTGAGCTAGGAGGTGAGTCCTAGCTCGTAGTTACATTATTTATAGATTCTAATATTTTAAGGTAAAACAAACTGTTACTTTTATTAAACTAGAGTGTTACTTGTATTAACCTAGGATGTGAATAGGTTTTATTTGTTTTTGTTGTCGACCAATACCGCCAGAAGAATAACCACTGCTTTTGCAATCATCTGGTAGTAAGAAGATACGTCTAATAGGTTTAGGGCGTTGTTTAGGAAGCCGATGATCAGTGCACCTATTAATGTGCCCATGATGCGGCCACGACCGCCGGCTAAGCTTGTGCCACCAAGAACCACGGCTGCGATAGCATCTAGCTCATAACCCATACCTGCGGTTGGTTGAGCTGACGACAAACGAGATGCCACGATGATGCCTGCCACTGCTGCTAGCAGACCACAGATTGCGTAAACGCCGATTTTTACTTTGTCTACGTCGATGCCTGATAGGCGAGTTGCTGATTCGTTGCCACCCAGTGCGTAAACGTAGCGACCAAAGCGTGTGTGGTTAAGTAGGTACCATACCGCTGCGAATACCACGACCATGATCCATACTGGAACTGGGATACCCATTGCGTAGCCTGTACCGAACCAAGCGAATGCGTCTGCTGTGTCTGTGAAGCCAGTTGAGATAGGGCGACCATCGGTATAAACCATGGTTACGCCGCGAAGTAGTGTCATGGTTACAAGCGTTGCGATGAAGGCTTGAACCTTACCCTTAGCGATAATCACACCACTGATAGCGCCCAATGCTGCACCAGCTACAAGAGCAGTTGGCACTGCGATCATCACAGGGATTTCCATGCCAATCATGCTGGCTGCGAATGCACCACAAAGTGCCAGTACAGAGCCGACACTTAAGTCGATACCCGCGGTTAGGATAACCAACGTCATACCCACAGCGATGATTGCGTTAACCGAGGTTTGGCGCAGAATGTTTAGGATGTTGTCGACAGTAAAGAAGTTCGGGTTTAAGAAAGAAACGACAACAATCAGGAAGATTAAAGCAATCAATGACTTTTGATCAATCAGCCACTCTTTGCTGATTAACGGTTTCTTCTTTGGCGCTTCAGTTTCAGTTGTTTTGCTCATGGTTTTAGTACTCATGCTGCGTCCTCGTTGATCTTTTTACCGACCGCACACGCCAGTAATAATTCTTGGTTTGCTTCTTTAGCATCAAATTCACCGCTTACACGGCCTTCATGCATCACCATGATGCGGTCACTCATTCCTAACACTTCTGGCATTTCAGATGAGACCAAAATAATGCTCATGCCGTCGGCTTTAAATTTATTAATGAGTTGGTAAATCTCTTTCTTAGCACCGACATCGACACCACGCGTTGGCTCATCGAGAATCAGTACTTTTGGTTTGGTCATCAATCCTTTAGCGATAGCCACTTTCTGTTGGTTACCACCAGAAAGGTTGCCAATGATCTGCTCGCGAGTCGGTGTTTTGATGTTGAATAGCTTGATGAAGTCATCAACTGCAATCACTTCGTCTTTATGTTGGATTTGACCGCTCTTAGTCAGCAGATCCAGTGAACATAGAGACATGTTTTCTTTAACAGAAAGCCCAAGTACTAAGCCATCGCCTTTACGGTCTTCTGAGATGTAAGCAATGCCATTGGCCAAGCCATCTCTCGGGCTTACAGGGTTGATGGTTTTGTTTTCTAGGTTGATGACGCCGCGTTCACTTGGAAGGGCACCGTAAATCACTTTCATCAGTTCGGTACGACCTGCGCCCATCAGCCCAGATACACCCAGGATTTCACCGCGTTTTAGGGTAAAGCTCACGTCATGAACACCAGAACCAGTCAAGCCGATCACTTCAAGGCAGGTTTCACCGTGGCTTTGGCCGATACGTGGATATTGCTCGTCTAACTTACGACCAACCATCATTTCGATTAAGCCATCTTCGTCGGTGTCTTTTACTTCACACTGACCAATGAATTTGCCGTCGCGAAGTACGGTGATGTCGTCGCAAATCTCAAAGATCTCTTTAAGTCGGTGAGATATGTAAACAATGCCGCAGCCTTCATCACGCAGTTCGTTGATCACCTTAAACAGAGACTCAGTTTCAGTATCGGTTAGCGCGTCAGTTGGCTCATCCATGATGATGACCTTTGATTCAAACGAAAGGGCTTTCGCGATCTCTACCATTTGTTGCTCACCAAGGCTCAACTGGCCTAAAAGTGTTTTTGAGCTGTGCTTTACGTTCAGGCGTTTAAGTAGCTTGTCCGCTTCTTGGTACATCTCGCTCCACAAGATGCGACCCATGGTGCCGGTGATTTCACGACCTAAGAAGATGTTTTCGGCGATGGTTAACTCAGGAATCAGATTCAGTTCTTGGTGAATGATGCTAATGCCTGCTTGTTGAGAATCACGCGGCCCTTTAAATGCGGCAGCTTTTCCTTGGTAGGCGATAGTACCGCCGTCCAAGTGATAAATACCTGTCAGCACTTTCATGAGGGTTGATTTACCTGCACCGTTTTCGCCCATTAACGCCATTACGCGTCCTGGGTAAACGTTGAGGCTTGCCTTATCCAGTGCTTTCACACCAGGGAAGGCTTTCTCAATTGAGCTAAGTTCTAAAATGGCTTGAGTCATGTCGGTTCCTTTACTCGGGGCCAGTTATATTTGGTTGTGTCTGTGTATGGTTTAGCTTTTATTAAAAAGTCACGCCAGCTTGGAAAATAACATTTGCGTATGGTGTGCATTCACCAGTACGAATCACTGCGCGGCTGTTATGAGTTCGTTGTTTAAATTCTTCATGAGTGATGTAAGTAATCGAAAGCGGTTTACCGCAACGCGCTTCTTCTGTTTTGATTAAATCAATCAGTGCTGCGTGGTGTTCTGGGCTTACTTTCGCAAACTCTTCCGCAATCACAACGCCTTCGATTTGAGATTCATCCAGCATGGTTTTTACGGTTTGCTGAAAGCTTGGGACACCGTGAGTCAGTGCAAGGTCTATGCGTGTTACGTGGTCTGGAATCGGCAAGCCTGCGTCACAAATCGTGATTTCATCTGTGTGGCCAAGAGTCGCCACTAGGTAAGAGAGTTCAGAGTTTATTAGAGTACTTTTTTTCATATCACGACCTATCGAAAAATAACGTTTGATGGGTTGAGAACAACTCAAGAAAAGCCATCGAAACGTTTCGATAGTGATAATAGTGTTTGATTTATCATTTGCACTATTCACTTTCTTAGAGTGTGATAACGATCATCGAAACGTTTCGATGAGGTGTTTTTTGGTGATCTCAGTCACCGACATTGATTGCATAAACCCTTTTACGTGGCTTCAATTGATAGCGCATATCCAAACTTACTGATGGTAATGATCTGGACGTTTGGCGTTCTCAATCGCGCGAAGACATTGCGTAAGTTATAGACGACGTTTGCAAGGGCATGCGGTGACGAGAGTTGTCCGCCCCAGCACACATCAACAATATGTTCTCTCGAAATCGGCTTTCCCACATTTTCTATCAGTAAGCAGAGCACTGCTAATAGGTGAGGGCGCAAGGTGATTTTATTCCCTTGCTCGTTGGTAATAGTGCGAGCGTCGATATCAATGATTAAGCCGTTGAAGTCTATTGTGTGGTTCATCGTGTTTTTTGATCGTCTTATTCTGAATTGTGGAGATTGAGCGAAATTGGCTGCTTTTGGATCGGATAACTATTTAAGTGTGGTTATTTAAGTGTACGAATGGTCAAAGCGCGCGAATTATGCAGAATCGCATCACTCTTGAAAGTAAGCGTTCGTAAGTCTGCGTGAATAAAATCTAAAAATGGGATGGTTTGAAAATTGAGTGGAAGGTTTTATCTAGAAAAGATGTGTTTTTATTTCTTTATTATTCATGTGTTTTTATTTCTTTATTATTCATGTGTTTATTTTGTTATTACTGATTATGTTGGCTGAAGTTACAAAGTGATTATATTTTTATTTATTTTTTTGTTTTCAGTGAGATTAACCTGCTTGCCAATTCGACGGGGTGTCGGATAACTCTAACAAGATTGTGTAGCAGGGGAAGACGTAGCAATCTTGATTTGAAATAAGTAAGGTCAAGCAGTAATGAACAACAAATATATTTTAAGCATCGCGATGATGTCTGCACTTGTGGCAAATAGTGTAATGGCAGAGGACAATGGTTTCTACTTAGGTGGTGCAATTGGTACAACTGGTATTGATGATGGTGGGCTTTATGAGGGCTCTTCAAGGCCCATTACTGTTGATGCAGAAGATCGAACATACAAGATAATTGCTGGATACCAATTCAATCGCATCGTCGCACTAGAGGCGCAATATACGAATTATGGCGACGTTGTTGCAAAAGATGCATTAACCAAAGATTCTTATACTTGGTCTCCAACTGCATTTTCGATCGTTGCTAATCTAGGTTACACGTTTGACAACGGAATTCGCCCTTTTGGCGTCGTAGGTTTGTCGACGATTGATTTAGACCAGTCGGCTCCGTTGCTTGATGATGATCGTGGTGACGCTATTCGCTATGGTTTCGGAGTTGAGTACACACCAAAACAGGCTGAAAACTTTAGCTTTAGGTTAGGTTATGAAGCGGATGCATTTGCGATTGAGAGCGATTCAGGTTTTGAAAATGATAAAGATCTCGTGATTGATTCATTTTATCTAGGCGCAACATACAACTTTTAAGTTTCACACTTTGTTAAACGGTAAATCGATTTCTAAATGGGGCGTCGGTTGGCTCAACCCGTTTGTCTGAAGTGGAAAAGCCGCAGTGTTTGCTGCGGCTTTTTTATGTCTAACTTAGGCCTCGCGGATATGAGCGGTGACGGAAACGACAGCGTGATCGGTACTGAATTGGTCGTGTTCGAAGCTTGGGTTAATCAGGTGGTGATCGAGCATGGTGTAGTGTGATATTTCCATCAAACTTGAGGAGTTCTGGCAGTCAAATTCGTTCGACATCAATATGTAGTCCAAGACTGAGCCTGATGCGCCGTAATAGTGAGTTGGTTTACGTTGTTCGAGCAAGTCTTCTTCGTGTAATTGATGGTAGAGATCCCAACTGTCTCTCAATCTAAAGTGTGAAAGCCAATGTTGGCTGGTTTCATCTCGATTCAACGAATAGCTCAACAGCCCTCTGAACTCATCGTTAAATAGGGGCTTGTTAAAGTCGCCCATCAATACAACGGGCTGGTTGGTGAGATAGCGTTGATTGGTAATGTATTGGTGTAGCAGTTGAGCTTCTAAACCGCGTTGAACACTCGATAGCCAAGAACCTAGTTGTTCCTGGTGAAGTTTAATCAGTGTATCGCTTTGTGGCTTTTGCTCTGCTGAACTGTCGCTGGGTTCTGCTGGCTCAACTTTTGGCTCAGTTGGGCGTTGTGATTTAAAGTGTACGACATAACAATCGGTTGAGCTTAAGTGAGGTAATTCAATGGTGGCGTGCACTGGCGTGCGGTTGAATGAAAAATTGTCGCTAAGGTTAAAGGCGGCAAGTAGGCTCGAATCCGGTGTGACAGGCTGAACATTTTCAATCGGGTAACGGGAAGCAATACCCACTACAGGGGAGGTGTATAGGTAATCATCTTCAACGTGTGCACTATCGACCACGGCAAAGTAGGGGTAACCGAGCTCATTCATTAGCTGCTGTAAAGATTCTGGGCTGAAGATCTCTTGAAAGCCAATCACATCGCAATCTGTTGAGCGAATCGCCTCAGCAATCCAATGTTGTTTCTTTTGCCATTCATCGAGGCTGTAGATGTTCTCAAAATCATAATAAGCATTCGGCGGCTCAAGGTAGTTCAAAAGGTTGAACGTTGAGAATGTTACTTGGTTTGGTTTGTTCAAGGTTGGATCCTATTGAAATTACTCTTTTAAGGATATCTAAAATATGGAGATATTGTTCGGAATTAGTCAGTTATTTTCATTTGATCTAGCGAAGGTCGTCGCTTTCTGCTTAAATTCTCTCCATTCGACGCGGTTAAGGTGTCGAGTTTAATTTTCTCTACGATCAGTCGGTCGTTTTCTTATGGTTTCACTATGAAAAAATATACCTCTCTCGCTCTTGTATTGTTGAGCACCTTTTTCTCTACATCGTCATTGAGTCAATCCCTTACGCCTGAATCGATTGAGCAAATTGAATCTCGTGTATCGGGACGCATTGGTATTGCTGTCTATGATTCTGCAACTAAGCAAACATGGAGTTATAAGGGCGACGAACGCTTTCCGATGATGAGTACCTTTAAAACCCTGGCTTGTGCGAATCTTCTCTATGACCATGAGAATGAAGGATTAGATTTAGAGTCTAAGGTTGGGGTTAATTCTGATGAGCTTATTGCTTGGTCTCCGGTGACTAAAGCGTTTGTCGGTAAAGAAATCTCACTCAGAGGCGCATGTGCTGCAACCATGGCAATGAGCGACAACACGGCCGCTAATATAGTGTTAGCTAGTATTGGTGGACCTAACGGGTTAACTGAGTTTTTGCGTTCCACGGGAGACAGAAAAACACGCCTTGATCATATCGAACCTGACTTGAACCATGCTCGTCCGGGAGATGAGCGTGATACCACAACACAAAAAACTATGGTGAAAACGTTAAATAAATTGTTGTATGGCAGCGCCTTATCAGAAGAATCCAAAGCTCAACTCAAGACTTGGATGATAGATAACAAAGTCTCTGATGGGATGATCCGTTCGATTCTGCCTGATGGTTGGAAGGTTGCCGATAGATCAGGTGCGGGCGCTTATGGCTCACGTGCTATCACGGCTATCGTGTGGAGTGAAAATCGCGCTCCGTTGATCATCAGTATCTCTCTTACGGAAACCGAGTTAACCATTCCAGAGCGTGACACGGTGATTAACGAAATTGGTGAACTTATCTTTGATGAGTACCGCGTTAAATAGTTAGGGCGTGTCGTATTTCTCTAGACTGAACCCGAGTAATTTGTAAATAAACCGTCAGAGATGAAGTGCTGATGGTTTTATTAGTTATTACATGATGTTAGATTTGAACCTATACTTGTTTTAGCGGTGTGCATTCAAAGCCGATTAATCAAGTTGAATATCGAATTCATAACATTTGAAGGGAGAGTCAAATGGGAACAGTTTTCCTAAGCAAAGCCTCGCAGCGCACTCAGTTTTTCAGGTTAAATTTAACTTCATGTGCAGTCATGCTGCCGCTTATTGCTCTATATCCCTCCGTTACACAAGCTTCTGATACCGAAACACCTGCCGTCACCGTAATTGAGACCACTCAACTGGTTGGTTTTGGTGAAGCGAAATATCCAGTCGATTTCACTCACTTTGATTACGTTAATCCCGATGCGCCAAAACTAGGCAAAGTGACCTATGGAAGCATTGGCACCTACGATAGCTTTAATCGATTCGGTTCTCGCGGCGTTGCTGCAAGTTATACCGGAGAGATTTACGATACCTTGATGTTTTCTCCGAGCGACGAGATCGATGCCTATTATCCATTGATCGCCTCAAAGGTTCGCTACGCCAGTGACTTCACTTGGATGGAAATCGATATCAATCCAAAAGCTAAGTTTAATGATGGCGAGCCTATTACGGCTCATGATGTGGCATTCACCTTTAATAAGTTTTCAACCGAGGGTGTGCCTCAATACCGTGTCTATTACAAAGAAATTAAGTCAGTCACCGCGGTTTCTGATTTAGTGGTACGTATTGAGATGGAGAAGCCAAACCGCGAGAAGTTGTTTAGCTTTGCCCAAAGCACTCGTGTATTGCCAGAGCATTATTGGAAAGACAAGAAGCTATCTGAACCTCTAAGTGAACCGCCGGTAGGAAGCGGCCCTTATAAGATCATCAGCTACAAATCTGGTCAAAGCGTGACTTACGGTTTAGATGAAAATTACTGGGCAGCCGACCTGCCTGTTAACGTCGGTCGTAATAACTTCAAAGAAGTACAATACGATTACTACCGTGACGACACAGTAATGCTAGAAGCCTTCAAAGCAGGGGAGTTCGATCTTCGAACCGAAAACTCAGCTAAGTTTTGGGCCAATTCATACACGGGCGCGAACTTCGATAAAGGCTACATCATCAAAGAAGAGATCAACCATGAGAAGCCAGAAACGACGCAAGGCTTCGTCTTCAACATTCAATCTCCTGTGTTCTCTGATCCTAAAGTTCGTGAAGCGTTAACCTACGCGATGGACTTTGAGTGGATGAATAAGAACATGTTCTACGGTCAGTACAAGCGAACTCGTAGTTATTTCCAAAACACCGACTATGAGGCGAAAGGCTTACCAAGCGAAGCTGAAGTAGCGTTGCTGTCTCAGTACAAAGATCAGATTCCTCCGCGAGTGTTTACCGAAGAATTCCAGCCTCCAGTCACCGATGGTAGCGGCCGTATTCGTAGCCAAATGCGTACAGCTTTCAAATTATTGAAGGAAGCGGGTTGGGTTCTGAAAGACAAAGTGATGACCAACGAAAAGACTGGCAAGCCGATGTCGTTTGAGTTGCTGATTTACAGTCCAACCACGGAGCGTATCGCAACACCTGTTCAGAAGAACTTGAAGCGCATGGGTATCGAGATGAAGATCCGTACCATCGATACGACTCAGTATATCAAGCGTCTTCGTGATCGTGATTTCGACATGGTGTCTTCGTCATTTTCTGCCAACCCTTATCCTAGCCCGAACTTAATGATTGTTTGGAACTCTAACTACATTGATTCTACTTACAATACTGCAGGTGTAATGGATCCAGTGGTTGACGCGTTAACAGAACAAATCGCGAGCAACCAACAGAATCCTGAAAAGCTTCTTACTTTAGGTCGTTCACTAGACCGAGTATTACAGTGGAACTTCTACAACATCCCGCAATGGCACGTTGGCGAGTACCGCGTAGCAATGTGGGACAAGTTTGAGCGTCCGGATGTATTGCCTAAATACGATTTAGGCATTGATACATGGTGGATTTCAGAAGAGAAGGCGGCATTGCTTCCTGAAAAACGTCGCTAGGAGTTAGTTAGCATGGCCGCGTATATATTTCGGCGTTTACTATTGGTGATCCCCACGCTGTGGGCGATCATCACCATCAACTTTTTCATCATTCAGATTGCGCCCGGAGGCCCAGTAGAGCAAGCCGTTGCTCAATTAGAAGGGCACAACTCTGGCATCATGGAACGCTTTTCTGGTGGTGGACAAGAAGTTGATTTGAGCGAAAGTGATCAAGCGTCTGCCAGTGGCTATAAAGGCTCACGAGGGCTTGATCCGGAAGTGGTTGAAGAGATCAAAAAGCAGTTTGGTTTTGATAAGCCGATTCATGTTCGCTACTTCGACATGTTGAAAAATTACGCGACCTTTAACTTTGGTGAAAGCCTGTTTAAGGGCGGTAACGTGATTGATTTGATCATTGAGCGTTTACCTGTCTCCATTTCCTTGGGGTTGTGGAGTACGTTAATCATCTATGTGATTTCGATACCCTTAGGCATTATGAAGGCGATACATCACGGTTCTCGCTTTGATATTTGGTCGAGTGCGGTAGTGATTGTCGGTTATGCGGTGCCGGGCTTCCTATTTGCAATAATCCTGATTATTTTGTTCGCGAGTGGTAACTACTTCAGTTGGTTCCCATTGCGTGGCTTGGTGTCGAGTAACTTTGATCAGCTCAACTGGTATCAACAAATTGGCGACTACTTTTGGCACTTAGCCTTACCTATTTTTGCGATGGTCATCGGCGGCTTTGCCACACTCAGTATGCTGACCAAAAACTCCTTCCTTGATGAAATCAATAAGCAATATGTGGTGACCGCAAGAGCGAAAGGTTTGGACGAGAGCAGTATTCTATACAAGCACGTTTTCCGTAACGCGATGTTGATCATTATTGCCGGTTTCCCAAGCGCGTTTATTAGTATTTTCTTCACGGGTTCTATGTTGATTGAAGTGATGTTCTCACTCGAAGGTATCGGTCTGCTTGGTTTTGAATCGACCATTCAACGCGACTATCCCGTGGTGTTCAGCTCTCTCTATATCATGACCTTACTTGGCTTGGTGCTGAGCATTATCTCCGACCTGACGTATACCTGGGTTGATCCTCGAATTGATTTTGAAGCGCGTTAATGGCGAACGAATAACAAGGTATTGATAATAAATGTTTAACAACCCTTTAGCTGAAGCTCGTTGGTTACGTTTTAAAGCAAACAAGCGTGGTTTTATCTCCCTTTGGATATTTACCATTTTGTTTGGACTGAGCCTGTTCGCTGAGATCATCGCTAACGATAAGCCTTTATTGGTTTCTTATGATAATCAGTGGTTTGTGCCTGTTATCAATGAATATGCCGAGACTGAGTTTGGTGGCGAGTTTGAAACTGAAGCCGACTACAAAGACCCGTATGTTATCGAACTCATTGAAGACAGCGGTTACATCGTGTGGCCAATCATTCCGTTTAGCTACGACACGATAAACTTCGATATTTCAGGTGCGGTGCCATCTGAACCTGATTCTGTGAATTGGCTCGGAACCGATGATAAAGGGCGAGATGTATTAGCTCGCATCATTTATGGGTTCCGTATTTCCGTTTTATTTGGTTTTATTCTGACGATTGTATCGAGCGTGATAGGTGTCGTCGTTGGGGCAACCCAAGGCTATTACGGTGGTTGGGTTGATCTATTCGGACAACGCTTCATTGAAGTGTGGTCTGGTATGCCGACCCTGTTCTTGTTGATCATTCTGTCGAGTTTTATAGAGCCGAACTTCTGGTGGCTGCTCGGAATTATGGTGCTGTTCAGTTGGATGAGTTTAGTAGGTATCGTACGAGCGGAATTTTTACGCTGTCGAAACTTTGATTATGTGCGCGCCGCGCAGGCTATGGGCGTTGATGATAAACGCATTATGCTTCGTCACATGCTACCCAACGCGATGGTTGCATCGTTAACCATGATGCCATTTATTCTTTCTGGCTCAGTGACCACATTAACCTCATTAGACTTCTTGGGCTTTGGTCTTCCTGCAGGTTCGCCTTCGTTAGGTGAGCTATTGGCGCAAGGTAAAGCGAACTTACAAGCGCCTTGGCTTGGTATCTCTGCTTTCGTCGTACTTTCACTG
Organism: Vibrio sp. 10N.286.48.B8; assembly: GCF_003050085.1. Taxonomy (NCBI): domain Bacteria; kingdom Pseudomonadati; phylum Pseudomonadota; class Gammaproteobacteria; order Vibrionales; family Vibrionaceae; genus Vibrio; species Vibrio sp. 10N.286.48.B8. The sequence continues at coordinate 98,334 of NZ_PIGD01000003.1, read as the reverse complement.
ATGCTCACGTTACTGGTCTTCGTTGGTGAAGCGGTACGTGATGCCTTCGACCCACATCAACAGAAGTAAGGATAGGTTATGACTTCAAATACAGTTCCTACTTCAGGGTCAACAGCAGAGGCTGCTAATGCATCTCCAGTTCTGACCATAGATAAACTGTCTGTCGGTTTCGGGCGAAAAAACTCGATAGAACAAGTGACACAAGATGTCTCTTTAGAAATATACAAAGGTGAAACGCTCGCGCTAGTGGGTGAGAGTGGTTCCGGTAAATCGGTCACGGCTAATTCGATTTTAAAGCTGTTACCTAAAGGCTCGTCCCACTACCTAAACGGTAAGATCAATTTCTCTGGCACCGATATTCTGAGTTGTTCAGAAAGGCAATTGCGCGGGATTCGTGGTGGTCGCATTGGGATGATCTTCCAAGAACCTATGGTTTCGCTTAATCCACTTCATCGAGTCGGAAAACAATTGGTTGAAACCCTCGCCATTCACCGAGGTATGCGAACCAACAAAGCGCAAGCCTTGGCGATAGAGTGGCTTTCAAAGGTGGGTATTCGTTACCCAGAGCAAAAAATTTCAGCCTATCCACATGAGTTGTCTGGTGGAGAGCGCCAACGCGTGATGATCGCAATGGCACTGATCAACGAACCTGAGCTGCTTATAGCTGATGAGCCAACAACGGCATTGGATGTATCGGTACAAGCGCAGATCCTTGACCTTCTAAAAGACCTGCAGCAAGAACTTGGCATGGCGATGCTGTTTATCACCCACGATTTGAGTATTGTTCGTAAGATTGCCGATAGGGTTGCGGTAATGAAAGATGGTCGCTTAGTTGAAAGTAACGATTGCCAAACGCTGTTTAACGCACCATCTCACCCTTACACTCAAAAGCTTATCAACTCAGATCCGAAAGGCTTGCCTGTCCCTGTATCACCAAAAATCAAACCTCTGCTTGATGTTAACCAATTGCGTGTTTGGTTCCCGATTACTGGTGGCTTATTCAAGCGTACGATTTCGCATGTTAAAGCGGTCACTGATATGGAGTTCACCTTGAAGAAAGGACACTCCATCGGCCTCGTCGGTGAGAGTGGTTCGGGCAAATCGACAACGGGTATGGCGATATTGAAGCTGGTAGAAAGTGAGGGTTCAATTACCTACGCTGACGAACAAATTCAAGGCTTAAATCGACAACAGATGTTGCCGTTTCGAAGCCGTATGCAAGTGGTGTTTCAAGATCCGTTTTCGGCATTGAACCCAAGGATGTCAGTTGCTCAAGTGATTGGCGAAGGTTTGTTAGTGCATCAACAATTGGATGAGAGCGAACTCGACCAACGTATCTGTGACGTTATGAAAGAGGTCGACCTAGACCCTGAGACTCGCCACCGTTACCCAAACGAGTTTTCTGGCGGACAAAGGCAGCGTATTGCAATTGCGCGCGCTCTGATTTTAAAGCCAGAGTTTATCTTGTTAGATGAACCGACGTCGTCACTCGACAGAACGGTTCAAGCTCAAGTGTTGGATTTGCTGAAGTCACTTCAAGAAAAGTATGGCCTGACCTATTTGTTTATTAGCCATGATTTGAATGTCGTGAAATCCCTCTGTCATTACACCATCGTGATGAAAGCGGGTGAGGTGATAGAGAAGGGCGACACTGAGACTTTGTTTGGTAATCCGCAACATGAATATACCAAGCAGTTGGTGAATCTCTCGAACGTTGGTGGTGCTCTATAGCGTAGGTATTAGCACTAAAGCAAATGATGCCCTGATCAATTCAACATGGTCATTTAGTTGTATTAAGATTACACTGCGACCAATATTCCAGAAGTACATATTTAGGTAGAGGTCACCATGGACCAAGAACATTACGAAGACGCTGATTACGAAGGCCAAGAGCTGGGCGAAGAAGGCGAAGAGATTGAAATTGAAGCCATTGGTATTGATGTTTCATCACAGCCAATTGAGCTCTACAAAGTGTTTAAAATTGCTAACCTAGTGAGTGGTGGCGGTGAAGCTAAACACATCATCTCTGAAGGATACGTAGCGGTAAATGGTGAGCTGGAAACGCGTAAGCGTCGTAAAATGTACGATGGCGACTTCTTTGAATTCAACCAAGAATACTATGTAGTGGTGTGTGATCAGCCAGTACAAGAAGAATCAGACAAGCCGAAAAAGAAAGAAGCGCCTAAAAAAGATAACAAGGCGAAGAAAGGTCAGTCTAAAAAGGATTCTAAGAAGAAAGAGTCTAAGAAAAGCAAAGCTGAAATGCTAAGCGCAAAGGCTGAACCAAAGAAAGAGAAAAAAGAGAAGAAACCGAAAAAGAAAGCGGATACGCCTAAGCCAACACGTGACGATAAAAGCGGCCGTAATTCGATTGAATTCTTCTAAACTATAGTTCTAAGCGACGGCTCTAAACTGCTTTTCTAAAACGAATCTTTTAAAACTATTCGTTTGAACATCAAGCAACGTTAGACCTCGGTTTTACGTTAAGCAGATATCAAAAGGCTCACTAGTTAGTGAGCCTTTTTTGTTGGTGTAATTTAGCTTCCGGCCTAATTTTCTTTTTGATTAGCCACAAACTCCACAAACTCCACAAACCTATCCCTGAGTGGATTTTCACTCTTCCCATTCCATATCAACCCCACTGGCCAAGTGGCGTATTCACCTTCTAACGCAATGAATTCCACATCGGTGTTACTAATGAACTGAGCACTGTTAGGAACAATGGTGAAGCCGATATTGGCAGAAACCAAGGCAAGCAGGGTGAGAATATCATCGGCTTCTTGCGTTTTTGATAAGTCGATTTTATTCGCAAGACAATATTGTTGAATCTGTCTGTCTAATCCGGGGCCACGATGTTGGGTCAGCTTTAGATAAGGCCATTTCGATAACTCAGAGACGACGAGATTTTTGCTTGGCGCTTGCTTGAGAAGATCTTTGTGTATCGCGACCACAAGTGAATCATTGAACAGCGTTAGGCTTTCTAAATCCGATGATTCTGGTATCCGATTGAAGCTGATATCGAGATCATGGCTCAATAACTCATCTGTTTGTTGCTTGGAAGGTGTGTCATTTAAGGTGACATGAACGTCTGAGTACCGTTGTTTATAAGCTGCAATAAGCTTGGGTGCTTTATGATAAGTAGACACGCCAAAGCCAATGTTCAAATGTCCCTGAGTCCCGTTCACCACAGAGCCTGACAGCTGCTCAAACGCTTGCATTGAATGAACCAAACGTTGGGCTTCTGCCAGTAACGTTTTTCCTGCGTGCGTGAGCTCTGCGCCATTCCTGCCACGAGAAAACAGAGATGCCCCAATGTTGGATTCAAGTCGTTGAATCTTTTTAGTGAGTGCCGATTGAGTGATGTAGAGCTGCTCTGACGCCAAACGGTAATTTCCCGATTTAGCGAGCTGACAAAATGCCTTCAGTAGATCAAATTCCATTCCAAATGCTCATTGAATTGAGAATATGTTTCATTATATGGAATTGAATTGATTTTTTATACTAGGTTCATACCAATCAGATAAAGCAAAGCTTGAGGACGAATCATGAAGAAAGACATCAAAGTAGCGTCGGTTCAATTTAACCACCACGCAGGTGATAAGGCGTATAACTTATCCATTATAGAGCAATATGTTCAAAAGGCTGCGGACAGTGGCGTGGAGATCGTCAGTTTTCCTGAGATGTGCATCACTGGCTACTGGCATGTGTCTGCTTTATCTCGCGATGAAATTGAAGTGCTAGCGGAACCTGTACCGAGCGGTGAATCCACTCAAAAGTTAGTTTCACTGGCAACGCAATTTGGCATGAGCGTTGGCGCGGGCTTGATAGAGCAGGGTACTGATGGCGAGTTATACAACAGCTACGTATTCGCCATGCCAAATGGAGAAGTTCAGAAACATCGAAAACTGCACACCTTTGTTAGCTCTCACATGAGCAGCGGAGACCAATACACGGTGTTCGATACGCCGCATGGTTGCAAAGTTGGTATCTTGATTTGTTGGGATAACAACTTGGTCGAAAATGTCAGGATCACTGCTTTGAAAGGGGCCGATATATTGATTGCGCCACACCAAACGGGCGGTTGTCATTCACGAAGCCCGAATGCGATGAAGCGTATTGACCCAGAGTTATGGTTTAACCGAGATGAAAACCTAGATGCGATTCGTGCTGAAATGCAGGGCAAGAATGGCCGCGAGTGGTTAATGCGTTGGTTGCCTGCAAGAGCGCACGACAACGGTATGTTTGTTGTGTTTAGTAATGGTGTCGGCGTTGATATGGATGAAGTAAGAACAGGCAATGCGATGGTCCTCAGCCCTTATGGTGAAATCATTGCTGAGACCGATAGTGTTGATAACGATATGGTGATTGCTGAGCTAAAAGCAGAAGAGTTAGACATGTGTACTGGTAGACGCTGGATTCGTGGCCGTAAGCCAGAGTTATATCATTCACTCACACAACCTCTTGGTCATGAACTTGATCCGCACCAAGCGCGTTTTGCTGAGAAATAATGGTGTAAACGTTGGTGGAAAAGGATGTACTAGGGACGGTTGAAAGGGAGGGGAAGCTGGAAAGGAGAGGAGGGTTCCTGATGTAGTCTACCCACTTAAATCATGTTTAAGTGGGTAGACTATTTACACATCAAGCATCAAACGTCTGAGTTCTATTCTCAGTGTCGAGTGCGAGAAGAAGTCAGTTCTGATGCGCGAAGCTGAGCAACGGCTTTCGCCAATTCAAGCTGAGCTTGTGCGAAGTTAATGTCTATGTTGCCCTTGTTGATGTTCTCTAGAGCCGCATATTTCGCCTCTTCTGCACGAGCGCGGTCAATGTCTTTACCATGCAAGGCAGTGTCGGCTAACACCGTAACCACATCCGGTTGAACTTCCAGCATCCCACCAGAGACATACAGCACTTGGCCTTCTGATTTAGGGTCCGTGACAAACACGGTTACGCCCGGTTTGATCTTACTGAGAAGCGGAGAGTGACCGGGGCGAATCCCCAGTTCACCGTCAGCGCCAGAAACAGCTAGGGCATACGCTGGACCTGAAAACAGCGTACCTTCCGCACTTACAATATTAAGTTGAAATGTATTATCTGTGATTCCGATAGCCATTGTGCACCTACCTGTTAGAGTGATTTCGCTTTGTTAAGCACTTCGTCGATAGAACCACAGTACAAGAACGCTTGCTCTGGGATATCGTCATATTCACCGCTTAACAGGCCTTTAAAGCCTCTTAGTGTTTCGCTTAGCGGTACAAAGACACCTTTCTGACCAGTAAACACTTCGGCTACGTGGTAAGGCTGAGTTAAGAAACGTTCAATCTTACGAGCGCGAGATACGGTCTGTTTGTCTTCAGTAGACAGCTCATCCATACCAAGAATCGCGATGATGTCTTTTAGCTCTTTGTAGCGTTGCAGTGTTGTTTGTACTTTTTGTGCAATGTCGTAGTGCTCTTGGCCAACCACAAGTGGGTCTAACTGGCGAGAGGTTGAATCCAATGGATCAATCGCAGGGTAGAGGCCCAATGCCGCGATATTACGAGACAGTACAACGGTCGCATCTAAGTGAGCAAAGGTTGTTGCTGGTGATGGATCGGTCAAGTCATCTGCAGGTACGTATACCGCTTGGATAGACGTGATAGAGCCTTGTCTAGTTGAAGTGATACGCTCTTGAAGCACGCCCATCTCTTCAGCTAGTGTTGGTTGGTAACCTACTGCTGAAGGCATACGACCTAGCAGAGCTGATACCTCAGTCCCGGCAAGTGTGTAACGATAAATGTTATCAATGAACAACAGTACATCACGACCTTCATCACGGAAGCGCTCAGCCATAGTCAGGCCCGTAAGTGCTACACGTAGACGGTTTCCCGGTGGCTCGTTCATTTGGCCGTAAACCATGGCTACTTTGTCTAGTACACCCGCTTCTTTCATCTCGTAGTAGAAGTCGTTACCTTCACGAGTACGCTCACCTACACCGGTAAATACAGAAAGACCTGAGTGGGCTTTGGCGATGTTGTTGATAAGCTCCATCATGTTGACGGTTTTACCTACACCAGCACCACCGAACAGACCAATTTTACCACCCTTAGCGAATGGGCAGATAAGGTCGATTACCTTAACGCCTGTTTCTAAAAGCTCAGTGCTGTTTGCTTGTTCTTCATAAGAAGGGGCTTCACGGTGAATCTCGTAGTTCTCTTTCTGACCGATTTCACCACACTCATCGATAGGTTGACCAAGCACGTTCATGATACGGCCTAATGTTTCTTCACCCACAGGAACCGTGATTGGAGAGCCTGTGTTTTCAACCGTTAGGCCACGACGTAAGCCATCTGAAGTACCCATTGCAATACAACGAACGATATTGCTACCCAGTTGTTGCTGTACTTCCAATACTAACGAGCTTGCTTCGTCGCTAGTCACTTTCAATGCATCATAAACGCGTGGGCTGTTGCCGCCGCTGAACTCGACGTCAACCACCGCGCCGATTACTTTAACTATTTTTCCAACACTCATTCTTAAATCCTCAAATTCTGTTCTTAACCCAGTTTTTTCTAGCCCTAGACAGCTTGGGCACCTGAGACTATTTCACTCAGCTCTTGGGTAATGGCAGCCTGACGCGCCTTGTTGTAGACCAACTGCAAGTCATCAATGAGTTGGCCTGCGTTATCAGTCGCCGCTTTCATAGCGACCATTCGGGCTGCTTGCTCACAGGCAATGCTCTCAACAATGCCTTGATACACTTGCGATTCGATGTATCGATGTAACAGTTCTGAGAGTATGTCTTTGGGTGCTTGCTCATAGATGTAGTCCCAACGACGTGCTTTTTTAGGCTCACTACCTTCCCCTGTGTCTGAAGGGTGGGGGAGCAACTGCAAGGTCGTTGGCGCTTGAACCATGGTGTTGACGAACTGGTTGTAAACGAGATACAAGCTATCGATCTTGCCTTCGTTGTAATGCCCCAGCATCGCGTTCACCGTACCTAAGATGTCTTCTAACTTAGGTGTGTCGCCAAGACCTGACGTTTGTGCAATAACGTTGCCGCCGCGGTGGAAGAACGAGATAGCCTTAGATCCCACTAAGGTTGTTTCTACCTCGACTCCCTTGGTGCGCCATTGCTCCATTTCTTCTAACACTTTCTTGAACAAGTTTGAGTTCAAGCCACCACACAAGCCGCGATCGGACGAGATAATGATGTAAGCAACACGCTTAGGTTCACGCTGTTGCAGGTAAGGGTGCTGGTATTCCAGCGAACCCGATGCAACATGAGAGATAACTTTTCGCATGTTCTCGGCGTAGGGGCGAGTTAGCGTCATGTTGTCTTGAACCTTGCGCATCTTACTTGCTGCAACCATTTCCATTGCGCTAGTGATTTTCTGAGTGTTACTAACACTGGCTATCTTGGTGCGAATTTCTTTAGTACTTGCCATAATCTGCTCCTATTTGTTTTGATTTCCAGCTAACAAACCGGAGCACTTACCAAGCTTTCATCCCAACAAAACCTTCTAGGATCTCTTTAAGAGCGCCGTCGATTTCGTCGTTGTAATCGCCTGTCGCGTTGATTTTTTCGAATAGCGCAGGGTTTTGACCTTTGGCGTAAGCAATCAGTTCTTCTTCAAAACGGGCAATGTTGCTTAGTTCAACACCGACCAAGTAACCTTTCTCTGCTGCGTAAATAACCGTTGCTTGCTCAGCGACTGACATTGGAGAGTATTGTTTTTGCTTCATTAACTCGGTAACACGCTCACCATGGTCTAGCTGTTTGCGCGTCATCTCATCTAAGTCAGAAGAGAACTGAGCAAAGGCCGCCAGCTCGCGGTATTGAGCTAATGAAGTACGGATACCACCAGACAGTTTCTTGATGATCTTGCATTGCGCCGCACCACCCACACGAGATACCGAGATACCTGGGTCGACTGCAGGACGTAAGCCTGAGTTAAACAATTGGGTTTGAAGGAAAACCTGACCGTCGGTGATTGAGATTACGTTGGTTGGTACAAACGCTGATACGTCACCCGCTTGAGTTTCAATGATCGGAAGCGCCGTTAATGAGCCTGTTTGGCCTTTCACTTCACCGTTAGTGAACTTCTCTACATACTCTGCATTCACTCGTGCTGCACGTTCTAGTAGGCGTGAGTGAAGGTAGAATACGTCGCCAGGGAAGGCTTCACGCCCCGGTGGGCGTTTCAATAGCAATGAGATTTGACGGTAAGCAACGGCTTGTTTTGATAGGTCATCATAGATGATCAGTGCATCTTCACCGCGGTCACGGAAGTATTCACCCATGGTGCAACCCGCATAAGGGGCTAGGTATTGAAGCGCTGCAGACTCTGATGCTGATGCCACGACTACGATGGTGTTTTTAAGCGCATCGTGGTCTTCGAGTTTACGAACCACGTTAGCGATAGTGGAGGCTTTTTGGCCAATCGCTACATACACACATTTGATGCCAGAATCTTTCTGATTGATGATCGCATCGATAGCTAACGCTGTTTTACCCGTCTGACGGTCACCGATGATAAGTTCACGTTGACCACGACCGATTGGCACCATGGTATCAACCGCTTTGTAGCCAGTTTGAATAGGTTGATCAACAGACTTACGTTCGATTACACCGGGTGCAATCACTTCTACAGGGTCGAGTCGGTCACAACTCACTGGGCCTTTGCCATCGATTGGCTCGCCTAATGTGTTCACGACACGGCCAAGAAGTCCGTTACCTACAGGTACTTCTAAGATACGACCTGTACCTTTCACTTTCATACCTTCAAAGAGGTCAGTGTAGGGGCCCATAACCACCGCACCTACTGAATGGGTATCGAGGTTAAGTGCGAGTGCGTATTTGCCACCTGGTAGCTCAATCATCTCACCTTGCATAACATCAGCAAGGCCATTGATTGTGATGATGCCATCACGAACCGATACGATAGTGCCTTCGTTGCGAGCCTCGGTGCTCACATTAAATTTCGAGATGCGTTCTTTGATTAGATCGCTGATTTCATTTGAGTTTAATTGCATAATTGTTACCTATCTCGCGTGAAGTTGATGAGCCAATCGGTCAATTGATGTGTTTAAAGAACCATCGATAACGGTTTCACCCGCCTTGATGACCATTCCACCCACTAACGTGTCATCAATAACCTGCTTCATTTCAACCTGACGCTCTAATTTCTTCTCAAGTGCAGCTGTTAATGACGTAACTTGATCTTGTGTCAGCATTTCTGAACTGGTGACAGTGACAGGCACTACACGTTCATGTTCGTCCTTTAGCTCGCAGAACAATTCAAACAGATCTCTTACAACAGATAGACGGCCGTTCTCGGCCAAGACTCGAATAAGATTAATGACGTGGTCATCAACGAGTCCTTGGCAAATATGAATGATGAGGTTTGCCAGCTCTTCTGTTTGGTGTGTAGAAGCCCCTTCAGCTGAAGAAATCTGACTAGCGATCGTTTCTTCTTCCGCGACAGCCACAAGAATGGACAGCATTGAGTGCCACTCTTGTAACTGGTTTTCACCTAAAGCAAATTCAAACGATGCTTTGGCGTAGGGATGAGCAATATTGGTGTAATCTGACATATTGCCTCTCCTTAGAGTTCGCTAATCATTTGGTCAACTAGCGCTCGGTTCGTTGCGGAATCTAGGTTTTTGCTAATCAGTTTCTGTGCACTTTGAATCACTGCATCTGCCATATCCGCCTGAAGTTCACGGCGTATCTTTTGGCGTTCGCCTTCTAGCTCAGCTCTACCTTGTTCTAAGATGCGTGCCTTTTCTTGCTCGGCTTCTTGTTGCGCTAAGCTGATGATTTCGTTACGGCGTTTTCGGCCTTGCTCAACCAGTTCAGTCACATCTTTTCTTGCATCTTCGATGAGTTGCGCGCCATTTGATTTTGCTAGTTCTAGCTCTTTCGCAGCGTTCTCTGAGTGGCGTAAACCATCAGCGATTTCTTTTTGGCGCTCGTCTAACATCGCGGTGAGAGGGGGCCATACATATTTCATGCACAGCCAAACAAAAATCACGAATGAGATTGCTTGTCCAAACATGCTTGCATTTAAGTTCATACCTTCCTCACTAAATCTTGATTATGTATAAATCGATCTTTCAAAGCGGTTTGATTAAGCCACGGCGAAGATGATGTATAGACCGATACCAACACCGATCATCGGTACTGCATCCACAAGACCCATCATGATGAAGAATTGAGTACGAAGCATTGGAGTAAGGTCTGGTTGACGCGCAACACCTTCAAGGTATTTACCTGCTAAGTTACCAATACCAGATGCTGCACCTGCTGCACCTAAACCGATCAGTAATGCACCTGCTACATATAAAACTGCGCTTACGATATCCATTTGTATCTCCGAAAATAATTTGTTAGTTAATTTTTTAGTTATTAATTAGTGGTGTTCTTCTGTTGCCATTCCTAAATAAACAACGGTCAGTACCATAAATATAAATGCTTGTAAGAATACGATTAATATGTGGAATAAGGCCCAAGGTACACTCAGTGCCCACTGCATCCACCAAGGCATTAGTGCAATAAGGATGAATATCATCTCGCCTGCATACATATTTCCGAATAATCGTAAGCCTAGTGATATTGGCTTTGAAATTAATGTTATTAATTCAAGAACTAAGTTAACAGGATATAAAAGAGGGTTATCAAATGGCTGAGTAGTTAGCTCTTTGATAAAGCCTTTCAAACCTTTATTTTTAAATGTATAGGTTAACAGTAGAATAAACACACCGAGTGCCATCGACATTGGTATATTTACGTCTGCCGTTGGTAGGTCTCTAAAGTGCTCTAGACCCACAGATCGAGTTAACCCCGGGATTAAATCAATGGGTAATAGGTCGACTGCATTCATTAACAGCACCCAAACAAAAGTGGTTAATGCCAGTGGTCCTATTAATTTATCTTCCGCTTGAAAAATCTCTTTGACGAGATTATTGACGAAGTCAAAGACAAGCTCGATAAAACATTGAAAACGACCTGGAACGCCGCTAGTGCCACGAGTGGCTACATACCGAAATGCACCGATGAAAAGTAAACCTGTAATCCAAGATACCAACATCGAGTCAATGTTAAACGCCCAGAAACCATCACCTGTAGTTAAGAAGGTTAAGTGATGCTCTATGTATTCGTGAGCGGTAGTTACTTGATCCATACTACGCGTACTCCGATCTATTAGAGGCGGTAATAAACGGTGTTAAGAAGTATCCAACCATAGTAAAGATGTACGCATATAATATTACTGGGTTATCCAATTTGAAAAACTGGAACGCCAAGATAAACATTAAAAACGTATATGTTATTTTTACGACACGACTCATTTGCATTAAGTCACGTAAACTATAATTAGGATTCTTACGCACCTTTAGGCTTGCATATATAAATCCAAACAGCGGTGGCAACATCGCAATTACGATGCCCAAAGCTGATGATTCCATATCTACTTTATTACCAAAAAACACTTCATATAAAACTACACCGATGGCTAATACTATTTGGCAGAGAACAACTCTTTTAGCGGCAACAAGGATGTCGCTACTAATCCCATTAAGCCTCATAATAAAACCTTATGTTAAACAGTGTAAGTTAATATAAAACACAGTTTAAATTTAACTTGTTACTACATTTCACTTGTTAATAACACTTGATTTGCTTTAAAGAAAAACCCTTGCTGGTTTTATATCTCCTGACGAAATTAAACGAATTAAGCTAATTCGCTATCGTTTCGACAAAATATAAATTACGCCTAAAATTATGTGATCAAAACGACAAATATCGACATCAATAATTCCATTTTTGAAAGATATATTTTTCATTTATGAAAGTAATAGTTTTATTACTTTATTCATGAATATTTAAGATGCTTTATCCTCATGAAAAAGAGGGGCTTTTTAGGAGGGTTCAGCGAGCGAAATTATCAATTTATGATCTTATCAATTAAGACTATTCAAACACTTAGGTTCATTTTCAAGTTGAACTGCGAAGTGTGGTTTTGGCCATGGTTACGCTTGTTTGAGCCAATGATGGAAGAGCTCTTTGTTCTGGGAAATTAAACGTACGTCGCTCCTTATCAATAAGCGAATAATTTTTATATTGTTGTCAGCTTGTCACTATTTGCGTGCGAGAGAGTGAAAATTCAGCGCCTAAATGTTGATGATATAGGAGTGAAGTGGGGGGATTGGGTTTATGAGAAGCATGGTGCAGAGAAGAAACACCGAGTTTTGAGGAAGTAAATGGCAGCAAAACGCTGCCTAATTTACTTAATCTAGGCTCAGTTATTACTCTTCATAACTGAGGTATTGAATACATAAGTCATGGAAAGCCTGTGCTTGTGGTGAGATCGTACGATCAGACAATCTGAAAATACCAATTTGTCGTTGCAAGGGCGGGTCAATTAACGGAATCCACACCAAGCGGGTTTCATTCGTTGGGAAAGCCAGCTTAGGTAGCGTGGTCACGCCTATCCCGAGCTCTAACACCGAAAACAGCGAGGTAATGTTCTCGACTGAGTATAGGGCTTGTTCGCTGAGCATGCGCGCAGGCGTTGGGTCTAGTAGGGTGCAAGTCCCGTTGCGAATGAAGGGCTGTTTTAACAAAGTTTGCCATTCGATTCCTTCCCGTTGAGAGGCAATAGGGTTGTCTTTGAGGCACACCACACCGATAGGATCAGAAAGTAAAGGCGTGAAGTCGATGCTCTCTTCTTCTAAATGGGAGCTATTGCCGAGGGCAACATCCACCTCGCCAGAGAGTAACCTTGCTTCTACACCTGCCGCATTATCATCAATCAAACTCACTTCTACATTAGGGTACTGCTCACAAAAAGCCCCTAAAACACTGGGGATTAGTTTTGCGGCTACCGAAGGCACGCTCGCTATTCGAACTCTTCCTTGTTGTCCTGCTGCCGCTGCGCGTAGGTCATTATCTAATGCTTTGTAAACATTCAGAAATTGAATGATCTTGGGCAAGCATATTTCTCCAAAAGGCGTCAGGGTTGATTTGTTGCCTGTTTCAAACAGTGGCTGACCAAGTATTTTTTCTAGCTCCTTTATCGACGTAGAAAGTGCCGCTTGCGAGCGATTGGCGCGGTGAGATGCTGCTCGAAATCCGCCTTCTTCGACCACTAAAACAAAATGTTTTAACTGTTGTAGCTTAATACTCATGGCACTGATCCTTCTCTAGCCCTTGCTATACCTTACTTTTCACAAGGTGATAGATTTTATTTATCAAATGCACAAAATTTACCGTTAGATTTATCATTCGTCAAGGTGCAGTATTTAACCATCTTGAAACATAGTTGTTACAAAGTTGGATGGAATCGTGAACGCACAAACTAAAAAACACCCAGTAAAAACCGAGCTTTTCGCCTCAAAAGCACCACTAGAGTGGGCAATCGTTAATAACGGCACTCTATACACAGCGCAGATTCCAATTGATGAAACTGGCGCAGTAGTAGAGGGCGGTATTGAAGCGCAAACGCGTCAGACTTTTAACAACCTTGTTCATACATTGGAGTGTGCTGGCGAATCTATGGATTCAGTGCTGCAAGTTCTGATCTACGTGACAGACCGTGAATACCTAAAAACGGTAAACAGCGTATACGGAGAATACTTCAATGCACCTTATCCAAACCGTGCTGCGGTCGTCGTTGCAGGGTTAGCAAGAGAAGAAATGTTGGTTGAGTTCGTGGTTTATGCATCAGCATCTCAACCTGAATAATTCGACTGTGAACTAAGGCTATTTGCGGATCAAAACTCTTTTGAATTAAAGCGGTTTATTGATACAAGCGATCGGGTTCACTTCAGATACAAAATGTACGACTTATTTTAGCAATTAATTACCTGAATATTAACAGTTTATTAATTAACCAAATGGTTGCCAGACTCAACCGCAACCTAACCGTTACAAGGACAGAATGATGACTCAATTACAGAATGTTCAAGCAGAAAGCGCACTTTACATTGGCGGCGAATGGCAAGCTGGTGTAAGCACCGTTGCGAACATTAACCCATCAGATATTTCTGAAAACATCGGTAACTTTGCACAAGCAAGCGCAGAGCAAGTTCAACAAGCGATTTCAGCGGCAAAACACGCTCAACCAGAGTGGGAAAAAACGCCGATTGAACGCAAGCAAGCGGTACTTCAAGCGATTGGTGATGAGCTGATTGCACGTTGTGATGAACTAGGCACACTACTTTCGCGTGAAGAGGGTAAGCCTTTTGCTGAAGGTCGTGGTGAGATTTACCGTGCAGGACAGTTCTTCCAATACTTTGCGGCTGAAGTGCTTCGTCAAATTGGTGACAACGCGGACTCAGTACGCCCTGGCGTTTCTGTTGAAGTGACTCGTGAAGCGGTTGGTGTTATCGGCATCATCTCTCCTTGGAACTTCCCGACAGCAACGGCTGCTTGGAAAATCGCTCCAGCACTGGCTTTCGGTAACAGCGTTATCTGGAAACCAGCAAACCTAACACCAGCAAGTGCGGTTGCGCTTACTGAGATTATCCACCGTCAAGGTATCCCTGCAGGTACGTTCAACCTTGTTTTGGGTAGCGGTTCAACTGTGGGTGATGCACTGATCAACTCTAAAGAAGTGAACGGTGTGAGCTTTACTGGTTCGGTTGATACGGGTCGTAAAGTGGCAGCCGCTACCGCACCAAACTTCGTTCGTTGCCAACTAGAAATGGGCAGTAAGAACGCACTTGTGGTTGCTGACGATGCTGATATCCAAACAGCAGTTGATGCAACTATCGCAGGTTCATTCTCTGGCGCAGGTCAAAAATGTACAGCATCTTCTCGTCTAGTGGTTATGGACGGCATTCACGACCAATACGTTGAAGCACTGATTAAGCGTATGAGCGAGCTGAAAGTGGGTCACGCACTAGAAGAAGGCGTGTTCATGGGGCCGGTAGTTGACGGTAACCAACTTGAAGCAAACCTAGGCTGGGTTGAGAAAGCGCGTCAAAGCGGCGGTGAGCTGGCATTTGGTGGTGAACGCTTGAGCATGCAACACGAAGGTTTTTACATGTCTCCAACGCTGTTCTTAAACACTAAGAACGATTGGGAAGTGAACCAAGAGGAAGTGTTCGCACCAATGGCAAGCGTGATTCGTGTGGCTGACCTAGAAGAAGCTATCGCGACGACCAACGATACTCGCTTTGGTCTAACAGGCGGCATCATTACTCAGAGCCTACGTACTAGCGCAATGTTCAAGCAACAAGCGCAAACAGGTTGTGTGATGGTGAACCTACCAACAGCAGGCACGGATTACCACGTACCGTTTGGCGGCCGTAAAGAGTCTAGCTTCGGTCCTCGTGAGCAAGGTCAATACGCGAAAGAGTTCTACACAGTGGTTAAGACGGCTTACCAGCGTCCTTACTAGATAGATCTCTATTAATTGACGTTCTATTAATGAAAAGTGGCCTGATTCACAGAGTCAGGCCAACATTCAAACCAAAACAGCAAACGAACTTAGACAAGTGATTTAACCCATTTTTGA
Source organism: Vibrio sp. 10N.286.48.B8 (assembly GCF_003050085.1). Classification (NCBI taxonomy): domain Bacteria; kingdom Pseudomonadati; phylum Pseudomonadota; class Gammaproteobacteria; order Vibrionales; family Vibrionaceae; genus Vibrio; species Vibrio sp. 10N.286.48.B8. Next base: position 82,834 of record NZ_PIGD01000003.1, on the reverse strand, counting down.
AAACATGTTACTTGAGCGTGTTTTCAAAACCGAGCTAGAACACTGAGCTTTCAATAGGAGTGGTTATGTACCAGCAACGGATTGTTATAGATGGATTGCAATACTGCAATTGGAATAGAGAATACTTCCAAACACTAAAGGCGAGCGGCATTACAGCAGTTCACGCTACCGCGGTTTACCATGAGACAGCTCGTGAAACCTTATCTCGCTTTGCAGAGTGGAACTTAAGATTCGAGCAGAACGCAGACCTTATTATGCCGATTCACTCAATGGCTGATGTTGAGACTGCAAAAGCGACCGGTAAAGTCGGTATTTTCCTTGGTGCTCAAAACTGTTCTCCAATCGACGATGAGATCGGTCTTATCGAAGTGATGCGTAAGCAAGGTCTTTTGATCATGCAACTGACGTACAACAACCAGAGCTTACTGGCGACAGGTTGCTACGAGAAGAACGACACTGGTATTACTCGCTTTGGTAAACAAGCCATCGAAGAGATGAACCGAGTGGGCATGATCATCGATATGTCTCACAGTGCCGAGCGCTCAACACTTGAAGCGATTGACTTGTCTTCTCGTCCTATTTGTATCAGTCACGCGAACCCGACGTTCGCTCATGATGCATTACGAAACAAATCAAACGATGTGATTAAAGCCCTAACCGCACGCGGTGGCTTAATCGGATTCAGCTTATACCCATTCCACCTACCAAATGGCAGCCAATGTAAATTGGAAGACTTTTGCCAGATGGTTGCGACTACCGCTGACATGGTCGGCGTAGAGCACCTTGGTATTGGCAGTGACCTATGCTTAAACCAACCTCAAGCCGTTCTTGAGTGGATGAGAAATGGTCGTTGGTCTAAAGCTATGGACTACGGTGAAGGCTCTGCGAACAACTCAGGTTGGCCAGATGCGTTGCCTTGGTTCTGTGGTAGTGCGGGTATGGAAAATATTTATAACGGATTGATGCGTCATGGTTTCAGCGAGCCTGAAGCTGGGCAAGTCTTGGGAGAAAACTGGTTTAACTTCTTGAAAGATGGCCTAGAGCCTAAAACCAAGGGTTAACGATTTCTCGCAAGCCATCATCGAATTAGCAGCCTTCTAACAAACGTTCAATTAGCAAGTGCTGCTTAAACCAATTTCACTATTCAAAAGGAACAACGGTCTATTTCGCAACGCGGTAACCCAAACATGGATTAGCCTGCCCAACACAAAAAACAATAGGGCAGGTGTTAAATACACCCTTGTAGTCATCATTCAAATGACAGCTGCAAAGAAACCTCTGGAGTCAGAGTATGTCTGATTTAACCAATAGCGTGAAATCTTCAAGCTTAAATGCGGGTCAAGCACACACAACAAGCAACACAAACGGGTCTGAGTCTACATCAGATAAATTAGGTCTATCCAACCCAGCACTTTGGTACAGCGGCGGCTTTATCGCTCTGTTCGTGGCACTTGCTCTATTTGATGGCGAGCTGTTATCAAGCCTAGTAAACGCTGGCTTTGCATGGTCTGTTAAAGTATTCGGTCCTTACTGGCAAATGCTTCTTCTTCTGACTTTTCTTATTGGTCTTGGCCTTGCGGCAGGGCGAACAGGCAAGGTTATCCTAGGCGGCATCGCTAAACCTGAAATGGATGGTTTCCGTTGGATGGCGATCATCTTCTGTACGCTACTGGCAGGCGGCGGCGTATTTTGGGCAGCAGCAGAGCCTATTGCTCACTACGTTAGCCCACCACCATTGTACGGCGCACAAGAAAACGCACAGCAAGGCGCGGTGAATGCGTTATCGCAATCCTTCATGCACTGGGGTTTCTTAGCATGGACTATCGTCGGCAGCTTAACGTCTATCGTGGTTATGCACCTTCACTACGACAAAGGCTTGCCGCTTAAACCTCGTATTTTGCTTTACCCAGTATTGGGTGAGCGTGCACTGAAAGGCCACACAGGCGCATTGATTGATGCATGTTGTATTGTCGCAGTAGCGGCGGGCACCATTGGTCCTATCGGCTTCTTAGGCTTGCAAGTGAGCTACGCACTGAACGCACTGTTTGATATTCCAGATGGTTTCACAACACAGCTGATTATCATTCTGTTCGCTATCGTTTTATACACATTATCGGCATTAAGTGGTCTTAACCGCGGGATGCAAATGCTAAGCCGTTACAACGTAATTTTGGCAATGGCATTGATGGTCTACATCCTGATCTTTGGTCCAACGAACTTTATCTTCAATGGCTACATTCAAGGTGTAGGCAGCATGATTGATAACTTCATCCCAATGGCGACTTACCGTGGTGACGAAGGTTGGTTGAGCTGGTGGACAGTATTCTTCTGGGGCTGGTTTCTAGGTTACGGCCCAATGATGGCAATCTTCATCGCTCGTATCTCACGCGGTCGTAGTATACGCCAATTGGTATCAACCATTAGCCTTATCGCACCGTTTGTTACTTGCTTCTGGTTCACGATTGTTGGTGGCTCTGGTCTTGCGTTCGAAATCGCAGATCCGGGTAGCGTAAGTAAGGCATTTGAAGGCTTTAACTTACCAGGCGCACTACTAGCTGTGACTCAGCAATTACCAATGCCAATGCTGATATCTATTTTGTTCTTGATCTTAACAACGATCTTCATCGTAACGACTGGTGACTCAATGACTTACACCATCAGTGTAGTTATCAGTGGTGAGACAGAACCCAATGCAATTATTCGTACCTTCTGGGGTGTGATGATGGGGGTAACAGCGTTAATTCTGATTTCCCTAGGTTCTGGCGGTATTTCAGCGCTGCAATCCTTCATTGTTATCACCGCGGTACCGGTTTCCTTAATCTTGCTGCCATCACTTTGGAACGCGCCTCAAATCGCAATCAAGATGGCAAAAGAGCAGGGGCTGTAATAATAAGGCTCTGTAAGAAACTGATTAAATAAGAACAAATCAGCCTTTGAAAGAAGGCTGATGCAAAATTCCGAAAGGAACAAAAAACCGTACTGGTGAAGATACATCGGGCGGCACGTATTTAGGTCAATTGATCTAGTCAGGACAAAATAATAAGGGGTGAGCTCGCTTGCCCCAAATAACGTGAAAGCTAACCAACACACTGTAAAAACGAATGCTTCAAATGATGGCAACGATCGGTTCTGAATGGCTAGCAAAATCCTATAACTATAAGGTGGTGAGCAAATGGATGCACATCGTTCTACCTACACTGAATCAGCACTACGTGACGCGACTGTCGTCATGGCACCGGAAAGGCTAGGTGCAATGCACCAAACACGTATCAGCTTCGTTAGAACTCTGATTCGTAAAATGGCTCAGCAAGAATGGAAAGTGACGAAACATGAGTGGCAATTAGACGCTCAAGGTTTTGGTCATGTTATCTATAAGCTTGCGACGCCAAACCATGTTTATCATTTGGTTGTTTTCTGCGATGAGATTGCAGATGACGAACGAAATGACCGTGTAATTGCTGAAAAGTGGGACGTAACGTTTGCGCTTGTTCTTGGTGATGTTGATGTCGCCCTACTTGAAAGACTTCGTGCGAACGTACCGCTTCAAGAAGCAGGCCGTAATCCAAATAACGTGCTTGTGTTGGCGCGTGCAAACAAAAGTGTACGTGTGTTTGAACACATCGTGAGTCACTTGGCTAAAGGTGTTCAACCAACGCCAAAAGAGCTGGCTGAAGTGGGTTACATCCTGCGAACGACAGCGGTATACGGTAATGGCAAATTTGGCATTGCTGACTTTAAAATCTTAGAGAAAAATGAAGATTTTAATCAGTCGTTTAGTGCGCAAATGTGTGCGGTTTATATGCTGCGTGAGTTCAGCCTAGATTGGGTTCATTACCTAGCCGAGCAACAGGGCGGTGAGCAAGCGATTACCTTGCATAGAGGATTACAGCGTTACCTTGGTGTTGGTAATGCGACTGGTTTAGGCATGGCGCCATACCTTATTAACCACCCGAGTATTGTCGATCAGTGGATGACAACACGTGAGCATGCATTGGCTGACGTGTTAGCTAGTCACACGGATACAGCACTGATTGAACCGTTACGCGCTTTGATGAACAAAGCTGTGTGTCATTTAGAACAAGTCGTTACCATCAATGAAAACCAGCAAGAGTTGAACAAAGTAGCGGTTGATGAATTAAAACACGCAGAGCAATCGCTAGAAGTGTTTGTCAGCCAATGTGATACGTGGGCGCAGTTAGTTGAACAATCTAAGCACATGAGTATGGAAGCCCAAGAAATCCTTATCTCATGCTTGATGGAATTGTACCCAGAATTAGTGGACGCCCATCAAGAGCAAATGAATTGCAGCGAAACACTGTCGCTTCCAAGTGGTAAAAAGATTCAAGACCTTTTGGTTGTGTTAGAAGAAAAGTACCGTTGGGCTATCACGACCGACTTTACTAAAGCCGAAAACAACTACTGGTTCTGGTACCGCTCTCAAGATAAAGAAGAACCAAGACTCGGTGTTCGAGGTGAAGAGCTAGGCGAAGAGCGTGAACTGCCGTTGGATATAGGCCGTCAAGCTTACCGTTTGTACCATGCTTTATTGCAGTTTGCGCCAGAGCTTTCATTGGCTGAGTTTCTTGTTAAGCAGCCACAGCATCGTGCTATTGCACGTCGTGTATGGACGCTGGGCAACAAAGCGATGGGCGACATTCAAATGAATGTGCTGCACCAAGATTCGCCACCAATGCACTTACTGCGTTGCAAGCTTGCGATGTTCGGTGCGACTAAGTTTGATCCTCGCTCAGACCGTTGGGTACGAGTGACGTTTTTCCAAGGTGCGCCACTGCTTGATGAAATTCATCAGGACGAATGGGTGTTCCCAGTATTACCTAGTGAAGCGGAGCTCGCTGATTCACAAAAAGCTACTACACATATCAATGCTCAACATGGAGGTAAATCGTTATGATCGTTTCTCACAATGAACTGGTAGCGGCCGTCAATAAAGCCTTTCTGGGTATGCGCCGTACATGTGGTGAAGCCGATGTGATAGCGAACATGGTGGCAGATTTACAAATGGTGGGGTTGGATGGTGTTCGTCATTTTAACAATGCGAGCAACTTCATTGGGTTAGAAGACGATTGCCCAGTGGACATTCAAGTGCTTAGTGATAACACGGTTGAAGTTGACCTGCACAAGGCAAGTTTAGCGTGCCACCTACCTGTGGTGATGGATTACGCGATTGAAAAAATGGTCGGCAAGAAGACGCTGAAAATTGAGTTAAACAACTGTCATAACCGCTGGCTAGCGTACAGCGAGCTTGTGAAACTGGCGGCGAAGGGCATCGCGTGTACTGCACGTTGGGATAATGGCTCCAACCCTAAGAGCACTTTGTATGTGCTTAACCGTGGTTGCGTTGCACCAGAATTGTTTTTATCAGATTTGCCTCTGGCATCGGACGATCATATCCACAATATGACCATCGAGCTTTCCGTCCAGGATTTCGATATCGAACGTTTGTCAGATGGCTACCAAACACACATTGAATCGGAAGCGCTTTTTAAAACTCAAGAGAAGGCGTGGAACGAGGGCATTGAAGTTGACGATGGAGAGTGGGGCGCGTTGAAAGAAACGGCCACGGCGATCCTTGTTGAAAACAGCCAACGTTCAATTCAAGGTGCAGGTGAGCTAGAAGCTTCTTAGCTTTATTTTATAGAGCTTTAGTTTATAGATATTTAGCTTATAGAAACTGAGCCTATAAATCCTGAGCTTATTGAATTTATAAACCTCATTTACAACAGATAAAACCAAAGAGCTTAACGTATCCTCACCTCGTTAAGCTCTTTTTATTTGTGTTCTACTTTTGTTCTTCCTCTCAATAGGTCACACCTTAAACTCTCTGTTTTGACACAAGTTGTTACGCGTTGAAGGTAAATTAAGCGATTAGATGAAGAACCTTCACAATCATGTTAAACAAACGGTTTCTTTTACAAGCCACTATGCGTATCTTGCTAACTAAAGGTGCCAACAGGCGCCGTTTTTATTCGTACCAATGACTTTAGAATCAGATAAAAAAGGAATGAAGCGTGCAAGCTAACTTTATTGATGGAACCACCCTGTATCGTCAGCACTCTTTTGAGTTGCCACTCGATTATCAAGCAAAAGATGGACAACAGATCCAAGTCTTCGCACGTGAGCTGGTTGATCTTGCTAAAGATGCGCAACAACTGCCGTGGTTGATCTACTTTCAAGGTGGACCGGGCTTCCCGTCGCCACGAGTCAGCGGTCAATCAGGTTGGCTAAAGCGTGCATTGCAAAACTACCGTGTTCTGCTTCTTGACCAACGTGGTACAGGCAATAGCACGGTGATCAGCCACGAAACCTTGGCTCATTTGTCTCCTGAACAACAAGCTGAATACCTATCGCATTTCAGAGCAGACAACATCGTGCGCGACGCGGAAGCGATTCGTGAGCAGTTGGGTGTTAAACAATGGTCGACGATTGGCCAGAGCTTTGGTGGTTTCTGTACACTTAGCTACTTGTCGCTGTTCCCACAAAGCTTACAGCGTTGTTATGTCACGGGCGGTATTCCGTCTATCGAGCGCGAAGCTGATGATGTGTATCGAGCAACCTACAAGCGTGTAGAAGACAAAAACAGAGCCTTCTTTGCTCAGTTCCCACAAGCGCAAGCTATGTGTCGTGAGATCTCTGATTACCTGCTTAACAACGACGTGAGACTGCCAAACGGTCAGGTGTTTACGGTTGAACAGTTCCAATTGATTGGTATTAACCTTGGTGGCGGTGAAGCAAACCTTCCTATGTACTTCACACTAGAGAGTGCGTTTGTTGAAGTGAACGGTAACAAGCAGCTGAGCTACAGCTTCCTAAATCAAATGCAGCAAGAGCAGGGCTACCTAACAAACCCTATTTACGCGATTCTGCATGAATCGATTTACTGCCAAGGCACAGAGTCTAACTGGTCGGCACATCGCGTGCGTGAGCAGTATCCGCATTTCAACTATCAATCGGGCAGTGAATTCTGGTTTACTGGCGAAATGGTTTATCCATGGATGTTCGACCAATTAGAAACACTGAAGCCACTGCGTGAAGCGGCGAACATGCTGGCTGAAAAGTCGGACTGGGGCACTTTGTACAACGCAGAACAGCTAAGTAAGAATACGGTTCCAATGGCGTGTGCGGTTTACGCGGATGACATGTACGTTGAGTTGGATTACAGCCGTGAAACACTGGCGAATATTCCAAATTCGAAAGCGTGGATTACTAGTGAATATGAACACAATGGTTTGCGAGTGGACGGCGAAAGAATTGTCGATAAGTTAATTACAATGGTTGATTCGTTAGAAAACTTGCCAAAATAATCAAATTCTCTGCGTAGGTTATCTACGTTAGAAGTTATCTAAGTTAGAAACAAGGCACGCCAGAAACAAGAAAACGCTGCATCCGTGCAGCGTTTTTTTTATGTCATCAAACTCTGTTTTTACTTTGTATCGTATTGATTACTAAAGCGAGTAAAACAGAGAATTTAAGAACCGGGAGGGATAGTTCCTAAACTCATTATGGTTGGATGACGATATCTTGATTTTCAGTAGTCGATAAGCTGGCGCGGTTCTGTTCGATGAGCTGCGCCGCATAAGAGGGAGTCACAGCTTGAATTTCGCCTTTTGAACGAATCGTTAGTGCTTCCCACGCATGGTCACGATATTTGCCTGTTTGTGTATATTCAATAAGTACTCTCATGATTCTTCCATCCGATGTGTGGTTAACGTGCTACTAACATTAGCGCCATTATTGAGGTTACACACCTGTTAAAAATGGAACATAAGATTAACCAAATGAGAATGCGAGCAACTTGAAAATTGCAGCGACTTGGACTTATTGTAAAGAGCCATACATACTTATCGTAAACAGCTGCATTTATCGTTAATAGCCGTACTTATTGTAAATAGCGTGTATAAAAAAACGCTGCACAATGGCAGCGTTAAAATGGAGATAGGTTGAAGCTAGATTAGCTGTTTTCTAAACCAACAATCTTGCGTGCAGACATGACTGCACTATCCAAATCGGTCAATCTACCAGCACTCGCTGGACCTAGAACTGATGAATACAAAGCCAACTGCTTCTCAAATGATAAATCTAATTGGTTATATAGATTTTGGCGGATTTGAGCGTGTTGCTGTGGCTTTGCGCTCGACAGGCCTTCCAACGTATCGTAGATGAGTGTAGTTGTATCCATATCTGTCCTTCGTACATCTTTGAAACATTTTGCACATTATGCACTTGGTGTCATCTTTGTTCTGCGAGATTGATCGCATTATGTGCAGATCTGCTTAATTGTGTAATCAGTTAGTTATAATTGTGTTGTCTGACGCCACTGCGTACAAGAGGACCGAAAATGAAAAGGAGGCACATTGGCCTCCTTTGGTTTATTGCAATTCACTGTCTAAATGATATGTCCGCTATCGGATGTTGATGGTGTTATCTCTGCGGTCATACATGTCCGGTGTGGTATGTAAGCCACCTGCGTAACCTGCAGCTTCAAGTGTTTCTCTTACCTCACGAACATGCTCTGCGGTGACTGGTTCTTGCCTGTCTCCAAGATGCAATCGCACGAAGGTAATCAACTCAGCCAGTCTCTGATCCGACAATACATCTTCAAAACTTGCCATCGGCATGAAGTTTCTATCCTTGTCGAGATAGGTGGGTTGTAGGCCACGTACGGTTACCGCAATGGTGTTGAATGGGTCGCTGTGCATGATAATACCGTTATTCAATAGAGTAGGGGCGATAGGGTCGCGACCCTTACCATCATCACCATGACACGCCCCACAGGTTTGACGATACGTGGTGTAGATTTCAGCTGCGTAAGACTCTTCATCAAAGCCTTGAGGCTGTAACGGCACGGCATCGCTGCTAATGGTGTTGTTGATATCACCGCTCAGCAAGTAGTAGGACATAGACTCAATATCTTCACGCGTCATCAAGCTTAGGCTGTTTTTCACTACATCAGCCATACCCGCAAAAGCCGTACCTTTGTCTGAGTGACCTGTGTGTAAGAAATCGGTGAGTATTTTCTCATCCCAGCCGTCGATATACAGCTCATTTGCGGTGATGTCAGGTGCGTTCCAACCGTCGATTAAGTTACCTTGGAAAATACGTTCTGGTATCAGTGCTTGGGCAATGTTTCGTGGCGTATGGCACTCCGAACAGTGACCAAGTCCTGCGACCCAATATTTGCCTTGTTGCCACTTATCGACATCCTCAATTTCTCCTTTAAGTTCCTCTGGTACTTCGTAATCAATAGGGTCGGTATCCATGAATACGATGTTCCAGCCAAGCAAACCTAAGCGAATATTGGATGGAAACATCATGCTGTTGTCATCATTGCGTCGTGGCACGGCGGTGATTGACTGCATGTATTCCCATAAATCGACCATGTCTTGATCGGTGAGGTATTGATAAGAGGTGTAAGGCATTGCAGGATACAAGTAACCGTTCTTACCTTTACCCGCAACTAACGCGGCTCGGAAATCATCGAAGTCATAAGTCCCGATACCTTCGGTGGTGTGTGGGGTTATGTTGGTTGAATACACGGTGCCGAAAGGTGTCACGAACGGTAAGCCGCCAGCAAAGGGTTCACCACCTTCTGCACTGTGACAAGCCACACAGTCACCGGCATAAGCGAGATATTCTCCGCGCTCAACAGATGATGCTTTCAAACTCGCGAGCCTTTGTTGCTCTACTTCACCAGCGCGTCGGATATAAGCCCCAAGCGCGAGTATTTCGTTCTCGCTGAGCTGATCATCAAACGCAGGCATTAGATTATTCAAACCGTAATTGATGGTGTGCTGAATCTCTTCAATACTGCCCCCGTGTAGCCAAGTATCATCGGAAAGGTCGGGTACTCCAATCGCTGGGTTGGCGACCGTACCATCGGCATGGCAAGACGAACAATATTTGGCGAATAAGGTCTTACCGAGTTCGACCTTAACCTCAGGCACATCGGTATGACGCTGGTTAAGAGACGCTAGATAGTAAGATACCTTTGCCACTTCATCCGGGCGCATGATTTCGCTCCAACCTGGCATCGCACCATTTCGCCCTTTGGCAATGGAATGGATCACAGCCTCATCACTACCGCCATATAACCAATCTTGGTCGATAAGGTTAGGGAAGTGTTTCTGGCCTTGTGCATTGTCTCGGTGACACGCCGCACAGTGAGTTTGGAATAGTATCTGACCGCTGTTCACGATCTCAGGAACTGCAGCTAATCCCTCTAACGTGGTTTCACTGGTTTGTGCAAATTGCTCATTGAGAGTGGTGGATGGTGAACTGAGCTTGTCATCGCTCTGCTCCCAATCGACTAAGCCTTTCCACTCACCAAGCCCAGGGTAGAGCACCAAGTAGCCTGCAGAGAGTAAGAAGGCTACCGCATAACTGACAAACAGCAGATTAGGTGGCGGCGCGTCTTTCTCTTCAATGCCATCAAAGGTGCCAATGGTGTGGTCGTGATCGGCCTTGTGATTGCTACGCCAGTATTTAACGACAACAGACACCATCAGAACAAAGAAAATTAAGGTTAATAATACCGCCCATAGATTCCAAAATGTGCTCATTGTGATACCTCCTGTGACGTATCTTTACCAAGGCTTTGAAGGTAACGAATTAGCGCTTCACCTTTGGTTTTGCCTCTTACTTGCAATCTCGCATCGCCAATCTCTTTGTCGGTATAAGGCACACCCAGCGTGCGCAAGGCTTCCATTTTGGCGCTGATATCATCTCCAGTCAGAGTTTGCTCAAACAGCCACGGGTAAGAGGGCATGATAGAGGTAGGGACAACTCTGCGAGGGTTCACGAGGTGAATGACATGCCATTGGTCAGAATACTTTCTACCTAAATTGGTTAAGTCTGGGCCTGTACGCTTTGAACCCCATAAGTTTGGAAACTCATAGATATCATCCGCTTCTTTATTCGGGCGACCATTACGTTTAACTTCTGGTTCTAGAGGGCGAACCATCTGAGTGTGACAAACATGGCAGCCTTCGCTGATGTAGATATCTCGACCTGCTAACTCAATAGGTGTCAGAGGTATCGCTAAGCTGCCTTTGGCAATATCATCTCCACGGACAATGCTTGGTACTACCCAAACTAATAAAGAGAAGGAGGCGACAACAACGGTGGTCAAAATTAAAATGACGATTGAATGTGTAAAGTCTTTACTCATCACTTAAGCCCCCTCATTAATGGTGTGTTTAGCGTCATGTACGGTTGGCATACGAACCGTTTTGTACAAGTTGAATGCCATTAAGAACAATCCAAGTACAAACAGCGCACCGCCAAAGAAACGCATGAATAGCCAAGGTGCTTTAAAGTCCATAGCTTCTACAAAACTGTAAATCAGTTCGCCATTTTCATTTTGAGCGAGCCACATATAACCCTCACCGATGCCTGCGATCCAAAGTGCTATTGCATAGATGGCGACGCCAGCATGAGCGAGCCAAAAGTGCCATTTAATCAGTCGTCGCGACCAAAGGTCGGTTTGGCCCCATAAGCGTGGAATGAAATAGTAAAAAACCGCTATCCCTGACATCCCAACCCATCCAAGAGCTGCGGAATGTACGTGTCCTATGATCCACTCGGTGTTGTGTGCCACCATGTTGAACCAACGAATGGCAAGCAGTGGACCTTCGAATGTCGCCAAACAGTAGTAAAGAATCGCTGAGAAAAAGAATAAAAGAATGTAGTCGGATTTCAGCTTTTCCTTGTTTTGTAAAAGGGTCATTGCGCTATTGAACGCACCGGCCCAAGAAGGGAGCCATAGGATTAATGACATCACGATACCGATGTTCTGAATCCATATAGGAACGGAAGAATAAACTAAATGGTGCGTTCCGGCCCATGTGTAGAAGCCAACCAAGCCCCAGAAATGGATCACAGACAAACGGTACGAATAGATAGGTCGATCCGCCGCTTTGGGTATGAAATAGTAATTCATACCAATCACACCAGCGGTCAGTAAGAAACCGACGGCATTATGTCCCCACCACCACTGAACAATTGCATCTTGAGCCCCAGCAAATACAGAGTAGGACTTCATCGCCAACACTGGTATCGCGAGGTTGTTGACGATGAAAATCATGGCAACGACGATAATGAAAGCAGCAAAGAACCAGTTTGCCACAAAGATATGGCTGACCTTCCGCTTAGCAAGGGTGCCAAAGAACAACACCGCATAAAGCACCCAAACCAGCACAATCATTAAGTCGATTGGCCATTCAAGCTCCGCATACTCTTTTGAAGTAGTGTGGCCTGCGGGTAAGGAAATGACTGCAAGCAACAGGATGAATTGCCAGCCCCAAAATACCATCCATGAAAGGCTTTTATTGAACAATTCACAATGGCCCGTTCGTTGGGCAATGTACAATGAGGTCCCCATCAAGATATTCACGACGAAGCCGTAAATCACTCCTGATGTATGTAGCGGACGCAGTCGACCAAATTGGAAGTATTGAGAATCAAAGTTTAAGACTGGCCAATATAATTGCGCGGCGAGGATCACGCCGATGATCATACCTACAATCGCCCACACTAAGGATGCGACGATGAAGTACTTCACGACCTTAATGCTGTATTGCGTTGTCACTTGTTCCATAACAAGGCTCCTTGCCTAGGGGTTTTGAACCGCTGACTTAATTTGAATCGCCGATTTCGCTCGAATCGTTACCAAGCATTGAATAGAAATAGGAAATGTCGCGGATATCTTGGTCTGAGAGCGTGTCGGCTTGTTGCTGCATGAGAATCGCTAAACCACTGGTTCTTTCTCGAGTCTGGTAATCTTTCAGTGAAGAGATTAGGTAACCCACTTTTTGGCCGCGAAGGTTGGGGTAAGGGTCTTGTGTAGAAATACCATCAACGCCATGACAGGTCATACACACTTTGGCTTTTTGCTTACCCAATTCGAATTGCTCTTGATCAACTACAGCAGACACAGGAAACATGACCAGCGTCATTACTAAGGTAGAAAGTGTCGTCATGGGGTTAAATTTTCGCTTGTATAAACTCATTATCGATTCCCTTGATTATGAAGCGAGTAAGCTTTCTAAGAGCGACGCTCGATATCGGCTGGCGTAATATGAAGCGACAGATACCAGATAAACAGGCTCTTAAAACTGCTTACGTTCGATTAAAGGTTATGCAGCGACAGGCATTCTCGCTACTTGCTGACTCATTTTTATTGTCAATTTTATTGGTCACTACGTATTCAGTGGCTGGATTGGATTACTCAAGGTGTTTAAAAAGCAGAGATTTCTACTAAACAAACGTGAGCCAATGATTATCTGGGAAGGAGCAAAGGTTGTGTTCGCGCTGGATTATAAGGTTGAAATGTTATTTAGTCAGGGTTGAGTTGTACGAATGAAAAATAAGGCAATGTCTAAGCAAGTCAAATGCCTAATATGGACTAAACTCAGATGAGTGACCTTTTTAAAACGGAGTTTAAAATGAGAACTGCACTGTTGTTCATGCTTTCATTGTGTTCATTTTCTATTTTCGCTACATCGCAACTCACCGTATTTGACCATCTAGGTCAAAAGCACCAGTTAAGCCGAGAGCAACTGTTACAACTTCCCCAACAAGAGATTATTACATCATTACCTTGGGTGGATGGAGAGCTAGTCTATAGCGGAGTGACCTTGCAAACAGTACTTGAAACCATGGACTTACCTATTGCATCTCAGGTAACTTTCGTAGCATTGAATGACTATAAAATTGCGGTGCCCAAGGAAGATTTTTACGATTACCAACCGATCATTGCGATAAAACAAAATGGTCAATTTATGTCGGTTAGAGATAAAGGGCCCTATTGGTTGATATATCCATTGTCTTCGACGCCTGATATTGATAATACAGACTTCCATGCCAAGATGATCTGGCAGATACGCGATATCCACCTATAGAGGTTCTCTATGAAAAAGCTGTTGTCGTTGACTGCCATTAAGGTCGTCGTGTTATCTTTGGCTGCGGTGGTGCTCACCGTTAATATTTACAGTGTCACTCGCATTAACGACATCAACAAAAGCTTTTCGACTCGACAAAATGAAGCCACCTGGTTTGTTTTCCAGTTAGTAAAGGAATATGCCAATTTTCTGATGGTAAGTCGTTCCGAAACTATCGATTACGATGAGTTATGGCTAGCGTACGATATTACGTGGAGTCGTTTTGATATATTGATTAACAGCACTGAATCTTCCAACTTCATTAAGTCAGCAAACTTTAAGCCTTATTTCACTTCGGAGTTTGATAAATTTAAGAGCTTGGAATCCTCGATAAAATTGGTCAGTGAAGGATTATTACCCAAGGAGTCATTACAGAAAAAGGTCGATATTTGCTACCACACACTTGTAGATTTTATTAACGACAAGTTTCGCTTACAAAGCCCTGTGATTGAAGAAAATACTTCAATGGTTGATAACTTAGTTACCGTCCATCGAATCAGTAGCGTGTTTCTAGTTGCTATCTTGCTGATTACCGGGGTTATTTTCTATGTGGATTTCTCTATCAAAAGAAAACTCTACTCTACGGATTTTATTACAGGGTTTCGTAATCGAATCTCATTGATGAAATTTGTGAAGAATAGCTACTCGAAAGACAACAACTTTGATCTCTATTTTGTTCGAATCAGAAACCTTACTGAAATTAATCAAAAATATGGTCTTGAATATGGCGATCTTGTAGTGAGTTCGGCAGCTAAGTCTCTGACTGCTAAGATACCAGAAAGCACCATTTCGTTTCGCAGTAGCGGAAGCCAGTTTTTATTTTTTATTCCTGACCATTTGTACGCGAGTGATGAAATTCAGGAGGAATTTAACGACGTGCTCAGTGATTACATCTCGGCAGGTAACCTAGAGTTGATGATTGACGCCGTAGTCAGGCATAAGAGAAACATAAGCTCCAAAGATATGATGGAGTTACTGACCTCGATGCAAGGCTAAGCTTCTTATATGGCTTAGTCTCGTTTTTATCCCTCCCTACTGATACCTCATCTTATTGGTACTTGTATGTCTACGTTAAGAGTCTTAATAAAGCTGACCAAGCTAAATTTATTAGCTTGGTCAGCTTAGCTTACGTACTAACTTGTTACCCTCATTAATATGTTGGCTTATGAGCCAGAAGAGGGCTTCATTTATTTATTCGGGCTTGTCTATAGGAACTGTTAGTTCAAGCGTATCGGTGAGTCTGTGCTTATTGCAGGAGGTTTATTCAGATGATAATGAAGCAGAGGTTTGGCCATGGTTGTTAAGTCATCGAGCTTACCGAAACACGACTATTGTTTTTGATTTAGTGACACAACCCTTTCGCAAGAGTTTGGTTCTAAAAGCGATTGTTGGTCTAGAATGGCTTGTGGATTATGGTCACGGACAAATTCAATAAACTCAATGTAAGTTAACGGTTGGCTGAATAAATAGCCCTGAATGAGGTCGCAGTTGGCTTTTCGAAGAAGATGATACTGTTCAAGAGATTCGACTCCTTCACCTACAACGAAGGTGTTACAAGAGTGTCCTAAGTTAACCATGGATTCGACCATCTTGCGGTCAGCCTTATCGTCGACGATATTATCGATAAAGCTCTTATCAATTTTAAGTTCGTCAACAGGGTAATGGAGAAGTTGGTTAAATGCTGTGTAACCCGTACCGAAGTCGTCAAGGGAAACTTTTAAACCTAAGCTTCTGATACTCTCAATGGTCTGCACCGTAAGTTTGCTGCTTTTAACGTAGCTGGTTTCGGTAATCTCTATAATGATATTGCAAGACGGAACTTTATAACGCTCGAGTACCTTCCGAACATTGTCGGCAAAGTTACGGTTGTAGAGCTCCATCGCCGAGATGTTAATGGACAAGGTGCCACTGTATTGGTGAATATCTGAAAGCTCTTTATAACTCTTGATTGCGGAACTAATGACCCACATGTCGAGTTTGGATATCAAATTACTTTTCTCTGCGACTGGAATGAACTCATCTGGTCCTGCCTTTATATCAAATAGAGCTGGGCAGCGAATCAGACATTCTGCTCCGTCAATCTGAAGTGTTTTAGCATTGAAAATAGGCATAAAGCGAAGTTCAAAGTTGTCGCTCTCGCAGCACTCCAATAGTCTTTTTTCGATAACATCATGCCTTTCAAGTGAGTGGAGTAACTCTTCGCCATAAACAATCCTGCTCTCCCCATCGCTGTGATTCTTAGCATTAATCAACATAGCATCAATACATCGGTGCCATACCTCTTCAAATTTGGGGGTGTCGACAGGCAGAACACCCGTTGCAATCGAGAGCCTAAAACCATAGTAATCGAGGAAAGTCGTTCCCGTAAGAGTGTGGTTAATGTTCTCAATTTCTTCGTTTATTGACTGATGATCACCTATTTCTAATATGGCAATGAACTGGTTTCCTCCCAACCTTGCTACTGAATAGTCGCTGCAACTAAAGCCAAAAGAGGATTGTTGGTTCTGTAAGGTTTCTCTTAGTACTTTGGCTAGACTAACGAGCACATTGTCACCCACTTTAGCGCCATATAAATCATTGATTTTACGGAAGTCGATAATATCCCAACAAACCAAGTAACAGTGTGGGCGCATTGAACTTTTTATACGTACATCTAGGTGTCGAATGAACGAGCGTCGGTTGGCCAACTTTGTTAATTGATCGAACTCAGCTTCAAATTTCAATTCCGTTAGTGAATCAATGTAAGCGTTCTTAAGACCATCGATCTCACTTTGACCAGATGAGCGTTTGAAATATCTAAGTTTGAGTCCGCCAATGGAGATCTCGTGTAACAAGTCTTTCAGTGGGCGAACTAATTGATAGCGGACGACCATGTGTACGATGAGCATGATTATGAATAATGTTGTCAAGCAACCAAGTAAGGTCTTCTGAGCGATAATGGACTTTTCTTGATTGAATTTTTTTTCGCGGATATTAACTTGGGCAAGGAAGTGACGGCTGTTCATCTCAACTTTGATACGGTCTTTGGCTTGTTCAAACGACTTGATGACGAACTGCGTATTTTCGATATGTTCTGTGTTTGATGACGGTTCAATTAGTAGTTGCATGTTGTCATCATCGTTGTATTTGTTGAGCAAATTAGACAACTGTTTTAATGGTCCGTCTGCAATTAATATATATCGATTTAGACTGTTGTTCGCGCGCTTGTCTTGCGGGACTAAATAAGGGTCGATCGCGGTAACGTAAGCATATCTAAGCTCACCACTCACAGAGATATAAGAGAAACCTTCATAAGACAGCTCGTTTCTATTGATTAACGAGGTATAGATATCGAAGACTTTTTCATAGATGTTATCTGGGATTTTTAATCCCTCGAAAGGGTCTGATCGTAAAGTAGAAAGCGTTAATTTGAATTTAGGATTTACGACATAGATATTACGTTGACCAAATTGATTAACATGACTTTGGTTTAAGACTCGAAGTACTCTTTTCTCTAATAGAGATAGGGTGGTGTAGTCACCAGGGTTTTGAATATATCTCAAGAACTGTAGGGATGAACCAATATCTTTTACTAGTAAAGATAGGCCAAGTTGTTCGTACTCAGCGGCCACTAGAGCGGTGTTCACGTCGGACTGAACTTCGTCTAAGTACATATGTTTTACGTGGTTGGAGGCTAAGTTATAAGTAACCATCCCGCCCATTGCAAACACGAACAATAACGTGGGAATGAGTACAAAATAGAGCTTCTTTAATACTGACATTAATTATCTTAGACTGTCGACAATGCGGTTACGAATTTGAATACTATTGGGTTCGAGTTGTTCATATAGATGGCTACGCTCTAATACCTCTTTGCTAGGGAAAAGCTCAGGATCATTCTGATATTCTGGAGTGGTCAGGGCTTTTGCTTTTGAACTTGGAGTCGCAAACCATGACCCCATCGCGTTTTGAGCGGCGATCTCGGGTTGAGTTAAGAATGATAGAATTGTTATCGCTTGTGGAGATAGCTCACCGTTGTTAATTGCTGCAATACACTCCAACCATAACGTGGTGCCCTCCTGAGGGACAATATAGGTCCATGAGGCATTAGGGTCGGCATCATTCAGTACATAGCTGTCACCGGAGTAGCCGTAGGCGAGATCTATATCTGCGAGACGTTCAGGTTGGTGGGTATAGTCAATGACGTATTCGCTACTTTCTATATGAGGCTTTTGTGCTTGCAGAGTCTTGTAAGCTATGCGTAGTTCTTGCTCGTTATTAGTGAATGGATCAAACCCATTTGCTAGCAACGCGGTACCCACTAGATCGGTTGGTTCGTAATACATACTTATGCGACCACTGCTGTTCGTGTCTGGTTCAAGAAGAGCTTTCCAAGAGGTAGGAGGGTTTAATTTGTCACTTCGATATAAGATTCCCGTCGTTCCCCAAGCATAGGGGATGCCATACTCGCCACATCCTTCGACCCACCTTGAATCGATGTTATCCGTAATGGATTGTTGTAACTCACTGAGGTTGTGAAACAGGTTCTGCTTGGCTAACGCATTGAGCTTTACACTTTCTATAATCACTAGCTCAAATGCGCCCCGACGTTCGCTTAATAGCACTTCATCTCTGATCGACTCGTCAGAAAAAAACTGCTGTTTCAAATAAATGCCGTACGTGTCGCTTAGTTCGGTCACGACGCTATCGGATAGAAATTCATCCCAATTGTAGAGATAAATCTCATCCTGTTGGCTAAAGGCAGTGCCAGTTAAAAAAGATGATGACGCAAGAACTGAAATATAAAATGCTTTCACTGACGGATTCCTTTCCTACTTTGCTTAACTAAATCGTAGCCCAAATTTTGCGACATAGCTCAAATTTAGGTCTCTAATTTCACTTCAACATCACGCAATGCATCCAGGTGGAAAAATCCTATAACCTAATTGGAGCCAAAAGTAAGCTTTAGCACAACATCACTACGTTAAATCAAGGGGATATCAACCCTTGACCGATGAAAACACGGGATTTGTTTGGTTATTAGGTTGCTAGTAAATATATATTCAACTACTTGAGCATTTTTTCGTTATTTATGCAATAGTAGGGCATTAATTGAACGATAAGGAGGTTGGTTTATGGATGCAGATTTAGTTGGAATTTTTGTTACCGTGGCGATTGCTCACTTTTTGGCGCTATTAAGCCCAGGACCAGATTTTGTGATTGTGGTGAAGAGTGCTGTTCGAAATAAGGGAAAAAAAGCCCTAGGCGTTGCATTCGGTATTGCCAGTGCGAATGCGGTTTACATTGCTTTGTGCCTAGTTGGCGTAGGCTCGATTTTGGCAGCATCCGTTTCTATTATGATTGCACTCAAGATAATTGGTGGAGTGTTTCTTGTTTATCTTGCAGTGCAAGCCATAAGAGCGAAGAAATGTAATTACAATAATATGGATGTTACCGAAGGAGATAGCTTCAACCAAACGACTTTTTTTAAAGAATTCCTCACCGGTTTTCTATCTGGAATCCTTAATCCTAAAAACCTATTGTTCTATTTGAGCTTATTCACGGTGGTATTGAACAAAGATATTGGCTTCATGTTTAAGTTTGGGCTAGGTATTTGGATGACGGTGGTTGTCTTTATATGGGATGCGGCGATCATCTTCCTGTTATCTGCGCCCAAAGTACGTCAAGAGTTTACGCGTGTTGCTTACTATATTGATAAAGTGACAGGAGTAATGCTAGGCCTACTTGGTTTGACCATTGTGAAATCTGCGCTAGTACGTCAATAGGTTCAATTTGAGTCATCATTGCTGAGTAACTTCACGTTTGTGGCACGATACAATGCTTATGTGCCGCGAATGTGCGTATGTTTCCTACCTTGTCTGATACGTTTTATCTAGTGCTTGCCCGATATTAAACCTTCTGCTTCATCCACCAATTCTTTTCATAACTCTTTGTTTATCTTTCCTTACTCTTCAAATAACTATTAATAAAATTTCTGTTGAAGACTTGTAGCACAGTGTATTTGTGCTTATTGTAGGCAAAATATTTATCCGATCTCAAAGCTAGGAAACATTGTGAATTTAGAGATATATCAAGTGGATTCGTTCACAACTCAAGCTTTTAAAGGAAACCCCGCAGGGGTCTGTATTTCCAAAGAGCCATTGGGTGAGTCGTTAATGTTTTCAATTGCTGAAGAGATGGCTGTATCCGAAACGGCTTTTTTGTCACTTAACACTATGACACTTAAATGGTTCACTCCAGAAGTAGAAGTGAAGCTGTGTGGGCACGGTACACTGGCAACCGTTCATGTGATGAAAGAGCAAGGTCTGCTCAACACAGGGGATAGGGTCATATTTAATACCTTATCTGGGGAGTTGTCTGCCGCAGTTTGTGAATCGTCTATTGAGCTTGATTTCCCTAGTACACAGTTATCATTGTTTACTGAGCCCAACCTCATGTTGCTCGAACATCTTGGTTTAGAGTCGAACCAAGTCGTTTCATTCCGAGAGTTTGATTCCAAGCAGCTAATCGAAGTGTCTGACGAGCGAGTGCTACTGGGCCTTTCACCAAATTTTGATGCTTTAAAAGGTATTAAAGGGCGAGGCGTTGTCGTGACAGCGCTTTCATCGAATACTGAGCTTGATTTTGTTTCTCGTTATTTTGCACCATGGGTTGGGGTAAATGAAGATCCTGTGACAGGGTCGGCGCATTGTGCATTGACGCAGCACTGGGCAGAAAAGCTAAACAAAAGCAGCTTCAGTGCGTATCAGGCGTCTCGTCGTGGTGGCTATATGTCGACAGAGCTATTAGCTAATGGGCGAATAAAGCTAATCGGTTCTGCGACCACTGTGATTAGTGGTGTGTTGAAGATTTAAAGCGTTATTGGCTGTATCTGTTTGAGCGCATCAAGCGAGTTCGTTCGATGATTGATTGAATGAAGCGGCTAAAGCGTAAGTTATTATTGAAGGAATCACTGTGTCAGCGTTTTATCTATCTCAAGTCTTAGTCGCCATTGCGATTTGCTTCGATCTTCTGTCATTCCAGTTCAAGGAAAGGAAGAAAATCGTCACTTGTCTGTTCTTTGCCGGTGTGCTTATTTCGAGTCACTTTATTCTACTCGAGCAATGGACAGCGGCGAGCCTAATGACGATTGCCACGATTCGCTATTTGACGAGCGTATTTTCTACCTCGTCTAAGTTTAAATATTTATTCTGTTCGATGTCGGTGGTCGCAACGGCCGTGACTTATTCGGGGCTGACTAGCGTAGTGAGTTGCTTTGCTTCCGTATTTCAAACCTTCGCTGCGTTTAATAAGGATGACCGCCGCTTAAGAGAATTGATGATCATCGGCACCAGTTTTTGGTTGGTTCACAATTATTTAGTTGGCTCGCCAACAGCGGTTCTTATGGAAGCGCTGTTTATTTGCAGCAACTTGGTGGGTTATTACCGTTTTTACTTCAAAAAGAATGCGATAGCTTAGAGTTTGAATCTGTTGCTACGTAATAAAGTACACCGCATGACGATGATTCAAGATTTAGGAGAGCTCGATGCCAAATATCTACGCTGATATCCCTTCGTCGCTGCCCAATGAGATGTTCAACGCTCTCATTAGTAACGAGAATATTCGAATTGAGCGAATTCTGTCACATGGACACAGTTCACCAGAAGAGGGGTGGTACAACCAAGATGAGAATGAATGGGTAATGGTGCTCGAAGGTCAAGGCGTCATCGAGTTTGAAGATGGACGTGTTGTTACCTTGTCTAAAGGGGATTACATCAACATTGCTGCGAGAGAAAAGCATAAGGTGATTGGTACGGTGGAAAACGTTGTGACGATCTGGTTGGCTGTATTTTATCGTTGAATCTCTTTGTTCTAGAATCGACTTATTTAGAGAGCGCTTAGGGGCAATACGGTACTTGTCCAATACACTAAATACATGAAAGGATTATGTCGTGGTTAGAATTAGAAATTACCAACCTAGTGATAACAAAGCGTTATGGGAGATTTATTTTCATACCGTCCGTAACATCAACGTTCGCGATTACTCTCAAGAACAAGTCGAGGCTTGGGCACCAAGTGATTTTGATTCGGAACTGTGGGACAAATGTCTTCGCCGTATACAGCCCTTTGTGGCCGAGTTAGACGGGCGCGTTGTTGGCTATACTGACTTGCAACCCAATGGCTTGATTGACCATTTTTTCTGTCACCATGAATATCAAGGAAAGGGGGTAGGAAGAGCTTTGATGGAGCATGTATTTTCAGTCGGCAGAGTTCGCGGTGTTTATCGATACTTCTCAGAGGTGAGTATTACCGCCAGACCTTTCTATGAACATCTTGGATTCAAGGTTGTGAATGAGCAAGAAGTTGACATGCGAGGCGTAAAACTGACGAATTACGTGATGGAGAAAGTAATCTAATAGCCTGAGCTAACTATCAATAGTGTTGGCGACTTCGAGTTATGTGCATCTTTATTGGTCTAATCTAAACTAATAAAGACTACATGGAGTGTGGTTAATGAATATTGTACTTAGTAATAAGATCCTCGTCTTAATTTCCTCTCTCTCATTGGCGGCAGGGGTACTGGCCTTGAAGTTCGGCTTCGAAGGGTTATTCCCGATCTTTGTCGTCGTTATTTCTTTCTTTTCTGTCGTTATCAATCTGTATGTGCTGTGTATCAGTCGAGAAGACAAAGATGTCTCCGATTCCTATCAATAAACGAATACAGCTCGTCCCGAAGCATTAACCAAAGGGTTTGAAAAACATAAGAAATAACCGACATGAATGACCGGATTTTATTTCTCATAATTCTCAAATTTGCGACATTTGTTGGTGGGTTTTTTACCATGTTCTTAAGAACGTTTTCCGGGTTGCATATAGTATGCAGGCTGATTTAGTTTAATTAAGGAATCCAAGTGGGAATAGAAGCTTTGGCGTTTGTAATGGACGCTTTAATCACGGCATGTTGCATGTACATTGCGTCGAAAATGTCATTCGTTGTTGCCGACTTTAAATCCCTCCTTACCATCGCTGTTATCGTTGCTCTAGTGTCGTTGATTCCAACTGTAGGGTGGGCTCTCGGGTTGATCCTTTTTGTATTCCTTCTCGGGAAGGCAACACACGCGAGTATTGGTGACTGTATTTGGGTAGTGGTGTTTACCAAGGTCGTGTCGATGGCGGCTTTTTTGATATTCGGACGTTTGTTTGTCTAGCTGTACACGCAAAAGAAAGTTCGCCTTCTTTGATGACGAAACTCAGTTATCTCTAAACACGAAAAGGGTGCGAACGAGTCACACCCTTTAAAGAATTTTTGAAGGCTTATTACTGGCTTTACCCATTGATTATTTTGGTAGCAGTACCGCATCAATAACATGGATGACACCATTGCTTGCTTCAACGTCTGGCATCACGACTTTAGCTTTGTTGATCATCACACTGCCATGATCAATCCCTACCATTACAGCTTCACCTTGGACTGTGACTGCACTGTTCAGTTTCATTACTTCAGCCGCCATAACCTTCCCAGGTACGACATGATAAGTAAGCACTGCAACTAACTTGTCTTTATTCTCTGGTTTCAACAGCATATCGACCGTTCCCTCTGGCAATGCAGCAAAAGCCTCATCGGTTGGGGCAAAAACGGTAAATGGTCCGTCGCCTTTCAATGTATCTACTAAGCCTGCTGCTTTTACCGCCGCAACTAGTGTGGTGAACGAGCCGTTTTCTGCTGCCACATCAACGATGTCTTTCTTCATACCGTGATGATTCGCGTGAGCGAAAGCTGTGAAAAGAAGTGTTGCGAACAGTACTGACAGGGTTTTGCTTAAGTGATTAAACATATTGTAGTCCTTTGAGTTTGTCTGTTATTTCCGAGAGGTATTACGAAAGCCTAAAAGCGATAGATCAACTTATTGCACCCTCGTGACACTTACTTGAACTGCCAAAGTCATCAGATGGATAAAAAATCCATGTTAAATACTTGTTGTAATTGCATTTTGATACTTATAGTTAGTGGGTGATTATTCAAGTAATGGATGTGAATATGAGGTTTGCTTTACCAGTTGTATTTTCTGCATTGGCTTCAATGCCTGCTTACAGTGGCCTTGCTCCAAATGAAGGTTTCAGCGGTAACTTCAGTGTTTTGGCCGGTTTCTACTCTGACAGTAGTAATTTGAGTACTGAACAGGATTCGAATCAAGCAACCAACACTGAGGAAGGGAATAGCGAAAAGCAAGGGTTACTCGGCTTTTTGGGTACCGTTCAATATACTTTTGGTGAATCGCTGACTCACCAAGTGTATGCGGGTACGACACGAGAGGATATTGCAACAGGTACCATCGCGTTTGAGATTGGTTACAGACATCAACTTTCCGGTGGCACCATATTGGATTTTTCTGTTCTTCCTACGCTTATCTCAGGTAAGGCTTGGTCTGATCCTTACGCGGTTGGCGTTAATCGAAACGAAACCGATGTGAAAGGTAATGTTGGGCGATTGCAAATGACTAACATCGGCGGCACTGGCTTTCGAACGGATTTCGCGATTGGTGAATCAGACGTAGATGATGAGCTGTCAGGGAGTTCACTAAACTTATCTGCTGAAGAGATAGCACTGCTCGATAGGGAGCGAACTTATGTGTATGCCAAGGTAGGGTATCCCTTCATCTTGCCTAATCAAGCTGGTGTGTTCGTTCCATCTATGGTGTATTTCAATTCAGATGCGGAGGGTGGTGCACTGAGCTTTGATAGCTACGGTATTGAACTGAATTACGCTAAGAGAATTGGTCGCCATGGTTTTGTGGTCACATTAGATGCCAGTGATCGTCAGTATGATGAAGCAAATCCGATTTATGAAAAAACTCGTGAAGAGAACGAATATGGCGCCTTCTTAGCATACGAGTTTGGCGGCTTGATGGGATATGAAGATTGGTCATTGATTACTTTACTTGGTTTAAGAAGCATAGATTCAAACATCGACTTCTATAATTCTGAACAGGTACTCGCGAGCGTCGGTGTCGACTATAAGTTCTAAAGATTAGATATTCCGAAGCTTTGTATAACGCTAAGATTTCGTTGGGTTTATTATCTGTTTAATTATTTCGAGCACTTATAATCTTTAAGGTTGTAGGTGCTCGTTGCTATCCGTAGTATGAAAGTCGTTCAGTTAAAAAGATCAGATAGTAAGGAAGCGCTTTGGAAATACAAATTAGACATCTAGAACTCACAGACAACCAAGATATTTTTGATATTTATCGCCATCCATCAGTATCAGAAAACACCTCTCAAAAGCCTTTCCTCAGCTCTGATCAAGTGGAGCGACTGTTTGGTCACTCCGACCATTTCACTTTAGTTGCGGAAGTATCCGGTAAAGTAGTGGGCCATATTACTTTATTCATGACCAGCAAGGTAAGAGACAGGCACTGCGCTGGTCTTGGTATTGCTATTCACCCGGATATGCATGGTAAAGGGGTCGGTAAGGCGTTAATGCAAGAAGCGATCAATCAGGCGGATAACTGGCTTAACCTCGTGCGTCTTGAGTTAGAGGTTCATGCTGACAACCACGCCGCTATTGCTTTGTATGAACGTGTAGGTTTTCAGTTAGAAGGCACAAAAAGGCTCAGTACGTTCAAAGGCGGTAAGTACATCGATATGTTACTAATGTCGAGAATACGACCAGATTACCTTTGAAGGCGAAGTGACTCTATATAACTGAAGCAGTTGAAGTAAGATATTAATTAACAGGGTTATTTTAATAAAACCCTCAAATTTTATTTGCTTGAGGGTTTTGTGTTTATAAGCATTCGTCACTATCAGATTTGTTGATAAGATCGCTATGGATTATCGATGCCAAAGCCATTTCGCAGTGCAAACTGAATCAGTTCGGTATGGTTGTCGAGTTCCAAAATATCCAACATGCGGTATTTGTGTGACTCAATGGTTCTAGGGCTTAAAAAGAGGATCTCAGCACATTGCTTTGCGGTATAACCTTGTGCCAGTTGAGTCAGAACCGCACACTGCCTTTTGGTCAGCAATAATAGTTTTTCACTCTCGTTAATATTATTGGTTTCATCGCTGGTGACACTACGCGTCATTTTGGAATGCTGCCAAAAACAGAGCCAGATATCACTCAGCAATTTGATTCGCTTCATGTCAGCCTCTTCAATTGGCTTATCGTAACGATTGAACCGTGAGAAGCCGATAGCTCCCCACTGCTGGCCAAACAACGAAAGGCTTACAATCCCATGCCAATGAGCACCTTCTTCATAAAGTACACGTAACGGGTCGAGTTTATGGTTCTTTAGTGTTTCTTCAGGGAACAACTGCCAACACTCTTTTGAACGTAAAAGCTTAAGGTAGTCAAGATAATTGCCTTTTAGAAAGCGTTCCATTTCAAGCGGTGGAGTATCTGTTTGGGATACGGAAATACTTTTTCCTGTATCCAGAAGAATCATTGAGTTTGGAAATAGGGTAAGTCTGTCGAGCTTAAACCAAGCGAGCGCTTCTCTTGCCAGTAAGAAAAAAGTGCTATCGAAATCTTTGGGCTGGCATGCGGTCAAAGTTTTGGTTTGGTGAGAGAGGAGATCCTCAAAGCTCGCGAATAGGTTGTGTTTCATATCGACCGTCTTTTATGGTTTTAGACAAAATAGCGGCAATAACTAAAGTGTGTCAATCTAATATTAGAATGTCGTTCTGAATAAGGTGTGGCGAGTATTCTTAAATGCTACTGAGTAATTTATTAGTTTTATCGAGAAACGATTAGTGAAATTCACACTGAACTCTGTATAGTAGCAACCGTTTGCTTCGTATAACCCCAATGATATGGTTTGGGGGTCTCTACCAGCTCCCGCAAAGTGCTGATTACGAAGGGTTTAGAACACAATTGTGTTCTTACTCTTTGTAATAGCGTTCAAGAAAACCTCCTGTCTATTATTCAGAGTAAGTGCACACCTAAAATCCATAGTAGGTGAAATATGAACGCATTTATTCAAGGGCTTCCAAAAGTAGAGTTGCATTTACACATTGAAGGCTCACTCGAACCTGAGTTGCTTTTTCAACTCGCTCAACGCAACGGCATTGAGCTACCTTACTCATCCCCAGAGCAGTTAAGGCGCGCATACCAATTTGATGACTTGCAGTCGTTTCTGGATATCTATTATCAAGGTGCAGATGCGCTTCGCACTGAACAAGATTTCTATGACCTAACATGGGCGTACTTAGAGCGTTGTAAGGCCGATAATGTTATTCACACCGAAATCTTCTTTGATCCTCAGACACATACTGATCGTGGTATTGCATTCGACACGGTCATTAACGGTATTCATCGTGCACTTCAACAGGGGCAAAAAGAGCTGGGTATTACCTCTCAAATTATCGCCTGTTTCTTGCGTCACCTGACTGAAGAGCGCGCCATTCAAACGTTCGCCGATGTGTTAAAACATCAAGATAAGATCGTCGGGGTTGGGTTGGATTCTTCTGAATTAGGACATCCACCAGAGAAGTTCAAACGTGTATTCCAACAAGCGAAACAAGCGGGTTTCTTAACTGTGGCACATGCAGGGGAAGAAGGTCCTGCTCAAAACATTGTGGATACGATTGAAATGCTCAGCGTGAGTCGAGTGGATCATGGTGTGCAATGCATGACAGATGACGCTTTAATCGTCGAATTGATTGAGACTAAAATGCCGCTGACCGTGTGTCCATTGTCTAACATCAAATTACGAGTGTTTGATGTAATGGAAGAGCACAACATTGTCGAACTGTTGAGGAAGGGTGTCGCTGTAACCATAAACTCTGATGACCCAGCGTATTTTGGTGGCTACATGTCGGATAACTTCAACGCAGTGAGCCAAGCTCATGAGATGACGCAGAAAGAACTGGCACAGTTTACTTTGAATGCGATTGACGCGAGCTTTATCGAAGAGTCATTGAAGCAGCAATATCGTGAGCGTGTTCAAGACTACCTTTCTAAAGCCGATTCTGAATAGTCTCTAGTTTAGACTTCGGCAATAAAAACTCTGTAGCTTAGAGTCTTATAACGACCGACATATGTTGGTCGTTTTTATATTGCTTCTACGCAATTCTTAGGTAAGAAGTAACCTAACTGACTAAGAAGTATGATTTTATTTTCCGAAAAACATCTCGTCCTAGCGGTAATGAACTACCTTTAGAAGGAGTGTCAAATGCAGCACTAACGCTGTATAACGAAAACATAGCGATTGTCGGAGGAGGAATACACCGTTGTTAGACCCAACAATCAGTGAACAAATTGAGTGGCCATGTGAATTGCCGCAAGAGTTGATCGATAGCTTAATCGAGATTGCTGTTTTCAAAACGAGTGTTCATAGCCTGGAAATTACCCAGAAATTCCAAAATCTGCCTGGCGTTTTCTATATTCTGAGTGGTTCTGCAGGAATCTGTTTTTCTACTGAGAATATGAAAAGCATATCCGGTGGTGTGATTGGAAGAGGAGATTGGATTGGCGCTTTGTCTATTCATGCTGACTACAACCTCTTTGCTGTGGCAGAGGAGGTCGAGCCTATTACCATGGTATTGTTTCCCACCGAGAAGGTGTTAGCGCTTGCCGAAGAGCAGTGCATGGTATTCAAATGGCTTCTGCATAGTGGGACCAAAGCACAATCTATTTGGATGCAAGCTTACTTATCCTCGATTCATGAAAAAGAACAGAAAACCATTTACGTCTTGTTGGAGCTTGCTGCACGCCAAACCAATATCGCAGGTGCGACCGTGAGTATAAATATCTCACAAACTCAATTGAGTACCATTACAGGGATCTCGAGACCCAGGTTGAATGAGGTGCTTAAAGGTATAGAGCAACAGGGTTTAGTGAAGATACAGAGAGGGAAGGTGTTCATCACCGATGCAGAGGGTTTGTATGAGCGTATTTCACCAATGAATTTGATGATGCGCGATCCTGTCGCTGAGATTAAAGCGTGAATCTCTAACAGCACAGCTAACCTTTGGATGATTGGATCTTCAGTGATAAATCAATATCACATGAAAAAATTATGCACAGTGTTCTTTTAGGAACATACACCACAAGAGAATATCTATAATGTTCACTCTAGATTTATAAATTGAATTAGAGCGGAATAGAATTGTTATGAAAATGGCTGTACTGGAATATAAAGTATTGGGACTTGGTGAATGGATTAAAACAAGAATTTCTAGCCGCTGTGCATACTTACTGGCTGAAGAGTATAAAGCGCTAGGATGGCCAACCAGAGTGGATGGCAAAGTGGTATCCACTGAGTCTGCTTAATCTATACGAGCCTAAAGTACCTAGATGAAGACAAAAAAGAAGCTGGCAGTGTGCCAGCTTCTTTCATTTTTAAATTAAGACAGTTGAGTTACTTGTTCACGTAGTCTTTGAATTTCTGCTTTGTTTCAGCATCTGCTTTTTCGTACCAGAAATACAACATCTCTTCAGCTGTATTTGCTGCATTTCCGTCAATCTTTGCTGGAAGCGTTACTGGCTGTACGACAACTGCTGCTGCGCCCGCACTAGCACCTACTGTAAGTGCAGCGATGCCACCTTTCTGGTTGTATTCTTTCGCTTCTTGCGGGTACTTACGACCAATCTGCATGCCATCTTTGATAAGTTTGTCTTGCTTAACACTGATTGCATTTTGGTTTTCATCAACCAGTTTCCAATCTAAGTTTTGAAGGCCTTTTTTCGCTTCGTTGGTGTTACGGAACTTAGGCATATCGAACGTCAATGCTGTGTCTGTCGCATCAAAAGTAGCAATAATCGTATCGCTATCGACAAACTCGCGGTCGTTACCTTGGCTGAAAGCAAGTTGATATTTGAAAACGATTTGGTTTACGCCGTCTGGCACGGTGATCGTTTTGCTTGAAGAGAAAAAGCCACCCTCAAGAGCAGGCTTAGCTTCGTTAACCGCTAAGACTTCGACTAAAGCATCTGCGCTAGAAGGAACTTCAATTGTTACGTCAGCAAACGCGTGTGGTGCTGCGATAATTGTGGAAAGCAGCGCGATGGATTTTAATGTTTTCATAATCATACAGTTGTTTATGGGCAGTTGAATTACAATCGCATGGTAAGAACTCCAATTCAAGTCATGTCATAAGGATTTGAAAAAATTTGCGAAATCTTAACGCAACGGTCATATATTAAGGTTCACATTGACTAGTGTGAGTTTTTATTTTTGAAAAATGAGAGGGTAGGTTGGGTGTGAATTATACTAGTTGGCGGTTCGCGTCTTATGTTATTTGTATTGGATACTAAAAAGCCGCGGTCACTGCATTCAATCACCACGGCTTCGTTATTACATTTTTAATCTAGAGTAGCTTATTTAGCTTGTGCTGCGGCTGCTTCTAGTTGCTTAAGTTTACCTTGAAGCATGTAAGCATTCTGGTTGAAGTTACCAGGGTTCAGTACTTGGCTGTTCTGCATTGGGTAGTCAGGTAGTGTGTTCATAAACTCTTGTACTTTGCCGCCTACTGGTACGAATAGCCACATGTTGTCTGCCATCCAACGCAGGTACATGCCAGACTCGTGTGGTGCTTTTTCGAATGGGTCTGCACGTAGGTGAACGACTTGAGGCCAGTTTGGTTGGAAACGCACTGCATCTGTGATGTTACCGTCCATTACAGCGAACGAAATCTTGAAGTCATTCCAACGTACCGCGTTTAACTCAGCGTTAGCAGAGAAGTAAAGCATGCTATCACGAGGGCCTTTCTCTTCTTTACCTTGGAAGTAAGGCAGGAAGTTGTAACCATCTAGGTGTACACGCCAGTTTTTACCGTTGTAAGTCGCACCTTTATCAGAAGCCAGCTTCTCAACCACTTTATCATCACCAGCTGCTGCTAGTAGAGTCGGAATCCAGTCTTGGTGACTCATGATGTCGTTGATCTTAGTTCCCGGCTTGATTGTACCAGGCCAGCGAACTAGCTGAGGAACACGCATACCGCCTTCGTAAGTTGTACCTTTCTCACCGTGGAAGTAAGTCGCACCGCCATCAGGCCAAGATACGGTTTCTGCACCGTTATCAGTAGAGTAGATGACGATGGTGTTGTCTGCGATCTTAAGCTCATCAAGCTTGTCTAGTAGGATACCTACTTGGTCATCGTGCTCTAACATGCCGTCAGCGTAAATGCTGATACCCGATGCGCCTTGGTATTTTTCTTGTAGACGAGTCCACACGTGCATACGTGTTGTGTTGTGCCAAATGAAGAATGGTTTGTCCGCTTTCACTGCTTTTTCCATGAAGGCTAGAGATTCTTCTAGGAACTCTTCATCCGCGTGCTCCATACGTTTACGCGTCATAGGGCCAGTATCTTCAATCTTACCGTCAGAAGTTGATTTGATTACACCACGAGGCCCAAAGTTCTTACGGAACTCAGGATCTTTAGGGTAGTAGTATGTTTCTGGCTCTTCTTCTGCATTCAGGTGGTATAGGTTACCGAAGAACTGGTCAAAACCGTGGTTCGTTGGAAGGTGTTTATCTTGGTCACCCATGTGGTTCTTACCGAACTGAGCAGTCATGTAGCCCTGTTCTTTAAGAAGGTCTGCGATAGTTGGAGCCCAATCTGGGATACCGTGATCAGAACCTGGCATACCGATAGTTAATAGACCTGTACGGAAAGGTTCTTGACCCGTTAGGAATGCAGCACGACCAGCAGTACACGATTGTTGACCGTAGTGGTCAGTAAATAGTGCGCCTTCGTTAGCTATACGGTCGATGTTAGGTGTTTCGTAACCCATCATACCGTTGTTGTATGCACTGATGTTGAATACACCAATGTCATCACCCCAGATAGCAAGAATGTTTGGTTTTTCTGCTGCCGTTGCCGCTGAAGAAGCTGCTAATAAGCCAACACCTAATGCTAGTTTATTAATTTTAGTACCCATAAGGACTCCGATTCACTTTAAAGATTAATGCGTTAGAGCAACACATCGATGAACAAATGTTATTCCCAAAATTCCGCTTCGTCCTTTTATAGTGCTTATAACCAATCGTTATGATGCTCAGTTAACCCATTGATCAATATCATTTTTAGCGGGTTGAATGAATAAGTCCTTAGTTTGTATGTGTGATCCTTATCATGTTTGTTGGCGTTAACCTTATCGATGATTCCGGTGTCCATATCTCAATAAAAATGACAAATAGATTAATAGTTTAGCGAATCTCGCGATCGTTCAAAAAATGGACTATACGTTGTAGGGCAGGATGCAAATAACTTACGAAGAGGTTTCTATGACAGCGAAATATGGCGCTAAACGTCGATTAGCGATTTTGGGTACAGCAATGATGGCCGCGTCTAGCGCCACTTTTGCGGCAGAAAAGCCAAATATATTGGTCATTTGGGGGGACGATATTGGTCAATCCAATGTGAGTGCATACACCTTCGGTCTCATGGGTTACAAAACCCCGAATATTGATAGCATCGCCAAAGAAGGCATGATGTTTACCGATTACTACGCAGAGCAATCTTGTACCGCAGGTCGCTCTACGTTCATTACAGGTCAAAGTGTACTGAGAACAGGCTTAAGTAAAGTAGGCTTGCCAGGTGCAGATATTGGCCTTCAAGCAGAAGATGCAACCATTGTTGAATTGCTTAAACCTATGGGTTACATGACAGGTCAATTTGGTAAAAACCACCTTGGCGATAAAGATGAATTTCTTCCAACAGCGCACGGGTTTGACGAATTTTTTGGCAACCTTTATCACCTAAATGCTGAAGAAGAACCAGAAAATGAAGATTACCCAACCGACCCAGAGTTTCGTAAGAAGTTTGGCCCGCGTGGTGTTATCAAATCATTTGCTGACGGCAAGATTGAAGATACGGGCCCATTAACACGTAAGCGTATGGAAACCGTTGACGAAGAAACGCTCGATGCCGCGCTTGATTTTATGGATCGCGCAGTGAAAGCCGACAAGCCATTCTTCGTTTGGTGGAACGCAACGCGCATGCACTTTAGAACGCATGTGCAACCAGACAGCAAAGGTGTAACCGGCATCAGCAATTACGCCGACGGTATGGTTGAGCACGATCGCCACGTTGGTCAGTTACTGAAACAAGTTGATGAATTGGGTATTAAAGACAATACGATTGTTTTCTACTCAACGGATAATGGTCCACACATGAACTCTTGGCCTGATGCGGGCACAACCCCGTTCCGTGGTGAGAAAAACACCAACTGGGAAGGCGCATACCGTGTACCAGCAATGGTTCGTTGGCCTGGTAAGATTGAACCGGGCAGCGTTTCTAACGAAATTATGCACCACATGGACTGGATGCCAACCTTCGTAGCAGCCGCTGGTGATGAT
This sequence comes from Vibrio sp. 10N.286.48.B8, assembly GCF_003050085.1. Taxonomy (NCBI): domain Bacteria; kingdom Pseudomonadati; phylum Pseudomonadota; class Gammaproteobacteria; order Vibrionales; family Vibrionaceae; genus Vibrio; species Vibrio sp. 10N.286.48.B8. Next base: position 49,596 of record NZ_PIGD01000003.1, on the reverse strand, counting down.
CAAATCAAAGAGAAGCTGCTGAAAGGTCATACTGCGGGTGATAAAACGTTTAAGGTTCACCTAGACGGATATAATTTCCTTCCTTACCTAACCGGTGAAGAAGAAAAAGGTCGTCGTCATGAAGTATTCTACTTTACCGATGATGGTGATTTAGCGGCTCTTCGTTACAACCAATGGAAAGCGGTGTTCATGGAGCAGCGTGCAACGGGTACGATGCAGATTTGGTCAGAACCGTTCGTGACGTTACGTCTTCCTAAGCTGTTTAACCTCCGTATGGACCCATACGAAAACGCAGATATCACATCGAATACTTACTATGATTGGTTGTTAGACCATGCTTATATGTTCGTTCCTGCACAAGCGTATGTTGGCAAGTTCCTAGAAACCTTTGCTGAATATCCACCACGCCAAAAAGCAGCAAGCTTTAGCTTGGATCAGGTTATGGAAAAACTTCAAGAGAACCATAACAAGTAAGCTTTGGTTTATTGAAACTGATAGCTTAATGAAACTGGAAACACAAGAGAGCTCCTAGGAGCTCTTTTTTTATGCGCATACCGATGAGTAAATACCAGTCGTGAATATGAATCACAACTATCGTGCTCGCTGCCACTAAATAATTGTAAATTCATTGTTTTTGCGTCTACCTTATTAAGCATAAGGATGTATAAAAACAAGGAATGTTATGTCTGCATGGTTGTGCTTGCTAGTGAACGGATTGAAACACCAGCGAGTTGCAGTATTATCCGCAATGTTATCTTTACCCGTGTTGTCGATACTTAGTTTCAACACGCATGCCAATGAACAGGCTTTATCAGAAGCTTCGCATGCGAGCTCTCAAGCGACATATGTCGGATCTGAAGCTTGCATTGACTGTCACAGCGCGGAAGTGGAAGCATGGCAAGGTTCTCATCACGACATGGCGATGGGGCATGCTACCGAAGATTCCGTTCTCGGTGATTTCAATAACCAAACCATCACCCATCAAGGAAAGCCTAATCGCTTTTTCCGCAAAGGTGATGAATTCTGGGTAAACATTGAAGGGCCTGATGGTCAATTCAAAGATTACAAAATCAGCTATACCTTTGCCTTTGAACCTCTGCAACAGTACATGGTTGAGTTTGAAGACGGACGCGTGCAGTTGATTCCTTTCGCTTGGGATTCTCGAGATAAGAGTGAAGGCGGTCAACGCTGGTTTCACCTTTATCCTGATACCACCAACACGGATGAATTCTACTGGACCAATAGCGGTCAAAACTGGAACTTCATGTGTGCTGATTGCCATTCAACGAACCTAGAAAAGAACTACGATAGCGCGAGTAATACCTACGACACCACATGGTCGGAGATTAATGTCGGTTGTGAAGCGTGTCATGGCCCTGCGAGTGAGCACGTTGAACAAGCCCAGCAAACAAATAACCAGCAAACCGCAGCCAAAGGGGGAAAAAATGCCCATGTCTCGGCGCATTACGGCTTTGACCGCGATTTGTCGAAGTCGGTGAAGGAGTGGATCTATCAAGAGGGTAATTCAACACTGCAACCAAAAGACATCATTCATACCAATCAAGTTCAAACCTGTGCTCAGTGCCATAGCCGACGCACTCAGTTGAATGAAACAGGCGACCACGTTAACGGGTCTTTCTTTGATAAGTATCGTCTAAGTTTGATTACTCCTGAGCTTTACCATAACGATGGTCAAATCTACGATGAAGATTACGTTTACGGATCTTTCTTGCAATCAGTGATGGCTGAAAAAGGCGTCACATGTACTAACTGTCACGATCCACATACTGCAGAACTGAAAATTGCCGAAGAAGCGGTGTGTAGCCAATGTCACATTGCATCAGAGTACACGCCTGAAAAGCACACCTTCCACGAGGCGAATACCGAAGCTTCACAATGTACGACTTGTCACATGCCTGAGACGACTTACATGGAGGTCGACCCAAGACGTGATCACAGTTGGCATATCCCGCGTCCTGATATTAGCCAACACATTAAAACACCAAACGTGTGTACTAGCTGTCATGAAGATCAAACCGACCAGTGGGCAGATAAGCAAATCGGTAAGTGGTTCCCAGATTCTAAGTATCGTAACCAGCAGCATTTTGCCGTTGCCTTTTATGCTGATTCAATAGGACACCGAGGTGCAGAGGATGCGTTGGCATACTCGGCTCAGGACTCCAGCTTAAGCAATATCATTCGAGCATCGAGCTTAGAACGTTTGGGCGGTAATCCGGGTAAGAATACGCTTATCTCGCTGGCAAGAGCGGTGAAACACGATGACGAGATGATCCGTTTGGGTGTGGTGCAAGGCTCGTCTGGTTTCCAATTTACTGACCGTTGGCAGATTCTAGAGCCGCTGCTGAAAGACCCTGTATTGTCGATTCGTTCAGAAACCGCAGGTGCATTGGTACGTTACTGGGGAGAAATGAATCCTTTGCAGAAAGACCAAATCAAGCCTGCATTGGAAGAGTACATTGAAATACAGCAATTTAATTCCGATCGAGGATTTGGACGTACTAACCTAGGCAATGTTTACCGCGATCTAGGCCAATATCAAAAAGCGATTGAGTTTTATCAAGGTGCTATCGAAATCGAGCCTTATTTCGAAAACAGCTACGCCAACTTGGCGGATTTGTATCGAGCGCAAGGTAACGAAGCAAAAGCGCTGTCGACCTTGAAGCAAGGTATTGAAGCTCAGCCTAAATCGAGTGTATTGCCATACAGCACAGGGTTATCTCTGCTTCGAGTGAAAGATTACGAACAAGCAACGGACTACCTTAAACAAGCCGCTGAAACTGCGCAAGCCGACCCACAATATTGGTATGTGTACGGATTGGCTTTGGAGAAATCTGATGTGCTTGCGGCAAGTCAATCACTGCACAAGGCTTACCAATTTAGCCGCAACCCACAGCACCTGTATGCCCAGTGTGAAGTGTTGGCGCGCAACAGCCATATACCGGGCGTACCAAAGGCGTTTGAGCAATGTATTTCATCACTGAGCAAAGTGGCACCGCCGGAGGCCATTAACCAATTGAGAGCTAAGTTTAAATAAAGCGATGAGGTGAGCTTGGCTATTGTGCTTGCTGCTTATTCTGCTTGTAACCAATTATCGCGCTTATGAGCAATTATCACGTTTATAACTTATCGCGCTGATGAACAATTATCACGTGTATAACTAATAGTTATGGGGCTTGTGAGTAGGATGTACGCAGCCAGATTGAATTAAGGGAAGACCTATGAACCATGCGCAACAAGCAATTAACCAACTGATTGAACAAACAGAGAAAAGTGTTATCGGTCAGAGCCACGTCGTTCGGGCTCTGGTGATAGGGTTATTGACTAATGGGCATGTGCTTTTAGAGGGACTTCCCGGTACAGCGAAAACTCGTTCAGTGAAATCGCTGGCGAACCTACTGAACACCAGTTTTGGTCGAATTCAGTTTACGCCTGACCTGCTGCCATCAGATGTAACCGGTACAGAAGTGTATCAAGAGCTTGATGGAAAGCCTCAGTTGCACTTTCAACCGGGTCCTATTTTCAACAGTATTGTTTTAGCCGATGAAGTGAACCGCGCTCCTGCAAAGGTACAAGCGGCTCTGCTTGAAGCCATGGCGGAAGGGACGATTACGGTGGGTGGTCAAACTCATATCCTACCTGATCTATTCATGGTGCTCGCTACGCAAAACCCAGTTGAGCAAGAAGGTACGTATCCACTGCCTGAAGCACAGATGGACCGTTTCATTATGAAAGTCACGGTCGACTATCCAGAAGATGAAGCTGAACGCGACATCATTCGACTGGTGCGCAGTGAAGAGTTGGGTAGCGAAACGAGTTCAGAATTAGTCACTCCACAACATATTGAACCTGAATTGGTGCTTGAAGCGCGCCGCCAACTTCCAGACATTGCCGTTTCCGATTTAGTTGAGAACTACATCGTGGCTTTGGTAATGGCGACACGAAAACCTGAGCGTTATCCAGAATCAGACTTATCGAAATGGATTGAAATTGGTTCAAGTCCTCGTGCTTCTATTTCATTGGATAAATGTGCTCGCGCCTATGCGTGGCTGCAAGGGCGTGACCACGTCACGTTAGACGATGTGCGTGCCATGTTACCAACCGTATTAGGCCACCGATTCTCGTTGTCTTACGATGCATTAGCCGATGGTGTTGACCATCAAAGAGTGGTTGAAGAACTGCTTGATAATGTTGAGATCGGATAATTAGGGGGCGTCATGGCGAAGCCAACACAAGCTCCCAAATCGCAAGGCCTTGATCCACGCTTATACTGCGACTATTCAAGGTTAGTGCGAATACAGGCTCAAGCTGAGTCGTTTTCTCTACTGCCTCACCTAAAGGCGGGCAGCGTGCTTTCGGGTAGACACAATTCATTGTTCCGAGGTCGAGGTTTGAATTTCGAGGAGCTTCGTCACTACCAACTGGGTGATGACATTCGTAACCTCGATTGGAAAGTCACGATGCGAACAGGTAAACCTCATGTTCGTAGTTATACCGAAGAGAAAGACCGTAATGTGATGATCTGTGTTGATCAGCGCAGTTCGATGTTTTTTGCGTCTCAAAATACCATGAAATCCGTTGTAGCCGCCGAAGTGGCGGCACTGTGTGGGTGGCGAGTGCTTAAAGATGGTGACCGTGTCGGTTTCGTTTTAGCCTCGCACCAAAAGCTCTTTCATACCAAAGCACAGCGCTCACAGTCTGATTTGCTCGCTCAACTTAAACACCTGACTAAAGCGAATCAAAGTTTAGCCGTGAGTGTGAGTGACAGCGAGAGTGTCGGATTCAGTCAATGGATTGAACTGATCAAACGAATGAGATTAAAACAGTCGACCTTAATCTTTATTAGTGATTGGCGAGATTGCCAAGAACAAGACCTTGATCGCCTTAAGCAACTGCAACAACACAACGATATCTTAGCCATTATGGTCACCGATCCCTTAGAACAATCACTGCCTCACGATCTTGCAAGTGCAAACTGGGTAGTGGGGGATGGTCGATTTCAACTTAATCTGGATAGCCAATCTAAGGTTAACCTCGCAAGTGAAAGCCTTGCCCAAAAAGCGGCACTCCAAAAACAATCCCTTGCTAAATTGATGGCGATGAAAAACCTTCCTTATATCGAACTAGACACGTCAGGCAATCACATATCACAGTTGCAAAAGCTGGTGGGAGGGCGCTAATGACCGTTGAACATACCCCTCCGAGTACTTACATCCTTCGCGACCTACATGATGTCGCCATTCCCGAGAGCGTGAGCTGGATGCCGCAAACCATTGGTTGGAAGATCCTCGGCGTTATTCTGTTATTGGTCGCTATCTATCTGGCTTATCGTTTGGCGCAGAGATGGTGGAATAATCGTTATCGTAAAGAAGCGCTTAAAGAGCTCATGATATTGGATGCAAGAGACAAGAACTCTACCGAACGAACCTTCAAGGTACTGAAAGTGGTGCTTCGTTACCTAGACAGCAGCAATGCAAAGCTGTTTGGCCAAGCATATGTTAACCGTTTGAACGCTTATCTGCCTGTTAACGTTAACGAGAGTAAAAATAGCAATGCTTTCTTTGCCGATGAAGTTTCGGGACTATGGATGCAGAGTTTAATCGACCCTAAGGTGCGTTTGAGCTTTGAACAGCGTTTAGAGGTGATTCAAACCGCGATGATGTGGCTAAAGCTTCATAAACCGGATGTACAAGTAACGTTTGAGGGGCAAGATAATGTTTGATGCTTTATCTGCAAGCTTCGAATTTGCGCACCCATTGTGGTTTATCGCGTTACCTCTGCCGTTGTTGGTCTACTTTGCCGTACCAGCTTATCGAACTAAGCAAATGGCGATTAAGGTGCCATTTTTTCGAGAATTGGTTGAAGCTATTGGGGAAGCGCCGTCAGAAGGGGCAAGCCAGCTAACACCAAGCTGGTGGCAACGAACCACGCTCATTATTACTTGGGTATTAGTGGTGTGCGCGCTCGCTAAACCAACCATTCTTGGTGAGCCGCAAGTTCGCGAACAATTAGGTCGTGACGTGATGGTAGTGGTCGATTTATCTGGCTCAATGGCAGAACAAGACTTTACCTCTAAGCGGGGCGATAAAATATCTCGTTTGGACGCGACCAAAGAAGTGCTGGCTGATTTTGCGACTACACGAAAAGGGGATCGACTCGGTTTGATTCTTTTTGGTGATGCAGCGTTTGTACAAACACCGTTTACAGCTGATCAAGATGTATGGCTTGAACTGCTTAATCAAACCGATGTCGCGATGGCAGGGCAAAGCACGCACTTAGGTGATGCAATTGGCTTGGCGATTAAGGTGTTTGAACAAAGCGAAAAGCAGAATGCTGCGGTTCAAGATTCAAGTATTGATGCGAACGTGAAAGAGAAAGTTGTGATTGTACTAACTGATGGCAATGACACAGGAAGCTTTGTCGAACCTATCGATGCCGCAAAAGTTGCGAAGGCGAAAGGCGTTCGTATTCACGTGATCGCCATGGGTGACCCACAAACCGTTGGTGAAGTAGCTTTGGATATGGAAACCATCAAACGAGTGGCTCAAGAGTCTGGTGGTGAAGCCTTTGAAGCACTTAATCGCGATGAATTGACTAAAGCTTATGCTCAAATTGGTGAGCTAGAGCCTCAGTTGTATGAGAGTACGACTTATCGTCCTAAACAGGGAGTACACCATTACCTGATGGCCATTGTTGTTGTGATGTATTTGACTGCGTTTAGTTTAGCAACAATCCGCCGACGCTCGCTTTTGGCTTCTTCAATGAAAAATTTGAAAGGAGAGAACGATGCCTGATTCTCTCATGTTGCAACAGTTCTTTACCCAGTTTCACTTTATCCGACCATTGTGGTTGTTGGCCTTTATCCCGATGTTTTTCCTATTGTGGATTCGCTGGAGAGAAGAGACCAAACCAACGTGGAAAGACATTCTGCCTGCACATTTACGTGATGCATTAACCATCGGTGAAACCGGTTGGCGCAAACAGTTACCACTGAAGCTATTAATGGTGATTGTGACCATCGCCATCATTATCTGTTCTGGCCCAACATGGCAGCGTGAAGCTTCGCCTTTTGGTGAAGATAAAGCATCGATGTTGGTTGTACTCGATAACAGTGAATCCATGCTTGCTAAAGATTTGCCTCCAAGTCGCTTAGAACGATCTAAGCAGAAAATTAGAGACTTATTGGCAGCTCGGAAAGGCGGTAATACGGGCTTAGTGGTTTACGCAGGCAGCGCACACGTCGCGATGCCCGTCACTCAAGACAGCAAGGTATTCGAACCGTTTCTAGCGGCTATCACACCCGATATCATGCCGGTATCAGGTAAGTCAGCAGAAGAAGCACTGCCACTGATTAATCAGCAACTGTCTGGTGAGTTAGGCTCTTCTGTACTGTTGGTATCTGATGGTGTAAACCCAAGCACCATTAGGGCGTACGAGAGTTTCTTTAACGACAATCCGTATCAGTTGCTGATTCTAGCCGCAGGAAACAGTAATGTGGTGAGCGATAACCCTGTCGACCTAGATTCATTGCGCAGCCTAGCGAGCAAGACGGGTGGACGACTGATCGAAGTGACCGTTGATAACTCCGATATCCAACAACTCAATCAAGCGGTTGAAAGAAACATGCAACTGAATGGTGAGTCTTCAATGCCTTGGAAAGACATGGGATATGGCCTGCTTATTCCAATGGCAATCATCATGTTGTTGTGGTTCAGAAAAGGGTGGTTGGTACAGTGGTGTGTCGTTGGTCTAGTGATTTCAGGTAGCATCTATTCACCAAGCACTTTGGCGAAAACAGTCAATTTAACTGCTGAGAAACCAGTCGTGGTGGAGCCGCTTACAGCTTGGGACAAAACAGCTCAATGGTGGTGGGACTTATGGCTAACGCCTGATCAACAAGGGCAACGTTTATTGAATCAGAAGGAATATCTTGAAGCGGCCAAGCATTTTAAGGATCCAATGAGAAAGGGCGCGGCTTATTACTATGCTCGTGATTTTAAGTTCGCTCACAGTGCATTTTTGCAAACCAAAACTGACCTTGGCTTATACAATGCAGCCAGTGCGTTAGCCAGACAGCGTGAATACCTTGCGGCACGAGACCTTTTGAAATCATTAAGCGAGAAAGAGGATCTGTCACCAGAACTAAGAACGGATGTGGAGAACAATCTTGCTGTGCTTAGTGGAATTGTCGAAGAGGTAAACCGAACCAGTGAAAGCCAGTCTGGAACCACAGATGGCCCTGAGGAGTCTTTAGAACTCGAAGACGATCAGCCTCGAACGGGAGATGGAGCTGAAGAAGAAACGGTAGCGGAATTGATGCTTAAGGAAACGCTTAATGCCAATGAAATCTTAGGCAGCCAAGAGCTTGCCGACAAGTGGTTAAAACGCGTTGAAGCGGATCCTAAGTTCTTCTTGAAGTCCAAGTTCCAAATTCAGTTAAGAGATCCTGCACCTTCCATCGAACAGTCTTCAAAACAGGAGCAAACACAATGAGTCGAGTTGATTTAACTCTTGCAGTGCTTCTAGAAAAAGCAGGGCGCTCGGAGTCTTTTAGACTAACGAAGGCCTTGTTTGTGTCGCTAGTTCTACTGTTTAGCACTGCTTTTTCTACACTTGCTTCTGCGGCTGATATTTATGACCTGCAGAGGACTGGCGATGTCGAATTGATCGCTTGGGTCGGAGAAAAACCGAAGTCTGGCGACAAGATTACGCCTACGAAAGTTAGCGTTAATGAACAAGTGATTCTGAACATTGAGGTGGCGACACCGCGTTGGCTAACTGGGGGAACCCGAATTGGCAGCATCGAAATCCCGAATGTTATTGCTAAGCAGCGCAACCAGCTGGCGACGAACTACACGGAACGAGTGGGCGACACAACATGGTCACGCCAACGCTGGGAAGTGACGCTTTATCCGATGACTTCGGGCGAATTCGTCATTCCTACTGTGCCTGTTCGAATTCAATTGTCAGCGCCTGATGGGTCAAACGTTGGTGGTACGCTTTACACGCAACCCATTAAGTTTGAAGCTTCATTACCTTCTGGTTTATTAAGTGACGAATCGCCTTGGTTTTCTGCGACCGACGTGGATGTTGAACAGCAATGGCAGCGTTCGAATGAAGACTTGAAAGTTGGCGATGCGGTTACACGCACCGTGACGATCAAAGCCAAAGACAGTTTGTCTGTGTTACTGCCAGATGTGTTGTCCAATGAAGCGACTCAGCAATATCAAGCTTACCCACAGCCTAATCGTTTAGACGATACACAAGAGCGTGGTGATTACCGTTCTAGCCGCATCGAAGAAACGGTTTATGTGATTCAACAAGGTGGCGAATTTATCTTGCCGGATTTCTCATTCCAGTGGTGGGACAGTAAGAATCAACGTCTTGAAAGCGTTGTCATAAAAGGTGAAGTGTTTGAAGCAAAACATACACTCCAATCCTTTATCAAAGCTTACATGTCGGTCTTTATCAGCGTAGGTTTGGTATTAGTGTTGTGTGTTGCGTTATTTGTTTCTTTGAAGCGTTATTACAAGAACCGACCAACACCGAGTTGGTTGGTATTCCGTCGTTTACTCAAGCAAGGTAATTGGTCTGCATTGAGAACCTTTATCTACCGTCAATTGCGAAAACAAACCTCGCAGCTAGAAATGAATAAAGCGCAACTTGGCAAATCAAATGGACAAAAACGTTGGGTGGAAGACAGCGAAGCGCTCCAACAAGGGCGTGAAGATAAAAACGTATTTACTCGCTTGTGGAGAGAGTTACGTAGCCTGCCCAGTACTCAAACAGACTCAAGGCATTCTCGTTCGATTTTCGCCCGCTTGAAAATCCCTAAAGGCTTGCCAGACTTAAAAGATAGAACTAAGTAGCAAACTTTAGTTATTCGCATCGAACATAATCGGCAGGTTCTCTACTATGGGGAACCTGCTTCTTTAATATGGAACTGTATGAAAAGTACCGAACTAAATCTAATTCCTATATTTGTTGCTATCTATGAAGAACAGAACTTATCTAGGGCTGCTAATCGCATGGATATAAGCCAACCAGCAGTGAGTAAAGCACTTGCAAGGTTGAGAGATATCTATGATGAGCCATTGTTTCACCGCACCACATCAGGCGTAGAGCCAACCACATTCGCTATTGATATCTACCCTGCAATGGCCGCTGCGCTTAAAAACTTTACGTCTACCTTATCCGCATCAAGAGACTTCGATCCTAAAACCTCAGGCCGCGTGTTTTCTATTGCCTGCGTCTCGGCAGCTAGCTATGAAATGATGCCAAGAGTGATGCAGTTAATCAGCCAGGTTGCACCCGGTATCGCACTCGAAGTTCACCCTCTGTTTACGGAAGATTACGAGTCTGATTTAAGGCTCCAAAGACACGATGTGATTGTCGATATGACGCCAAAAGGAAGAACCATGCTTAAGCATGAGGTGATTTCTACAGAGGAGCTGGTCGTGGTGTGTAGTAGTGATCACCCTACTGTTGGCGATACAATCGATATGGAACAGTTCTTAGCACTCGAACATGTGGTGGTCTCTAGGTGGCATGCGCGCAAAAGCTTATTGAGCTCTGAACACTACAGTGATCTAGAGAAACGTAGAATAGTCTATCGTGCTGCAGGTGTTGTTGAGATGCTTCCTGTTATCGAAGGCTCTGAGTACATCGGTGTAATGCCTATTTCATCGGTGCGTTGTTTTGCTGAAAAGTACGCGGTCAAAACACTGCCATTACCCTTCGAGTTGGAAGACCTGGAGATGTGTATGATTTGGCATCCAAGCCGTACTAATGAACCAAGCCATAAGTGGTTACGAGCTAAGATCAAAGCAGCAGCAAAAGAGTTATCAAGTTAGCCTATACAAGGACATAGCCATTGAAAGCATTCGCGCGATTTTAAACGGAAAGAAAGCCAACACAGTGGCACTTTGACTATAGGTAAAAGCTGCTTTACTGGTGCGATCTTTGAGGTTGCTTTTTGTTACGGCTGCTTGGCCGGTAGGGCAGCCCGAAGGCTACACTTATTCAGTCAAAAATCTGTGAAGGAACTTAACTCACTGAAACTTAATTAACTTAAGGAACAGACACTAAGCCTCTTTTTGGCTCTGCTCAGAGTTAAGCAAGAAGTAAGACACCCAATCATCAGTCGGCAACGGCCTTGCAAAGAAATAGCCTTGCGCGTATTTACAACCTATTTGGCGCAGAGTCTTTACGTGGTTCTGCGTTTCAAGCCCTTCGGCAATCACCGAGAAATTCAGAATTTGTGCAAGCTTTAATACAGCACATGTGATCTCGTAATCGACCTTGGATGAGTTAATGTCTTCAATAAAGCTTCGGTCGAGTTTGACGCAATCAGCAGATAGATTCTTCAATACCGACAGCGATGAATAGCCTGTACCAAAGTCATCAATCGCAATCTTATAACCCTTCGAGTGAAGTACCTCTATGGTTCTTGAGCAGGTTTCGAAATCTCGCATCATGTCTCTTTCAGTGATTTCAAGAAGCAGTTGATGTGGCTGGCAATCTGTTTCATCCAGTATCACTTGTAGCTGCTCTGCGAGGTCAGTCATATAGAACATTCTTGCTGAGAAGTTGATAGAGAAAATCACACCTTGTAGGTCGATACCTGAGCGTTGCCATTCGGTGATCAGGTTGGCAACCTTCTTAAATACCCACTTATCGATGTCGATAATAAGATCGCTTTTCTCTGCGACTTCAAGAAAATCGATAGGTGGAAGCAATCCAAGTTTGGGGTGACGCCAGCGAATGAGAGCCTCGGCTCCGATGATGTCTTGAGAATCCAAGTCGACTTTTGGTTGGAAGAAGACTTCCAGTTCGTCGTTTGCAATGGCTTGATGAAGCCCCATGTTTGTTTCAATTAAGTCATTGACTTCATGGGTCATTTCATCAGCATAGACTCTGTATTGATCTCTACCGTTACGTTTTGCGTGATACATAGCGGTGTCTGCGTTTCTAATTAAGGTTTCACGATCTAAGCCGTGAGTAGGGTACTCACATACCCCAATACTTGCTGAAACGAAGATAGAGTTATCATCAATATAGTAAGGCTTTCTTAATGCTTGGTTTAGGCGATCAGCGATGGGTTCACCTTCTTCTAAACCAACGTTCGAATACACAACCAAGAACTCGTCGCCGCCCATTCTAGCCACAAACCCCTTATCTCCGACGAGATTGCTAAGGATGTCAGAAACGTTAACCAGCAAGTTGTCTCCAGGTGCGTGACCTAACGAATCATTGATCGTTTTGAACTCATCAATATCGAGATAAAACAATAAAAAGGGCGCTTGGTTCTCGCTTGAGATCTTAATTTCTTTATCTAACTGCTTGGTTGCTAACAATCTATTAGCCAAATTAGTCAACGGATCGTGATGTGCTAGAAAGTCGAAGTTCTTTTTCTCTTCAGTGAGGTCGAGATAGGCCTCAGACAGCCTTGAAGCCATGTCGTTATAGGCTTTTTCCAAGTGAGACCACTCGTCACTTCTGCCCAAATTGATAGGATTCTTGAGGCTACCGGATTCTAAACGGTCGAAGCCATGTCTCAGCGCATTGAGCGGTTTTCGAATATGATGTCTCACCACGTGGTTAACCAGCAACATCGACAACACGACGGCTGAAAAGCTAATAACAATGGCGTTCAGTCTTGATAGACCAATCTCTTTTTCAAGCTGGTCGGTTAGTGCTAAGGCTTGGCTCTGTACGCGTGACTCTGTGTTTTCTACCATCTCTAACAAGTCACCTTGCGCCTCTAATAGCGAAGCCATCACCAACCAACGTTGTTCCAGATTAGCGCGAATCCGTTTTAACGCGGCGTTGTATCGCTTCACGGTACGGTGGATTCGTTTCTTCTCTGCGATAACCACAGCCGTTCCTATATCAACATTTTCTAAGTGGAGTAAGAAGATATCGAGCTCTTTCTCGACCTCGATAAGCAGTACTTTCTCCGTTTCTGGCGTGATGCGGCTGTGAATGTCACCGACCATTTTTCCTGAGGTGAGAAACGACTCTCGTAGCATGTTGATGAGATCTAATTCATTGTTATAACGGATGAAATTAGGTTGGTCTAAGTGCTTAAGCTTGCTGTCGGCTATCGCAAATTCGAGTTGATTAAGTTGCTCGGCTAATGCAGCATCGATTTGATTGGTTTGCTTGAGGATTCGATTCAGTGCTAGCGAACTGCCTAAGAAACGATGGAAGTTATCGATAAAGGCATCGATCTTTTGCGAGAAACCTTCGTTGGTCGACAAATCTCTCAAGCGTTGCAGTTGGAAATCAACGTTGAATGCTTCCTCAGACAAGGTGGTTTCACTGAACAGAAAGGTTTGCTCCAGTAACTTCACACGAGAGGTTAATGTAAATACGCGACGACTGATTTCAGAGTTAACAATCAGATCTGACACGTGTGTTGAGGTTTCCGTTTTGAGCGTCGACTCGACGTAATAGAGTGAGCGGATCACCATGATGACCGCAAGGCTCACAATCAAAAGCGAAACCAGATTCGAAATAATGAGCCTTTGGGTGATGTTGATCTGAGGTAGTTTCATTGCGGCTTCCAAATTTTCAGATACGCTTCACGGTAGCCATTTTTAGGGTCATAGATGCCTTTGTCTGACTGGCTAATAAGCTCTTCAACATTACCCGGTGTAACGAGGTGTACAGGGGCAGAGTAGCCACTAGGAGGCATTTGATTGAAGGCTCGGTTGAGCTCGTCAACAATCTGCCAACCTTGTAAATATAAGGGCTCAGGAACGGTTGCCAGTTGGAATTGTCCGCTATAGATTCTTTTGTAGGCCGCTTTGCTGCCATCACCTGCAGATATGTTCCGCGGGATCATTTTTAACTCTTCAAGGCTCGACTCCAAAGAAGGTATCGCATAGTCGATGTACAAGTCGTTGATGGCCAATATGTGAGTGATTTTATCGTCGTACTTGTTATCAAGGTCTTTCAATGTCGCGGGCATTTGCTCAGCAATTTTGTCTAAAGGCAGGTAGTTGAGCTCAAGGACATCACAATTGCTGCAACGCTTGATGGTGTTAACCATGGCGTTGGCTTTGATCATCGCGATTTCATAATTAGGGTCGGTAAACACCACGGTCTTAGCTTGACCCTTGGAGTTGACGATGGCGAGCAGGGCTGCTACCTCAGCCACATCAAGCGGGTCAGTAGTGATGTTGGTGTATAAGCCGATCTCTGGGTTTCCGCCAACAAGCTCCGTCGCGTGCCATCCGATGACAACAATCCCGAGATCTTCTGCTTGTTTCAAAATGGTTTTGTGACGAACCGCGTCAATGCCACCTAAAACAATGGCATCGGGTTCAAAACCGATTGCTTTTCGGATCGCGGCACCTTGACGCACTTCAGAACCCAAACCATCAATGAACCTAAGGTGCCAATTGATGTTAGAGATGGCTTCAGATATGCCTTTGCCAACGCCATATACGCCACCATTACGTAAATCAGACGCGACGAAAATAACGTTCTTTTCATGACGCACTGCTGGACCTTGTGTTGGACCATCCCAGGTTCGTTGGTTGGAAACCGCACGCATCACTTTTTCTTCTGCGTAATGGAAGAAATTGTTCTCAGGATTACCCGCAAAACTCGGTGAGTTGCAAGTAGTAGCGAGCAACAAACTCGCAAAATACACTGTTTTATTCATAAGGGTTATAAAACGCTTTAAATTATTATCGCTATATATTTATAATATTGTTAATAAACATTCAAACATTTGGTAACAGTTATGCCGGGTCAAATTTATAAAAACGTATTACCAGCCCTACTGACAGCTTGTTTTATCCTTCCTTTTGACGTATACGCTGATGGGGTAAGGTCGGACTCAGATGTAAAGAAACTCGAAAAATTTCAAGAGACTGTGAGTGGCGAGCCGATTTCGTTAGCACCAATGTCGGTTGAGAAACCGGTCAGAATTGCCCTAATTTACCCAAGTGCAGATATTTCTGACTTTTGGAGACGAAATTACACTGCATTGAAGGAAAGGTTGATCGCTTTAGAGTTGCCATTCGAGATCAGCGAGTTTACCTCAAGACAAATTGAGCACTCTTTGCAGACTCAATATACGGATCAAGTGTTGAATGCTGACACACCTTATGACTTCGTGATTTTTGGCCCTTCTGAACTGGGAATACAAGCTCAGAACATTCAAAAGCTATCGGCTTCGACAGAATTCAAAACCTTTATTTGGGCATTTCACACGCCAAATGAACAATGGAAACATCAACCAGACAGTTGGTTTGACTTCTCAAGTGCAATGGGCGCGGAAGTGCTGTGTGACCATGTGGTGCAAGAGTTGGGGAGTGAAGTCGAGTTCTCTGCCAATCGCGGGATCCCGGGAATCACGGACACTCAACGTTCACAAGGCTTCATTGATTGCGTGGAAGAGAAAGGTGACTGGTTAACGGTTTATGAGCATTTTGGGCAATATCAAAAAATAGGCGGCGCAGACGGGATCCGATTAGTGCTAGGTAACTTCCCTGAGGTGACCATGGTTCATAATGCCAATACGGCGATGACCATGGGGGCGGTCGATGCGTTAAACCAAGCTGATATGTTGTCTGAGATCTATGTAACGGGTTGGGGCGGCACAGCGATAGAGATCGAGAAGATTCGCTCTGATGAGTTAGATGCAACACCAATGCGCATGAGTGATGACCTTGGTGTAGCGACTGCTGAAGCGATCAAGTTTCATTTAGAAGAGAGAGAAGCTGAAGTTCCGCTGGTATATTTAGGTCGTATCACGGTTGTGCACAATAAGATGAATGACGACCAGTTGAACCAACTCACCAGAGAAGCGTTTCGTTACTCAGGAAAGAATTAAGCACGATTCAATCTATCCTGCATGATAAAAAGAGCCGCTTATTCAGTTTAATCAGAATAAGCGGCTCTTTTTTATGTTAGAGACTCTGTGAGCATGTTTGGTTCACAAACCTAATAATTGTGATTAGTCAGTAATCTCTTCTAGCACTTGCCCAATCGAACCACTTGGTTGAGTGATTCCGAGTTTGTTCGAAAGCGTCGGTGCAATATCGTATGGTGTGATTGGACGTGAAACCTTCTTAGCGTCCACATCATAACCTGCGAAAATCACTGGCACGTGCGTGTCGTATTTCCAAGGGGAACCATGAGTCGAGGCAATTTGTAGGCCTTCCATATCGTTAATGTAGCTACGCGGATCAAATACCACATACACATCGCCTGAACGAGCGGGGTGGTAGTTGTTTTTGATGAGCTGCATCACATGAGTGTCAGGGACTCGGTTTGCTGCAATATCACTGCTTGATACCGCAAACGCAACGCCTTTCACTTTGGCAATTTCATCAGCAATGGCTTCTTGTACCTTAGCCAGATCCAGTTTCTTCTGAGCGATTAAGTCGTGATTAAGATAGATATAAGGCTGAGCGTACAAACGAATTGCGTCTTTGGTTAAGCCAAAATCATCTTTTAATCGTTTCTCTACACCACTCGATAGTAGTGCGTCTTTGTCGAAGTACTGAGCTTGACTGAAACCTAGAGCATTTGCCGCAGGTGAAGATTCAGGAACACCGTGATCGGCAGACAAGACGATTAAGGTGTTCTCTAACCCAACTTGGTTGTCGACGGTTTTGAAAAGCTTAGCGAGAGTCTTATCAAGTCGGATAAGGTTGTCTTCTGTTTCTAGGCTTTCAGGGCCATAAAGGTGTACCACGTAGTCGTTTGATGAGAAACTCACTGACAGATAATCAGTCACGTCACCTTGACCAAGCTTCTCTTGCATCAACAAGGTGCTAGCGAAGTTTTCCGTGATCTCGTCACCAGCAGGGCTCACGGTTAGCGTTGTGCTGTAGTACTTGTAGCTTGCCGGGCCGTATGGGTGAGGGAAGGTGCGTTGGAAATCACCGAGTTTCACTTTGTGTTCGGTATCATTTTCTTGCAACGTGTATTTATCACGCGGTAATGATAGCTCCCACTTTTGTTTGGAATACTGAGCAGCAATCGCTTTCTCGTTCCAGCGTGATACCCAGTCTGGATACTCGTCGTAGTAATAGTTACTCGTGACGAATTCAGATTGTGCTTTGGAGAACCAGAAGGCTTTACCACTGTGTCCTGCCAATGAGATAGCACCGCGGTCTTTCACTGATACGCCGAACACTTTTGATTTGCCACTATTGGAAATCGTCAGCTCGTCACCAAAAGTGGTGGCGAGTATTGGCTCCGGAGAACGACCGTCACCTTGCGCTGTCTTCTGTGTTGGGTCAATCTCGGTGGCTTTGTTGACACCCGCGCCAGAAGTCAGCATTTTGTAGTTGCCATCTTCTACGTTATACACCAAGCGTTCTTCGCTACGGTCATACCAAACGTTACCTACCATACCATGTACGCTAGGTGGAGCGCCTGTTGCAAGCGACACATGGCCAACAATGGTTTCTGTGTTGCCGTGTTGGTAGTTCGCATTGGTGTAATAAGTACCGTCATCCATTAAGTAGCGAAAGCCACCTTCACCAAAATTATGCTTGTATCGTTCAATGAGGTCAGCGCGTAGACCATCAACCGTGATTTGAAGGACAAGGTCTGGCTTTTCTGCAGCCGATGCAGGAAGAGCGCAGAGTAACGCGAGTGTAAGTCCTGAAAGCTTGGTGTATTGCATAGGGTTTCCTTATTCACTGTTGCCGTAGCGTTCTAACGTGTGGTCAGATTTTTAACGTTGAGATAGGGTTATTCACGTATCTAGTTCGTATCTTTAACCAACCGCAGTCCCATGTCCGACATGGTGATGGATTGGCTTGCGAAATCACGACGGTAACTTTCCGATTCATTTTCGTCATAAGCAAAACTGCCACCGCGAACAGACTTGTGCGATAAGCCTACGTCGCTGTGTTTAGCGTTATTTGGATTGTCTGTTGGCCCGAATCTGTAGAAGGTGTCATCGAAAGCATCAATGACAAATTCACCAACGTTTCCTGTCATGTCATATAAGCCTAGTTCATTTGGCTTTTTTAACCCTACAGGATGCGCGCTATTTTTCGAATTTGCTGAGTACCACGCAACATCATCTAAGTTGTTGGAACCACTGTAAGTATAGCCTTTGCTTTTGTTGCCACCCTTCGCTGCAAATTCCCATTCCGCTTCAGTCGGTAGGCGGTATTCTTCACCCGTTAATTCATTCAACTGCTCAACGAAATAGTTCGCTTGTTGCCAGCTAAGGTTATTGACCGGAACTTGTGGGTTTTGGAAATAACTGAGAGATGAACCCATCACCGATTCAAACAATTCTTGAGTCACCTCAAACTTCGCAATGTAGAAACTATCTACAGTTACTTCACGGGCTGGTCGTTCTGCTTTGGTCGCTTCCGGGTTGTTTGAACCCATGGTGAATGTTCCGCCTTCAACCAACACCATCTCTTGGTCAATTTTTTGAGCGATAGGGTGTGTAGGCACGCTTGCACAGCCGCTTAGGAAAATAGTCATGGTGACGCCGCTAACTGCTGCTAAATGTTTGTAATTGATAAATTTCATCACGTGCCTCAAATGTTCGAAATAGGGTGTGATTCTAACGTTTTTGGTCATTCCTATTGGTTATAAAGGGTATAACATGCCCCTGACTTAATTCGGAATTATGATGGGAACAAGACACTAAGATAGGTAGGTAAATCATGCACATTACTCAAGGTCCACAATATAACGGTAAAGCGTCTAAGCGCCTGCATGTTATGGCTAAGCCGATTGGCGCAGCGTGCAACATTGACTGTAAATATTGTTATTACCTAAGTAAGCAAGATTTGTTGGAGTACAAGAAAGGCAGTTCTCCAAGAATGGATGATGAGACGCTAGAGACTTACATCCGACAATACATCGAAGGTCAAAATACGCCTGAAATTATCTTCTCATGGCAGGGCGGCGAACCGACTATGTTAGGTTTGGCTTATTTTGAACGTGTGGTTGAGCTACAGAAAAAGTATCAGCCTGAAGGTGTGTTAATTTCAAATGACCTACAAACTAATGGCACATTATTGAATGACGATTGGGGTCGATTCTTAGCAAAGAACAACTTCCTGATCGGTTTAAGTATTGATGGCCCTGAAATGCTGCACAACGCTTACCGTACCAACCGCGCGGGTCGTGGCACATTCAAACAAGTGATGGCTGCTGTCGAGCTGTTGCACAAACACCAAGTTAAATTCGCAACGCTTACCTGTGTGAATAACCTGACCAGTCAAAACGCATTAGAAGTGTATCGCTTCTTACGTGACGTGGTGAAGTCTCCACAAATGCAGTTTATTCCTATCGTAGAACAGAAAACCTTTAGAACCGTTGCGCCGCAAACCTCTCAAGTCAGTGAGCAACTCAAGCAAGGTGACAAGCGTCTTATCCCGGGTCATAAAGATTCGATCATGGAATCATGGTGTGTATCGGACTTAGCGTGGGGCAACTTCCTGATTGCGGTGTTTGATGAATGGGCGAAGCAAGACATCGGTAAAGTGTTTGTTCAGTATTTTGAAGCGAGCTTAGAAACGTGGATTGGTCGCCCGAACCCGCTTTGTACCCTGAATGAGATCTGCGGTAAAGGCTTAGCGATGGAGCCAAACGGTGATGTGTTCTCTTGTGACCACTACGTTTACCCTGAATATAAAATTGGCAACATCCACCACGAGAAGCTTGATGACCTAGCATACAGCGCACCACAACAGAAATTTGGTTTCGCAAAATCACGTACGCTGACGAGCCAATGTCAGCAATGTGACTACAAGTTTGCTTGTCATGGCGAATGCCCTAAAAACCGCTTTATCAAAACTCGTGCGGGGGAGCCGGGCTTGAACTATTTATGCGCGGGCTGGCACAAGTTCTTCTCTCATGTTGATAAATCGATGGCGTATATCGCGCGTGCGATGAGACACCCCGTTGCTCATGGTAAGTACAGTGATTCTGTGATGATGGCGCGTCGAGCAGAACTGGCAAAAGAAACTACGTTTGAGACTAAGTTTTAAGTCAAGTTCTAGGTTTAGAGTTATCGATCCTAACGAAATTTAATCAGATATGAGTCTAGGGACGGGCTAAGTTCTCCAACTTAAGGTAATACTATGATCAAGAAGAGTTTAGCGACAGCGGTTGCTTTATTGGTTTCAACGTCCGCATTGCTATCAACGTCAGCAATCGCAGCCAATGGCGTTCAACAAACCGTTGATGCACCAGCACAAAATATCAATCAAGTGCTTGAAATAACGGACACTCAAACCCGTATTCAACAGTTGTCTTACATGGCACAAGATCAGAATCAGTCTATCGAAAACCGTACTGGTGCGCTGCAAGAATTGGCAGCTTACCCAAGCCAAAACGCGCTGGTGGCTGTTGCTAGAGGCATAAAAGATCAAAACCCTGAAGTTCGTGAAGCGGCAGTGATCGGTTCTGAACCTTACCAACTTGAGCATCGGTGGGCATTGGTTTCACCACTGTTAAAAGACACCGATACCATGGTTCGTCACACGGCAACGTCAAATCTGATTCGTGACTTTAATACCTTAGATGAACAACAAAAAGGACAAATCGAGCCACCAGTAAAAGAGCTTATCAGTTTCCTAGAGACGCAAGAATCAGAAAAGTACCAATTATTGTTTGCTGATGTACTTCGCTGGCACAACGAGTGGGATAAGGCAGAAACGGTTTATCTAGAACTCATCAAAACGCATCAAAAAGAGCCACAAGTTTGGTTAAGTTACGCTGATAATTTCCGAGCGCAGAAAAAAGACCAACAAGCGGTCGATGTATTGGATCGCGGCTTGCAACATGTACCCGACTACGCAGCTCTACATTACTCTAAATCATTAACTTTGGTTCGCCTTGAAGACAAGAGCGCAGCGGCCAATGAGATTGAAGTAGCAGCTAAGTTAGCTAAAGACAACAGCTACTACTGGTACCTCAATGGGGTGTTACAAGAAGATTTAGACATCGATAAATCGACAAAGTCATTCGAAAAAGCGTATCTGATATCGGGGTCTCCAGAGCAGTTGTACGCCGTCTGTGACATTTACGTACGCTACGGCAATGATAAAACAGACGAATGCTTAGTAGAGCTTGCGAAAGTGGCGCCGGGTTATGTGATTGATCAGCTAAAAGAGAAACGAGTAGAGCCAAGCTCATAATATTTGAGTGAGTCGAGAAACGGAAAGTAGCTATTGAAAAGCCAGTCGAAACATTCGACTGGCTTTTTTGTATTTGGAGTTCTGTTCGAAATGTATCGTTAGAACAAGACACAAGCAAGAGACTTCAAAATGGGTGAGTTTAGCAGCTCACTCTCATTAATTTATTCGCCCATTGAGCTGGATGCACGACGACGGTCTGTTGCACCGTAGTCTTGCCATCTTTGACTTCAATTGCGTTACCACCTTGCTTGAGTATCGAATACCCAGTGCTGCTTACGTATGGGTTTGTCGCACTTACCATAAACTTCTCGCCACTTTCGTCGGACGTTATTGGAAAAGGGTTTGGTTCAGCCGCGAAACTGACTGCTGAAACCAAGCTTAAAGATAAAGTCGCTATTCGCATGCGTTCTCCGTTTAAGGTGTCTGTTTATTCGCTCTAAGGCTGACCGAATAAAAAAGAGGAAGTTCTGTAGCCTGTTGCCTTCTTACACGATACTGACGATGTTGACAGAGTTACTAAATTGTAGGGCATATGGAGAATTTAATTATTGGGGTGATCGTTTGAATCAGCGTTTTTATATTTTTCAACTCGACACAAAGCCTATGGATTACAAGCATCCCCAAATAGGGTGCGAGTAATGCTCCTAATAAACATTAAGTTTTAAACAGGTTATTAAGTTTGAGGTTGAGTTGTATTTGATAAAGTTAAAAATTAAAACTAATGATTTATATGGTTATTTTTTGATTGCTACAATCTATAAACAATATTTACATATTTATCACTATTTTCATATTGACCGATTGAATAACTGGTCAGATCTGTTATTGTTCGGAAAAATAATAGTGCGGTTTGTCATACTGTTTAGCAAGGAAGCTTATGTTTACACTATCGATTAAGAATCGAATTTTGGCGCTATGTTTAGTGTCGTTAGTCGGGTTTATTAGTATTCTATTTGTCGGTGGGGATACGCTCACTAGCAATACCAAGCAGGTTAATAGAATTGACCAAGTCACTTATCCCGTCATGAATTCTGCTTCGCTAAATAGTGTTTTGATCTCTCAATTAGCAGAGCGCTTTAATTTAGCGGTCATTCTTGGTGATGAAGAGATCTTGGAGATGAATAAGCAAACGCTTACTGCGATTCAAAGTAACTTCAATATTCAAATTTCATTGGACCCGTCTTTACAAGGTTCGTCAGCACTTCTACAAAATCAAACCAATCAATATTTCGATCTGGCTTATCGTATCGCGCAAGGTATGATTGACGAAGAGATTAGTCTTAGTGAGGCGAGTCGTCTCGCAAAGCAAAGCACTGCAATCTTAGAAGAGCTCACTACGGGGATGAGTGAGTTTTCGTCGGCTCGTCAGTCAGAGTTTGAGAACGCAGTACAAGAGTTAGAATCAAATAACAAAACAGCTAACCAAATCATGAGTATTTCAGGTGCATTAGCCATGCTTGCAATGTGTATCTTTGGATGGTTCGTGGTGAAAGGAATACGCAAAGATTTAGCAAATATCAGTGACAAAATGCGCGATATTGCGGAAGGGGATGGTGATTTAACGGTTCGCTTACAACACGAGAAAAACGACGAACTAAAACCACTCGTTGAATCATTCAATAGTTTTGTTTCTCATCTACAACAAAATGTAACGCATACAATCGAGAACGTCACTCAATTGGACACTATTTCTAGCGCTTTGGTGAGCTCTAGTCAGGTCACGAACGAACTTTCGACCAAACAACATCTTTCTATTGAAGAAGTATCTAGCTCATTAAATCAGTTGTTTGTTGCTGTTAGAGAGATTGCGACCAACGCGAATGATGCTTCGACTTCAGCTTCGAGTGCCAGTGAGCAGGCGACTCTAGGAGAGCAGCAGGTTAAAAGTACCATTTTAGCCGTGCAAGAACTGACGCACGATGTAGGTAATGCTTCACAAGTGGTTAAGCAGTTGAATGACAATACTCAAAGTGCCGGCTCTATCTTAGAGGCGATCAGCGCTATTGCTGAACAGACTAATTTACTCGCGCTTAATGCTGCAATTGAAGCGGCGCGCGCGGGTGAACAAGGTCGTGGCTTTGCTGTGGTTGCTGATGAAGTTAGAACGTTAGCATCAAGAACACAAACGTCGACACAAGAAATCCAATCTGTACTTTTACAGCTACAAGAACAAGCAAAAACAGCCTCTACAATCATTTCGGATAGTGTGACGAAAGCTGAAACCTGCGTAGAAAAGTCACTTGTTGCTGAAAATTCACTACAAAAAATCACTTCTGAGATCACTGAAATCAGTCAGCGAAACGAAAGTATTGCCGCTGCAACTGAAGAGCAGGAGCAAACCTCAACTCGTATAGAAACTTTTGTCGAAGAAATTAGAAAAATGGCAGAAGGTACAAGCAACAGTGTTAAACAAGTCGACGCAGTTGCCCAAAATATTCAAGAAGTTACTCGTAACATATCAATATTAACTGGCCATTTTAAGGTGAGTTAAGCCCCCTAGAATCATTCCTTCTCTCTTTCTGGCTATGCCTCAAGGAGGGCGGGAGTATGCCCAAAATTTGGGTTAATTACATAAAAACAAGAAACAACATAACAAATTGGAGTTAGTTATGAAGAAGACAGTGGTTGCTGCCCTAGTAAGTATGGCGTTTGGAGCAAATGCTGCAAATATGGATAACCTTCGTATTAGTGGATTTGGTTCTGTAGGTATCGGTAAGTCAGATAACGCAATCGGTTATGCTGGCTACACGGACGAAAAATTGGATTGGGAGCAAGAAACACTAGCGGGCTTGCAGTTTGATTTTCAAGTTAACGAGCGAGCGAAGTTTGTGACCCAAATTGTTGCAAACAGCCGTTATGACTATGAACCAAAAATTGAAATGGCTTACGCCTCTTATGATTTTGATTCATTTACCGCTCGTGCAGGTAAGCTGCGTTTACCTCTGTTTTTCTACTCTGACTACACCGATCTTGGTTACGCATATCCTATGATCAGACCCTCTCAAGAATTGTATGAAAACATTGTTTTGAAGGGTTACACGGGTGCTGATTTATTGATTCCAATTGAGCTTGAAGACTCAAGCATTCTTCTTCAGCCAGTAGTGGGTATTGGCACTATTGATGAAGATGACTCAATTGTGGGTGAAGTGAAACTGGATAAATTATTCGGTATCAGTGCTAACTGGAACGTAGATGACTTTACCTTCCGTGGTTCATATTTTGTTGCTGAATCTAACCCATCTTGTGATTTCCAAAGTTCACAAGATCCGTACTGTCAGCTAGGCGCATTGCTAGATGGCCAAGATGGCCAGTTTATCTCACTTGGTGCTCAATATGACAATGGTGATCTTTTGGTTAACGTAGAAGCTGCAGACGTCCAATTGGAAGGGCAGTTTTACGACTATCAATCGGTGTCTGGCTTGGTCGGCTATCGAGTCAATGAATTTACACCTTACGTTTCTGTTGGTTGGGTTGAAACTACTGATAACGAAGATCGTGAAAATATGACAAGCACAGCCATCAAAGAGTCGATGAATTACGAGCGCCTTTCTTACTCTGTCGGTAGCCGCTGGGATTTTGCCAAGAATATGTCTTTGAAAGCAGATGTCACTTATGTGGATTACCGAGATACAAGCGGTGGCTTCCAAAGTAATGTTGAGACAACGGTGGATCCAAGAGTTGCGACTGGTAACTACCTTGAAGACAGCTCTATTGTTTATTCAGCACGTCTTGATTTCGTATTCTAAGGAGGCAACATGAAAAGTTTACTGGCAGCAATAACTATAGCGGTTCTTTCATTTAATGCTTCTGCAGGAATGGTCGTTATTGGTAACAATGCAGGTGTTGATTCATTATCAAAATCTGATGTTAAAAAACTCTTTATGGGTAAAAAGAGCAAACTATCAAATGGAACGAAAGCACAAATTGTCGAACTGGCTGATGGTTCTGAGGGGCGACTCGCCTTTCACGAGGTAGCGACAGGGCGCAGTGAATCACAGCTTCAATCAGCTTGGTCACGACTGGTCTTTACAGGTAAAGCCGAAGCTCCTATTCAGGTCGCTGACTATAGTGCCGCAATTACAACGGTAGCTTCTAAAACTAACGCTATCGGATATGTTGATGAAACGGCAGTGACAGGTGACGTGAAGGTTCTCTTTAAATACTGATCCGTTGTTACTTATTCATCATAAAAAAGCCCAAGATTACGTGAGTACCTTGGGCTTTGATTTGAATGACGATTGAATTCTAGGTTAGAAAACGAAACTCAACATGATGGTGTAAAGAACAGCGTCTATATCATCAAAGCCTGTCTGGGCGTTAAAATCTTCAACAAAGGCACCATTTGTTTTACGAGCTTCAAAGTACTGCACCTCACCATTGATGGACACGTTAGGTAACACGTCGTAATCAACACCAATTAAATAGCTGTTACCTGTTAGATGTTCATTAGAGTCAAACTCTGCTCCGTAAACGACGTATGGAGTGAATAAATCTAGTCTATAGCCCAAACTAGCGTATATCGAGGACGAGAAGTCACTGATTTGCCCTTCACTTGCAAGCACCGCTTGACCTAATTCATACTCAGTACCTAACGACCAAAGTTGAATGTGTTGGTTGTCTTGTTTGCTACTGAATGGAGCTGTTATCGAAGTTCCAGGGATTGTAATCGTGCCAGAAACGGTTTGATCAAAATTGGAGTCGAGGAATGATAAGTTCCAACGATAGTTTTCACCGCTCAATTGAAGATTGGCACCGAACATTCGGTTGGTTTCAAATTCCAGCTCTGTAATCGAATTAAAGTCGACTTTGTTTTTGTCTTTTACACCGAAGAAAGGTGAGAGCAATAGCGTTGCTTCATCACTGACATCATGAGTCCAGCTCACTTTTATGCCGTTGAAAGCTGTGATTCCGAGAACGCTGTTATACACCTCTGTCGGTGGCCTTGCTGTCATATAGGCTTGGCCTACATAGTAGTACTCAGAGGCAAGGAATAGTGGCAGTCGCAATCGACCAACGCTTACATCAAAGTCATTAAATTCATAGCCTAAATAAGCCCACTCTAGCTGCGGTTCACTCCAGTCATATTGGGGTGGCTTGACAACTTGCACGGAAGCTTTGAATGAGTTGTAGAAGTAATCGAGTTGAACACCAAATGTGGTATCACAGTCGTAACAGCTCTCATCAGTAAAACCGCGGTTGATGATCAATGGATTATCGTTATCCGATGTTGCCCAAGATGTTGAACCAAAACCACTTAAAGATAAATTATCGGTAAGTTCAATAATGGCAAAGGCCGGAGAGGCAATCGAAGCACATAGCACTAGCGTAATTATTTTTTTCATATTATTTCTCCGAACTTATAACGTAGAGAATGTTGGCATTTTGAGGAACCGAAGAGAGTGGGGAGTAACCAATACGGTTTGGTTTGTCGTCTAGCCAGTCGACTAAACTGTCGGTTGAAGCCGTTTTGATTTCTCTTGGATAACGAGCTTTTCCTGAAAAAGATAAGCCAGCCCAGTGTGCGTTCATTTGAGCGGCGTTCTTCCCAAGTAGAAGCTGATAAAATGCCTCTCTTTCGGCGCTGTTTTCAGGCCAATCAGAGAGTTCTACACGCTTGCCGTTGAGACGTTTGGTTTTACCTCGATATAGCTTTCTCGCTTTGTTGATTGATATCTCTTCAAACCCTGAGTCTAAAGAGAATATGGCGTATTCTTCTGCAGCATGAGCGGGGCTGAGAAGAAGTAAGCTTCCAAACAACCCTATCACTGCTGGTAACAGCGCTCTGCTCGAGAGCGTTTTAATTGTTTTGATCCAATTCATTGGTTTCTCCTAACAAGTCGCACTTTCTATTTGGTGGAATAGTTTTTCTTTTCTTACGGGCTTCGCTACGTACCCATCCATTCCTGAATCAAAGCACTTTTGAATATCATCATCGATAACACTGGCGGTTAACGCGATAATAGGAGTCTTGCTTAAGCCTAGGTTTTTCTCGTGTTCTCGAATCTCCTTAGTGGCGGTGAAGCCATCCATCACCGGCATCATGCAGTCCATTAAAATAATGTCGAAACTGCTGTCATTCTGATACATATCAACGGCGATTTGCCCGTTGTCTGCAATTTCAAAGGCGTAACCGGCCTTTTTGAGCATGACTGAAGCAACTTTCTGGTTTACGCGATTGTCTTCAACCAAAAGGATCTTCTCAGATTTGCTTGGCACAAAGTTAGGCTCAGCTTGCTCTGGTAATGTTTTCTTGGCTGTTTGTGCACTATGAATAGGAGTAACGGTTGAACTTGTTGATGCTGCTGGCGCGTTATGTGTAACTGGCAGTGGCATTGCTTCTACAGCCGCAAGCACTTTCTCCTTCAACATCTCGAACTTGAATGGTTTTGGTACATAATCATCCATACCCACGTCGAAACACTTTTGAATATCGTCATCAATCACACTGGCGGTGAGGGCGATAATAGGGATGCGGCGCGTGGCGCCAGTTTCTTTTTCAAATCGTCGGATGTTGCTTGTTGCGTTGAAGCCATCCATTACTGGCATCATGCAATCCATGAGTATCGCAGCGTAATGAGGGTTGGCGGTGAACATGTCGATGGCCTCTTGACCATTATTCGCAAACTCGAATTCAAAACCACTTTTACCGACGTGGAGTCCAGCGATTTTTTGGTTGATCTTGTTGTCTTCGACGATGAGGATTTTGTGTTGGATGGTCGTAGTTTGTTGGTTGGCTTCTGACAATTCAGCTAAACCTTGCGTATCACAGAGCTCAACCGCTTTAATCAAACGTAATCCAAGTAGGGGCTGCGATACCTGAGCAGTAACGCTGTTACCGATGTCAGCTGGCTCACTTAAGAAAGAACGAATCAAACAGATAGTGATGCCGTTTTGGTGCAGCTTATCTAAATCAGTGGTGTAGTAATTGGCTTGGAACGCGTCATCTTCAGCAAAAATTACGGTGATTGGTTTATTGTGTTTTTGAGTTACGAGCTGTTGTGTGATCGTAGCTGTGTTACTCACTTGCTGAGTAACCTTCAAGCCGTAAAGGTTAAGATCCCATTCTATGCGTTTAGAGAGCATGTTCTCGTTACCTAGAACATATATGTCAGCTGTTGCTGTGCTTGGTTTCGGTAGCATAATATCGACGGGTAATTCTAAGTCGAAGTAGAAACAGCTGCCTTCGCCCTTGACGGAGTCGAGCTGAATCTGGCCACCCATCAGTTCAACCAACTGTGTGCTAATGGCTAGGCCAAGACCAGTACCTCCGAATTGACGTGTGGTTGAATCATCTTCTTGAGCAAAGGGTTCGAATATTTGTTTCTGTTGTTGTTTGTCGATCCCAATACCGGTGTCTCGTACAGCAAATCTAAGGGTGACACTATTTTCTGACTTGTCGAGTGTTTGAATTGATAGGGTGACACCGCCTCCTGCAGTAAACTTCACCGCATTAGACATGAAGTTCATTAGGATCTGTCTTAAGCGGTGATCGTCAATCATCACACGAGCAGGTGTGTCAGGGCTGATATCAACGTTGACTGAAATTTTTTGTTCTTTCGCTTTTGGCGCCACAATAGAGGCGATGTCGTATATCGATTCTCTAACGGATGCTGAGTGTGGACTGATCATTAGCATGCCAGATTCAATCTTAGAGAAGTCCAAGATGTCATTGATTAGGCTCAGTAGCAGTTGGGACGAGGTCTCAATCGTATCAACATAATCGCGTTGGGTCGGTGTGAGAGGGGTGTCTGCAAGAATCTCAGAAATACCAATAACGCCATTGAGTGGGGTACGAATTTCATGAGACATATTAGCTAAGAAGCTACTTTTCGCTTTGCTGGCCTGTATTGCGTGATCTTTCGCTTGTTCGGCGTCCTCTTTGGCTCTCTCAGCGTCTTCTTTGGCTAGTGTTAGTTTCTCTTTAGCGAGCTCTCGCTCGATGGTCAATCGCTTAACTTGTTGAGCAAATAGGCTGAGCTCATCTTTACCCTGAATTAGTTTGTCTAAAGAAGGGCGCTGTTCAGCGTTTTCGCTTTTTAAGAAAGCCAACACCAAATTGAGGTTGTTGGTTACTTGTCTCGCTAAACTTAAGGTTAGCCCCATGACCATGGCTGCGAGCAGGGCAACGATGGAGATAAACAGTGTTCGTTGCACTTGCGCATCTGAGATCGCTTGCTCAACTTCTTGTTGGAACTCTTGCTTGATAACATTACCGAGGCTTTGTAATAAGCTGAGTCGAGCACTCATCGCCTCTAACCCAACAGAAACCTCTTGGGGTGTCAGTTGGCTAATGGCGTTTAGATCAAGCAGTGCGTTTCTGATCTCTTGGCTCTGAGCAAACACGTCGTTTCTAAATACCTCAACCATCAATGACACTTGATGTTCGTTGGCATTCAACGATACAAAGCGTTCGAGGAACAGTTGCTGTCTTTCACTCAAGGTTTCGATCTGTTCAGCAAGTTCTGGGTCGTACTCTTGGCTAGTTTGGAATATCTCAATCAGTGAAGTGCCCAGTTTGAACTCTTCGTTCGACCAGAACATCAACCATTCGAGTTGTTGTAATGCGGTGAGGTGTTGTTGAATTTCGCGCTTGGTATTTTCGAATGGGACTTTTTCTATCTCAAGCAACAGTTGCTTGTATAAATCACTCTGCCATTCAAGAGCGTCCAACTTATCGTAAGTGTCAGTCGCTTCCATCGTGGATAGGGTCGCTTCACTGAAGTCAGCCACCAGTTGATTCATATCATCCGAAGCGTCTAAAAAAATGATGGGTGACAGCGTTTTTAATTCTGCCTTTACTTGATTGCTTTGTGTCGCGAATTCTTCAGGGCTCGAAGCCAGAGTACTCCGATATAAGATCGAAATATCTTGCAAATACACAGATAACTGATTGGTTCGTTCAAAATCTGTTAACTGAGTCGTTAAAATATACGCTTGTCTGCCTGCTAGAAAGAGCAGTAGTGAAATGGGAAGTAGAACTAAGCCAAAGAGTTTATGTTTGACTGAAAGGTTATTCCAGACCGTAATCGCCATATAAGGATCCATCCAACTGTTTTTATATAAAAACAGTAGAATAAAAATGCGGATATGGAAACCTTGAAACGGTAAATTTAATGGAAGTGTGGGAGGGGTATAAGTTCTTGTGATTCTGTGGCTTACATGATGAATGTGACTCATTTCTGGCAAATTATATAGATGGCCAGTCGATTTGATTTTTCTATTATTGATGATTAATTAATAAGTGCTAAGAACCTCATCGATTTGCTGATTGATGATCTTCATTTCGCTGTAGATAACGGAAAGATCATCATCTTGTGGTGCAAGCTTGTTGAATGTGTTTTGTTCAACTCTTTCTAATGCAACAGTCGCCGTTTCTTCCCCAAAACTGGCTAGGATGCCTTTTAAGGTGTGCACGGTAAAATGAAGCTTGCCCCAATCCTGTTGTTGAACCAACTCTTCGATCTCTTGTAGCGAATTGCCATGGTCTTCTTGATATGTAGACAAAACGGCGTAAATGACTTCTCTGTCGTAGTCTAAGTAGGCGTTTAAAGCATCAAAGTCTAGCATGTGGACTCCTGTCGGCTGCATGTTGAAAATGGGCTAGGCGGCTTAGTGGAAAAACCATACCGTGATGAATCACTAATCCATTGGTTCCATTTTGGAGGAAGTTCTAATTGTAAGATTTCTTCTAAATAGTCGTTGCTAAGTTTCTCATCTATATGAGCTTTATGGACGGCATATATATAGTCAAGTTTGGCGGCAACTGAATATGGGTAACTGTGAATGTAGTCTTTTAATTCCTGGATCGAGCCAAAGTTTTCAATGTTTATACAAGTTGAAGGGTCGACATTTTTGGACTCAAGTTTGTGGCTTATTGCTTCTCCACGAGATTTTAGACATTCCACGGCTAAATGATAAAGAGAGTACTCACCAAAGTGGGCGAGCAGTGGTAATAGTTGAGCAAGTAAATAAGTTGGTTGGTTGTGGAAATTACTCGCTAACAGTGTCGAAGCTCGAATCACTTTTTTGTGGGCAACCTGAGGGCTATTTTCGATGAGCAATATGCTGCTCTGAAATAGGGCAAGGCTGGCCAAAACTTGCTGCTGTTGTTTTACCGGAAGTTTCAGGTTTACCAACTCTGTGAATTGGTTGGCGTGCTCAAGCAAAATACGTTTGTACTTTAGTTGCGTCTCGCGTTGGTAAGTTGCTTTTAACGAATTAAAGTGCGCACCAATGGAATGGATGACATCAATGTCAGCAGCTGAAATGTGGGTCGCATACATCTCACCTAACTTGATGATCATATGTGTGTTATCTGCGTTCTCAGCTAAGTCGATCGCCCTAATTGCACGATGGCTGATACTTGGTGTCATTTCAAATGCACGAATCGCCAATTTAAGAGCGGGCAGCAGCATCTTATGTTTTTCATAGATACAGCTTAAGCAATCAATAACGCTCAATGAGAGTGGCTGCGCTATCAGAAAATTGTGGAGCTTATCTATGGCTAAATTTGGCTTGCCTAAGCTGTCGAGAATTAGCGCTTCAGCCACTAATTTTGTTGGGTGCATGTTGGTTTTCGAGTTGTTAATGACGTTAGACAGCAACTGCCATTTCTTACCTGCAATTAAATGTTCAATCAATGTCGCTTCGAACTGGACACTGGTGCCATTAGGGGAGACCGCCAAAGCTTGAGCTAATCTCTCTTGAGAGGAGATTGGATATAAATCATTAAGTTGGGTGAGTTTCTTCGACACGGACACAGCACTTTGGATCTTTTTACCTAACCTCTGAGTATGAATCGGTTTAGATACGAAATGGTGTGCTTCACCTGAAAGGGCAGTTAATACCGTTTCTTGACGCATATCCCCAGAGAGCAAGATTGTCGCTACAGTGTGGTCTATTAGGCGATTTCGATACAGAATCCCCAAAAGCTCAAACCCAGTGAAGGATTGCTCTAAGTGATAATCGATGAGGAGTACATGAAAAGAGTGCGTTTCGACCGCTTTAATGGCTTGTCGATAGTCGGTCGCAATAAAGATGCAATCATGTGAAATGCCTAAGCTCGAGAGTTGCTGCTTTATAAGAATAGTTGCACTCTTGGAGTCGTCGACAATTAAAACTCGTAGGTCAGGTGGTAAGGTCAAATCCATTTTCCTCAATACCAAATGTTATTTTTAATTTAGGTGTCAGCTTGCACATTGTCAAGGTGCCTATATCACATACAAACACTCAATAAACTATTGGTAATTAAAACATTTATGAAAGCCTTCAAACACAGGTTACTTTTACCTGATTTTTTTTAGGTTATACGTGTTTTAGAAATAAAAAAGAGGCAAGTCGATAAGCTTACCTCTCTATTTCATTGTTCGAGTTTATATTCGAATACTGTTCTATGTTTGAAGTTTTAATTACCGAAACTCTAGCGCTAATCACGCATGTTTAGAATCAATACTGCAGCGAGAGCCAAGAACGCCGTCATCATTAAGAACACATCGTTGTAAGCCATGATCGCAGCGTCACGTTGCATTGTGCCGAGCAAGCTTGCTTGTGCTTGTTGCATCGCAGTTGCGGCATCACTTCCTGACTGAATGAAAAACGCTTGTTGTTGCTGAAGCGTCTGCCAACCAAGTTGACTCACAGAAGGTAATGACTCCTTGATGTGTGCCAAGTGCTCACGCGTTTTGTTATCGAGTAGCGTAGCGATAATCGCGATGCTGAAAGCACCACCTAGGTTTCGCATCACGTTGGTTAACGTTGATGCGTCTGGCGTGTCCATTTTGCTGATGTTCTTCATGGCAACCAAAGACAGCGGAACCATAATAAATGGGCTACCGATAGCACGCAGAACCATAGACAAAATCAGCTGCTGGCCACCAAAATCAATCGTCATATGTGTATTCACGTAACAACTGAAACCGAACATCGCGAAACCAAAGGTCACTAAGTACTTAGGCTTAATGATTTGCGTCAGCTTAGGGACGATTGGGAATATCAACAACTGTGGGAAACCCATCCACATCAAGACTTCACCAATCTCCATCGCATTGTATTGTTGGATTTGAGTTAGATACATTGGCAGCACATAGATAGAGCCGAGCAATGCCATCCCTAGAATCAAATAGGCGATACAAGACATAGCAAATTGCCCATCTCGCAATAGCCGTAAATTCACCAGTGGCTTTTTGTGTTGGAGTTCGTTTATGACGAAGTAAACTAAGCTCACTGCAGACACAATACTCAAGCCTATGATGAAGCTCGAACTGAACCACTCTTCACGGTTACCTTCTTCTAACACTACTTCTAGACAGCCCAATCCTAACGCCATGGTGGCGATACCAAACCAATCGGCTTTTTTCAGCGTACCAAGGTCGAGCTTTTCATCATCCAAGCCATACCGGATCATGGTGATCACCAGTAAAGCAGGAGGAATGTTGATATAGAAAATATAGTGCCACGAGAAGTTCTCGGTCAGCCAGCCACCAAAGGTAGGGCCGATCGATGGAGCAAAGGTGGCTGTTACACCAAACAGTGCCATACCTACAGCACGCTTGTTGACAGGTAATAACTGAATCACCAACGAGAAAGCGAGCGGGATTAAAGCACCACCACTGAAGCCTTGCATCGCGCGGAATACGATCATCGAGGTCATATTCCAAGAAAACGAACACAACAAAGATGAAGTGGTGAAGATGGCCGTCGTCCAGGTAATATATCGGCGTTTACCGAGCGCTTTAGATAGCCAACCACTGAGCGGTATAGCGATCATTTCGGCAACTAAGTAAGACGTAGAGATCCAAGAACTTTCATCTAAGGTAGCTGACAGCGCACCTTGAATGTCTTTAAGAGATGAGTTGGTGATCTGAATATCTAAGATCGCCATAAACGCGCCAATCAAACCACCAAATAGGGCGATCCAATGACGTCTTGAAACCTCACCATCATCATTAGTGTGGGTGACAACATCAGTGTTACTCATGGTCTAGCCTCGTTTATCGATGGTCGCTACCACAGACAAACCAGGAAGCAATCGACCTTTCAATTCTTGCTGATCTGGAATGATGATTTTCACCGGTACACGTTGAACGATTTTAGTGAAGTTGCCGGTTGCGTTTTCTGGTGGTAGGAGCGCAAACTTGGCGCCAGTCGCAGGGGAGAAGCTGTCGACCACACCTTCAAGTGGTTGCCCCGGGAACGCATCCAGTTCTACTTCAACCGTCTGACCTTTATGAATGCCGCTTAACTGTGTCTCTTTGAAGTTGGCTTCGATCCACACTTGGTTATTTGGTACCAAACTCATCAATGGTGCACCTGCTTGAATCAACAAGCCTTCACGCACACTGCGTTTACCAATCACACCATCTGCTGGCGCGTAAACTTTGGTGTAATCAAGGTTAAGTTGTGCTTGCTCTCTTTGAGCTTGAGCTTCTGTTACTGAGGCTTTGGCTTGCTCAATTTCGCTAGCAATAACGATGAGTTGGTCATTAGTTGCAACAAGGTTGGCTTTAGCTTCTTCTAAGTCTGCTTGAGTCACTTTTTGTTGTGCGACCATGCTGTCGACTTCATCTTGAGAAGCGTAATTGCGGTTTAACAAGCTGCGAGAGCGCTGTACTTGTTGGATAGCACGTTCATATTCTGCTTCTGCGGAATCGACGCCACTTTCTGCTTGGTTAATTTTGCTACGTTGTAACGTCTGTTGTGCGATTAAGTTCTTTACGTCAGATTGTACGACGGATAAATGGGCATTAGCTTGAGCGAGTGCTGACTGGTAATCTCGGTCATCGATTTGAACCAACAAATCACCTTCTTTTACTGGTTGGTTGTCACTCACGTAAGACTTAACAATATAGCCAGATACCTTGGGACTAATATTAGTGATATCGCCTTGCAGGTAGGCATTGTCAGTAGATTCAAAGTACTGGCCATAGCCGTACCAGTATCCAGCGCCGGCTAAACCCAATGACAGCATGATCGCAGTAGCAATAAGCGGAGCTTTTTTACGTTTTTTTGTGCTTACTGTTTGCGAAGCGTTGTTGTTCTCTGTCATTTTTTATTTCTCATTTTGTTTTTATTTAGATGTAACGAATTGTAAATGAATTCGATTGATTGATAAGATAGGAAAAAAGGGAAACACTGTTGCAATAATCTTACTAATAGGGTTTTGGGAGAAGTACGATGGACTTAAATGCTGTGACTGTTTTTACGCAAGTTGTTGATTGTGGAAGCTTCACGCACGCAGCTGAGGCATTGAACATGACCAAGTCGACCGTCAGCCGAAAGCTTGACGATCTGGAACAGCACCTAGGTGTGAGGTTGATCACTCGTTCGACACGAAGTTTAGTCTTAACACCGGAAGGTGAGCGCTTCTATCAATCGAGCGTGCAAATGCACGAGATCATGAACCAAGCTGAGCTAGAGGTTTCTGCCAGTCAGGATTTGATCCGAGGGCAGTTGAACGTTGTGTTGCCTGTTGAATTGGGGCATCAAGTATTAGCCACATACATCCACAGCTTCCTAAAAGAGCACCCAAACGTGACTTTGAATTTAGAACTGACGAATCGAGAAGTCGACATCATTGCGGAGGGGATCGATCTTTACGCGCAAATTGGTGAGCTAGTGGACTCGAGCTTGGTTTCTCGCTACCTCACAACATCAAAGCGTGTATTGGTAGCCAGCCCTGAGTATTTAGAACAGTTCGGTGAAATCTCTTCGCCCAATGACCTTAAACCGCCATTCCGAATGATTGAGGTGGTAAATAAGGCGGCGCGTCTGCCCAAGTGGCATTTACAATTGGAAGGCGGTGAGTCGATTTTGATCGATCTGCCGTGTCAGTTGCGGGTGAATACTATAACGGCATGCTTAACAGCGTGTGTTGATGGGCTTGGCTTGGCGGTGCTTCCTGAATTCATTTGTCGTGAGCACTTCAAGACAGGTAAGCTGATTCGTTTATTACCTGAATATGAGATGCCGGAAGTTTCAGTAAGCCTAGTGTATGCCGACAGGCAGTTGATGCCGAAACGTAAGAAGGTCTTTATCGACTACCTACTGACTGCCTTTCAAAATAGGAAGCACAAGTAACGGGCTGAACATTAGCGGTTAAATAAGTACTTAAGCTTCCTATTATTCAATTTTGTCTAAACCGTATCGAAGCTAACTATGATTGGGCTGCCAGATGACGACTTGTCCATTCGATAATATAGCTGGTAGTGGTTTGAATCTATCTTTAGTTGATAAACACCAGATTCGGGTTTGATGAACATTTCATTGGTTTCAATCTCTTGATACTCATTTTTGGAAGCGAGTTGTCCATCAAGAAGGACTTTTCCTTTAGGCGATACCAAAGAAAGAGTTTGGGCTTCTAAGCCTTTGTTGAGTTGCTCAGCAGAGACTTTGATTTGATAACCGTGCGATGACAGGCCTGTTAATAAGCTATTTCCAAAATACATCGGGTAGGATTGCGGAGAATAATGAGGCGGCCGTCAGCTTGTTTTATCAAGTGTTCGACAATAGTCAGGCCGATGCCCATATTGTCTTGCTTGTGAGTTTTACTTGGCGTGACACTGGACATGAGTCGTTGTATGGGCGAAGGGAAGTGCCCCTCGTCTTGCACTTCAATAGTCAGTTTGTCTCCGAGTTTGACTTGTACCAAAACTTCACCTCTACCATGTTGTTTGGCATTCTTTATTAGATTATCCAAGCAGATCGTTAGCCAGTAATAAGGCAGGTTCAGTTCAAGTTCACGCGCTTCACATTGATAAGAAATATTGTGCTTTACACACACATGATCGAGCCATTCTTCTAATGATGCGTTTTGCTTTAACAAAGGCTCTGACTGATCCGAACTTAGGTACACTTTGCTGTTTTCGGTGAGCTGAGAGAGCCTTTGATAGTCAGATATTAAACGCCAAACCGCGCTTTGAGTTTCATCAGAAAAGTCATCGTAGCGATTTCTGAACATCTCAACAGTTAAGCCAAGGCTAGCAATGGGCGTACGTAGTTCATGAGTGAGAAGCTGCAAAACGAACTGCCTCTCTTTGCGTTGTTTTGTTCTTAGGTATAAGACTCTACCAAGTCCGGAAAGCAACGTTAACAGCAATGAAAAGATCAACGTTTTCATGATTAAGTTGTCATTGCTAGGTTCGCTCAAGCACATGTTGCTGTAACGAAAAGTACAGGTGTCACCCGTCAACGATAGTTCTTGCTGCTCTGCAATAGGTTGCCAAACATCTAAGGGAATGGCTTTCCAGCCTTGTTCGCCACTTAGCCAAAGTACATCGTCTTGTTGCCAAGCGCGGTATCCATTGAGCAGTGCTTCTTTGCCTTGTGCGGTTAGCGTTTTTAGCTTGGAATATAAAGGGTGCTGGGGGTTGGCAATACTCAAAAATGGGCGTATCTGCTCGCTTACGTCGGGGTAAACTGCTAAATAACGATCAGCAAAACTGCCACCTGCAGGGTTTCGTTTGGAGTGTGCTGCAAACCAAACGGAATCCAATGCTTGTTGCTGACACAAAGTGAGTTCGAACTCGATGGCGTCATGTAATGAAGGATTATTGTTTTCAATCGCTCTGCAGTGATCTTGTATTGAGGCTAACGTTGCGATGTCGTCCCAATTGAAATGGTTGAAATTAGGATAACGGCTACTTTCATGAAGCAGAACTTTTGGGTACTGAGCCAACTCTTGTTGAGATACTAAGATTGGGGATGATTGCCAGGTCAGTTGATACAGGGTTTGCCACTTGTCTTGCAAACTTTGGGCATTGGCTAAAGTTGGGAGCCAAAAGGTCAAGCAAAGGGCTAAGGTAAACCTGCGCATCCAATCATTCTCATTAAAAGTCGTGAGGCGAGTCTAAAGACTTTTGGGTGAGATTTGTAACCTGAATGTCAACAAGTGCTCCCTTAACAGCAAACTGTCGAGTGGATCATGCTTTTAAATAATAAGATGAAATTACAGTAAGTATCATTTGATTCCGATAAATTAGATAATTATGTACTTATTGTCATTATTAAGCATGTGGGAAGGACTATACTCAACTCATACCAAATAAGAGGAACCATCATGAAACTAATCATCAAATCAGTATTGGCAATCAGTATTTTGGCTGCGGGCTCTGCTCAGGCGTTCGAATTAACCAGCAACGATATTCAAGAAGGTCATCCAATGGCGAAGACTTTTGAATACTCAAGTTGGGGTTGTGACGGCGATAACCTATCACCACAGTTAATGTGGAAAGATGCACCAGCAGGAACCAAAAGCTTTGCAATCACGGCGTATGACCCAGATGCTCCGACAGAAAGTGGTTTCTGGCATTGGGTTGCGTTTGATATCCCTGCGACTGTTAACGAGCTACCTCGCGGCGTCGATATATCTAAAGTCGGTGGCAAAGAAGGTCGCATTGATTACGGTACAGTTGGCTACGGTGGCGTCTGTCCTCCTGAAAAAGATGGCATGCACCGTTACCAATTCACGGTTTGGGCATTACCAACGGATAAGCTTAATCTAGACGAAAATACGCCGTCGGCAGTGGTTGGATTCACGTTGAACAGTATGGCTTTAGACAAAGCGAAACTGACCGCAACTTATACGCGTTAATAGCTTATACACGTTGATAATAAGTAAACAAGGGGATGAGATGAATCATCAATACCAAGTGACGATCTTTCGTGCCGAGCAGTTACAAAAGCTACGTAATGTGAGGATTCTATCCCCTAGTATTATTCAGATCATTACAGGCAGTAAGCGCCTGTTTTGGAAAGACTCAGCGGCAGAACTCTCACATTCTGAGTTGTTGCTGTGTGAGGCATCAGCTTCACTAAGCTTTGAGAACATGCCCCACAAAGGGCGCTTCTTGTCGCGAGTATTCAGCTTTCAATTCCAACCTTCTCAGGCGATGCTTGATTTAAGTGAGGAACGGTCGAATGAGCTGGGGTTGCCTACGGTGCAAGCGGACCGAAACTTACAAGACTCACTTAACGCGCTGTTTTCGTTTGATACACAGAACATGAGCAAAGAGACTCAACAGTTTTGGTTGCAGGGCTTATACCAGCAACTGGCTGAAAAAGGGGTGTTGCATCGACTCTTTGTCAGTGCCAACGTTTCGTTTAGCCAAAAGCTCAGCCATTATCTTTCACATTCACCAGATGAGAAGCATCCGCTAGAGTCGGTGGCAGAGCGTTTTGCGATGAGCCGTGCGACACTGATCCGAAAGCTAAAACTGGAAGGTATGCAATATCGTGAGATATTAGCAGAAGTGCGTTTAAGCCATGCTTTGTATCTTATGCAAAATGGCCAACACAATGTCACGATGCTCGCTCAATCTTGTGGTTACCAGTCTGAAGGACGTTTTAGTCAGCGCTTTAAGGGTAAGTTTGGTCTGTCGCCAAGTGAATACATCAAGACGGTTGCCTCAAGGGCATAGTAAGGGAAATACCATCCTATTGACGTTAGGCATAAGTATAGGTTATTGAATCATTTCTCGATTACGGCTCTAATAGGCTGCACACCAAGTGATTGAAATAGCGCAGAACGCTAAATACCAGAGAAGGTAGCCCATGATCGAACTGAATCTAAATAACCTCACCAACGACTTTCCATTACTAAATAAGCTTATGGCGCTCGAAGAGGTGGTTTGGTTTAACCCAAATGTCACAACACTAGACCAAGGGTTACCTTATGTCGGCTTGGATGAGAAAGACATCCATGATGCGAGCTTGAGGTTACAAAGGTTTGCTCCTTATCTAGCCAAAGCATTTCCTGAAACTCAAGTGAGCAATGGCATCATTGAGTCTGAGCTTGTTGAGACCCCATCGATGAAATCAGCATTGGAAGCGCATTATCAGCAGCCTATTAAAGGGCGCTTGATGATGAAGAAAGACAGCCATTTACCGATTTCAGGTTCAATCAAAGCCCGTGGTGGTATTTATGAAGTACTAACGCATGCCGAAAAGCTAGCGATTAAAGGCGGGTTACTGTGTGAGAGTGATGACTACAGTAAGCTGTTTGAACCTGAGTTTCGTGACTTCTTTAAGCAATACAGCATAGCGGTAGGTTCAACGGGTAACCTTGGTATGTCGATTGGCATCATGAGTGCGAAACTCGGCTTTACGGTTTCCGTTCATATGTCGGCAGACGCGAGAGCGTGGAAGAAGAACAAATTGCGTGAGCATGGTGTCAATGTGATCGAGTACGAACAAGATTATGGCGTTGCCGTAGAACAAGGCCGTAAAGAGGCACAACAAGATCCTCGATGCTTTTTCATTGACGATGAAAACTCGCAAACCTTGTTCCTTGGTTATTCGGTGGCAGGAGAAAGACTTAAACAACAATTTGAACAACAGGGCATTGTGGTTGATGAACAGCATCCGTTGTTTGTTTACTTGCCATGCGGCGTGGGTGGCGGCCCAGGTGGTGTTGCATTTGGTTTAAAGATGGCTTTTGGTGATGATGTTCACTGCATTTTTGCTGAGCCGACTCATTCTCCTTGCATGTTGCTGGGTGTTCACACTGGTTTGCATGACGAGATTGCAGTGCAAGATCTTGGTATCGATAACCTCACCGCTGCCGACGGTTTGGCGGTAGGACGGGCATCTGGCTTTGTCGGTCGAGCCATGGAACGTTTGCTTGATGGTTACTACACATTAACTGATGAACGTATGTACCAATTGTTAGGCGTATTGAATCAAGCCGAGGGTATTCAATTAGAACCTTCTGCACTGGCTGGTATGCCGGGGGCTATTCATGTTGAACACAACAGTGAATATCTGGAGAGGTTAGGCATCACTGAATCAACGTTAGCGAACGCGACTCATCTTGTTTGGGCAACCGGTGGAGGTATGGTTCCAGAGCAAGAAATGGCAGCGTATCTGGCGAAGTCTTCGTTGTAAATCGAATAGGAAAACGAGCGCTGGTGGATGATTTGCGCGTTTAAATGAAACAATAACTTGCGCAGAACGTTACCTTAAACACAGATTTTATAAATTAGACTTCATCGTTGTTATAACTGTCAGTTAGGTTGAGTGGCATTCAACTTGATAGGGACATAATGATGCAAGCCGATAAAACGATTCAATCGAGTAAACAAGAAACGCGAGAGGTGGTCAATACACCAGAAAAACTACTACAACGTTTAGATGCGATTGGAGGTTCTTTAAGAACTTCTGGTAAGGCACATGCCTTGTTGGGGCTTGGCTCAGTTGGCATTGAAACGGAGCGACTGGATCAATATTCAGACGTCGATTTCTTCGCGATAGTGCAGACCGGACACAAGCAATATTTCTTAGACAGTTTGCATTGGTTATCTGACATTCACCCAATCGACTACGCGGTAAGAAATACGGTCGATGGCTATAAGGTGTTCTATGCAGACGGGGTGTTCTGTGAGTTTGCAGTGTTTGAACCACATGAATTAGCACATATTCCGTTTGCTGAAGGGAGAATCGTTTGGCAGGAAGCTGACTTTGATACTCAGTGTTGTATTCCACCACAAAAGCGGGCAGCAGAAGCTAATTCGCAAGAGTGGATTATAGGGGAAGCCTTAACCAACCTTTACGTGGGTATGTCTCGCTATAACCGAGGTGAAAAGCTGTCGGGCAGTCGGTTCGTCCAATCTTACGCACTCGATCGTTTGATCGATCTTGTGGGTCAAACGGAAAGCTCACAACCTGAATTCGTCGATGAGTTTATGTCTGATAGAAGGCTAGAAGCGCGCTTCCCTAAGTTTGCTCAGTTACTGCCAACCTTTACTCAAGGCTACGAACGCACGGCGGAATCGGCTCTGGCACAGCTTGAGTTTTTGAACGTTCACTTTAACGTCAATCAAGCAATGCGTTCTAGAATTATTGGTTTATGTAATTAATACATTTGCTTACGATATGCATCTTTAATAGTTTGCTGTTTTGAAACGCCTCGAAAAGCGATTTCGGTACGTTAGTTTTATTACCTACCAATAAAAGGGTTGTCGTTAACCCTTATTGTTGGTAGATTTTAATAATGAAATTTACTTCTGCTTCAACTTCAATTTTCTTTTGGTGGTGCTCTATCTAGAGCAGCACGGAATACTCACATTCTTTAGCTGCTGGAAGGTAGTTAAGAATGTCACCAAGAATGTCGTTTCTTTTTATCTCCAGTAGCTTTTATTACTTGGAGATACCCCATGAAAACACCTCAAAATACGAACAAACCGGAAATTATTCTTACTGGCGACCGAGCGACTGGCCCTTTGCATTTGGGGCATTATGTAGGTTCACTTCAGCAGAGGACTTCATTGCAGCATATTCACGACCAAACGATATTGGTCGCTGACATGCAAGGGCTTACCGACAATGCACATAACCCTGCCAAGGTTTCGTCTAACATCCTCAACGTTGTTGCTGATTATCTAGCGGTAGGTATCGACCCAACAAAAACCACGATTTGCCTCCAGTCTCAGTTACCAGCACTGGCCGAACTCACCATGTTTTACAGTAACCTTGTTTCTATCGCTCGTTTGGAACGCAACCCAACAGTTAAAAGCGAGATTCAAAACAAGGAGTTTGGTCGCTCAATTCCAGCTGGTTTTCTGACTTATCCGATTTCACAGGCGGCTGATATCACGGCGTTTAACGCGACCTTGATTCCGGTGGGTGACGACCAATTGCCAATGCTAGAACAGACCAACGAGATCGTGAGAAAAGTTAACTCACTCGCGGGCAAGCCAATTTTAAATGAGTGTAAACCTCTGCTTAGCAATGCCTCTCGTCTTCCGAGCACCGACGGCAAAAGTAAGATGTCGAAATCAATGGGCAACGCTATCAACTTAGGTGCGACAGAGAAAGAGATTCGTGCCGCAGTCAAATCCATGTATACCGATCCAAATCATCTACGAATCGAAGATCCGGGCCAAGTTGAAGGGAACATCGTGTTTACCTATCTTGATGCTTTCCATACTGACGCTCAGTACGTCAATGAACTAAAAGATCACTATCGCAGAGGCGGGTTAGGGGATGGCCAAACTAAGAAGGTATTGGAAGAGTGTCTACAAGAGATGATTCGCCCGATTAGAGCACGCAGAGCTGAATTATTAGACGACAAAGCACAGCTCATTGATATTTTACGCAAAGGTACACAAGTATCGAGAGAGAAAACAGAAGCCGTTTTATTCGATGTAAAGGACGTGTTTGGGCTGAATATACTCTGATTGACGGCAATGGCACTTGTTAAGATAGCCAACAATAAATTGGTCATTTGCATGCTTAATAAACACTAGGTTAAGTCCGCACGCTAGGTAATACACCCTTATTACGATTTTGCACGAAACCGTCTTTAACTATTTTCGGGCTCTGAATCTAATAGGGGTGAGTTGGCGCCGTTATTTGAAAATCGATATCGAACCTTAATCTCGTAACGATTCGAAGCATGAAATTTCCGAGTATTGTCGGAAATTAGATACCCCTCCATATTTTACG
This sequence comes from Vibrio sp. 10N.286.48.B8, assembly GCF_003050085.1. Taxonomy (NCBI): domain Bacteria; kingdom Pseudomonadati; phylum Pseudomonadota; class Gammaproteobacteria; order Vibrionales; family Vibrionaceae; genus Vibrio; species Vibrio sp. 10N.286.48.B8. The sequence goes on along the minus strand of NZ_PIGD01000003.1, from coordinate 5,995 downwards.
TCGATTTGTTGAGTTGTTGCTAAGTGGCGGAAAGTATGGTTTTTTTGACTCCCCACCTCACTTTTATTTTCGTGAAAGATTATCTTCTGAATCAATGTCACATATAAAACTAAATGCATTTAATCATGCGCATAATCTATCGTTAAGATGCGCGCTCATCCAGTGGGTGAATTTATAAAAACAAAAATTATAAAGGTGATGTATGCGTGGTACACATTTACTAATGCTATTCCCAATAGCGTTTACTTCTCAAGCTGCCAATGTAGTGAATTATTCCGATGTCGATCTATCAATCATTCTAAATCAAAAAAATCAGGGCTTTAGTGCTGTAAGTCAACCACTTGCTTACTATGAAGCAAGTCGAGTCGATACCGGTACAACGACACTCCTGCGTAAACAACAGCTCCACTATGGCATTCCGGTTTATGGTCAGTCAGTGGTGGTTGATCATTCTCAGCAAGGCATTGCTCAAGCAATAGACGGGCAAGTTTTAACGGGTATCGAAGCTGATATCGGTTCTACTTTGCCGATGATCAACGCCCAGCAAGCAATAGCGATTGCTAAGTCACAGCACAAGGGCGTGGCTGCAGCTACGATTCGTAATCCAAATGCTGACCTCCTCATTTGGCTTGATGAACAGCAACAAGCACACCTGATTTATAAAGTTGATTTCTTACAAACAAAAGGTATGGGACCTTCACGACCAATTACGCTTGTAGACGCTAAATCTGGCGAGCTACTTGACCAGTGGGAAGCTATTGCGTTCATTGATGCCGAAGGCCCTGGTGGAAACGAGAAAAGCGGTCGTTACTATTTTGGCCCGAATACTCAATACGGTGGTTTCCAGGTTAACTCATATTGCCAGATGGACAGTCAAAACGTTGTTACGATGAATATGAATAATCGCCAAGACTATGGTCAGGTTCATCAGTTTGCCTGTAATGGTAATTACGGTAGGAACGTCAATGATTACCGTGCGATTAACGGCGCGTATGCACCAATGAACGATGCACATTACTTCGGCCAGCGTGTTTTTGACATGTACAAAGAGTGGTTGAACACTCGTCCTATCCAGCAAAAACTAACGATGCGTGTGCACTACGGTTCGAACTACGGCAATGCATTCTGGGATGGCCAACAGATGACGTTTGGTGATGGTAACCAATCTATGTATCCATTGGCGACGTGGGATGTGATCGCGCATGAGGTAAGCCACGGTTTTACTGAACAAAATTCAAACCTTGAGTACCGCGGTCAGTCGGGCGGCATGAATGAGTCTTTCTCTGATGTTGCTGCAGCGGCTTTAAGCGAATATGTTCATGGCAGCTTTAACTGGAAGATGGGTGAGCACGTAATGAAGTACAGCCCTGCGATGCGCTATTTCATTCAACCTAGCCAAGATGGTATGTCTATCGATCACGTTAACCAATATTACAACGGGATTGACGTTCACCATAGCTCGGGTATTTTCAACAAAGCATTCTACCATCTAGCCACCAGCAACGGTTGGGACATTAAAAAGGCGTTCATGACTTACGCTACGGCAAACCAACTTTATTGGACATCAAAATCGAACTTCCAATCAGGTGCGGAAGGGGTTTGTAAGGCGGCACAAAAGCTAGGTTATGAAGCATCTTCGGTGCGTAATGCGTTTAGTCAGGTCGGCGTTAATGTCCAAAACTGTGGTTCTGGTCAGCCGAATCCAAACCCTAATCCACCGACACCGACACCGACACCGGGCATCAACAATTTAGAATTGAACGTTCCTGCGCCTGTGTTGAGTAGCGGTAACGATCAACAGCAGTTTGTTCTGAAGAACAGCTCTGAAGGTGATGTTTGGATCCAAACTTACAATGGTTACGGTAACGTCGATCTATATGTTGCTATCGGTCGTCCAGCATCATCAAATGACTACGATTGTTCGTCTACTAACTTGGATAACAACGAGTACTGTGGCTTTGGTGGTATACAAGGGGATGATATCTACGTAATGGTATCGGGTGCGCAAGGGTCAACAGACGCTTATGTAGCGGTCAGCACTGTACTAGAACTGCCAAACCCTAGTCCTCAACCTGATCCTCAGGACATGTGTGTGGATGTGCCAGAATGGAGCCCGAATATTTTCTACCCAGCTGGGGCGTCGGTTCAATATTGGGGCAACCGTTTTACGTCTACAACAGATAACTGGGGGGCTGATCCGTTTGAAAACTATTGGTACTGGACGCATGAAGGTTTATGTCACTAATTTAACCAATCAATTTAGTTAGAATAACGCTGCAAAGGGAGTACTTAGAAGTGCTCCCTTTATTCGTTGATAATGGGATCTATAGCCGTAAAAGGCTGTTGTATCACTTTTCTAAGCGTTAGATTATGAGTGAATAACGCTCTGGATTTTTATCAAATCTTGTAGAGGAGTTAATTAGCAGGCCTGTCACTTACGGAGAGCAATCATTTATGGATATCAGTCACTTAGATCACCTTGTATTAACCGTTAAAGATATCGAGATAACGGTAGACTTCTATCAGAGAGTGTTGGGGATGAAACCGATTCAGTTTGGTGAGGAGCGCTGGGCACTGTCGTTTGGTAACCAAAAGATAAATCTTCATCAGCAAGGGCAGGAGTTCGAACCTAAGGCTAAGCATGTACAAGCGGGGAGTGCCGACCTATGTTTCATCACCAGCACACCGATTGATGAGGTATTCGATCATATTACGGGACAAGGTGTCACTATAGAGGAGGGCCCTGTAGAGCGAACCGGTGCAGTGGCCAAGATCACCTCAATTTACCTCCGCGACCCTGATGGTAATCTGATTGAGGTATCAAACTATTAAGGTCAGTCATCACTACCTATGAAATTATCTTAACGAACTTTAAGTTTAGCTGAGAGTAAACTATTGATTCATCAAGTAGTAAGTAATTATGTACACATCTGGTTACGACAAAACAAGCGTGTCACTGGAACTCCTAGCATAAGTTACTTACAATTGAACAATGTTTTATTAATCCAGTCCCAATCGTCATGGTCAGAAAATTAATCATAATAACTATTAGCCTGTTGCTTTTATCCGCTTGTGCGACAACAAGTGAAAATCAAACCGACGAAAATACATCAAGCAATGAGAATGTGCTTAATAACAGCGTCGAAAAGGCTGTGGTCAAGGAGACGGCAAGTGAAGTGGCCATTGAGCCTGTCGCAAATAACGTTAACGAGAGTTCCGTTATTACTGCAGATACCAGTGATATCAATAGCGATGGAGATTCGGCTTCTCATGAATTGAGTGAACCAGCAAAAACTAATCAACAGATGCAAGTGACAGATAAACAAGTCACCGAGGATCATGCAAGGGTTCACAGTGAAAAAGGCTTAGGTAATCATATATTCAATAACGGGCCTACGAAGCAGGTCATAAAATCATTGGAAGGTGTGACAGATGCTTTAAATGTCATGACTTTCGGAATATTTGCTTCAGGAACGCGACCAGCACAATAGCTCGATTTTAAAAACTAGTACTAAACAAAAAAGGCGAACCATGTGGTTCGCCTTTTTTGTTTCTTATTAGGTGACTGGCAGTCAGCTCGTCAGGATTACGTAACGTCTTGTTTGCGCTCACTAACACAATATGAGCTGGACTCGAGTAAGGGGCAGGTCAGCACAGCTCGGTATTTACTTGTTATGGAAGGGGCTCGCCGTATTTAACCTGTTGATCTTGTTATATGCACCAAGGATTTGAATACTCTCCCAAAGTAAGCGATGAAATCTAATCTTACAAAGACAAGGCTTATATTCATGTGTGAGCATAGTAAGATGTTTGCTGTTAAGTTTGGTTTAAGTTTAGCTATCAACATTCTAGGGAAGAAATATGAACAACAAGAGTGTGTTTTTAAGCGTCGCGATGGTGATGTTATCTGCTCAAGCAAACGCATCAGACGCGAACCATGAGTCTGTTTCAGATGGTGTTATCGCAGAACAAAGAGCGAAGCTTTCTGAAAATACCCAAGGGCAAGGTTTTGGTCCGCAAGCGCCTCGTGATCTAGGTTCAGTAGAAGGAACAAACGCTCGATTGTTTTCTGATGCGCCAGATTCAACAGCCATGAACCTATGTAATATCCACTTCCATAAGAACGCAGAGCACAAAGGTGGCGAGTTTACCCAATACGCTGGTAACGGTGATGGCAAGGGTTTCCAGAGTGGCTTTAAATACACTGGTAAGCTAAGTGAGGCTGAACTAAAACCATTTGAGGGCAAGGTTTGTCCGAGCGAGCATGGTTCTTTGCATTCGGGCGATACCATCGAAGTGCATTACGTGTATTCAACGGCACAAGTAGAGCCGGGTGAAACACTGGGTGCTTGTTTCAACGATGCGATTACCAATCCGCAACTGCGTGTGGAGACCCAAGTATACGTATTAGTGAATGACGACAAAGCACTCGACTTCGAAGCATTGGCTAAGCACTCAAAAGTGAATGGATTGCACCAAGCAACCAACATCCCACAAGATACGGGTTCAGCGATTCAATACGCAGGTTCAACAACGGGCCCAGGTTACAACGAGCAAGGTTCACCTTTCCAAGTAACATGGAGTGTTCGTCCACAAGTAGCGAAAGTAAACATCGCGACAGTCGGGAACTGGTGTGAAGGCAATGACTTTAACGAAGACCACGCCCACGGTGTGAGAAACTTGGTGGTTAACCCTGAGCTGTTGTCACCAATGGCGAACTAATCTTGCTACGTTGATTCGTAGTCAATATTTTGTAGAGGCGAGCCATTAGGTTCGCTTTTTTATTACCTTAGATAAAACACTTGGTGCTTTGTGGGGAAATTACGTATGACAGTTATTCAAACATGAGCTTTTTGAATCTTCGCAGACCAAAACACTCTTTACCTGAATCGAAACTCCATGATACGTTCGTGATCAATCATGTTGGGTTATAAGTAAGGACAAGCCAATGTCATTAGAAGGCGCAGTTACATTCTTTATTGCCATGTTTATATTTGGCATTACTCCGGGTCCCGGTGTATTTGCGATTTTGGCTCGTGGTATGGTCGATGGGTGGCGAAAGTGCATTTCTCTTTCTGTAGGAATGATATGCAGTGATCTGATTTATCTTGCGCTTGCCTGTTTTGGTCTAGCGACGATTGCTGAGAACTGGTCGTTTGCTTTTGAGGTGATTCGCTACGTTGGTGCCGCTTATTTGATTTACTTGGGCTACAAGATGTTTAAGAGCCTACCTGAAGTGCAAGGCACAGCTGAGCTCGCAGCAAAACAAAGTCAGAAATCGGAACTCGCCAGTTTCGCACAAGGCTTTTTGATTTCAGCATCAAACCCGAAAGTGATTTTGTTCTATATTTCATTCTTGCCAACGTTTATTGATCTGACTGTTTTGCGTTCACAAGATATCGTCTTGGTTGCTGTTTTAGCGGCGGTTGCTTTGATGTCCGGTTTAATGATCATTGCAATGGGCGCGGGCAGAATGGCAAGTTTACTTAAAACACCACGCACTCATAAAAGATTAAACCAAAGTGCTGGTGGAATAATGATTGCGGCTGGTTCATATTTGGCGATAAACAGATAAACAGATAAACAGATAAACAGATAAACAGATAAACAGATAAACAGATAAATAGATAAACACAGTTCAATTTAGATAAAAAAAGCGCGTTATTGCCGAGTAGCAGTAACGCGCTTTTTTGTATTAGATTGTCTCGTCCTGAAATGTGTTTACACATTGAGGACGAATTATGACTACTTCAAATAATACCTACGTTAAGCGCACTCAGCGTGATTACACACTAGGCTTTAAATTACAGGTCGTCGCCGCTGTAGAAAGAGGCGATATGACATATAAACAAGCCCAAACCATTTATGGTATTCAAGGCCGTTCAACCGTTTTAACCTGGCTTCGAAAGCACGGTAAGATGAATTGGGCGCAAAATCCAAGGATGAATGTCATGAGCCAATCACCTAAGCCTAAAGAGTCGCCTGCACAGAAAAT
>NZ_PIGD01000029.1:0-43127 GCF_003050085.1 Vibrio sp. 10N.286.48.B8 | reverse complement strand
CGCGAGAGGCCCGAAGGTCCCCCTCTTTGGCCCGTAGGCATTATGCGGTATTAGCCATCGTTTCCAATGGTTATCCCCCACATCAAGGCAATTTCCTAGGCATTACTCACCCGTCCGCCGCTCGACGCCCATTAACGCACCCGAAGGATTGTTAGTGTCGTTTCCGCTCGACTTGCATGTGTTAGGCCTGCCGCCAGCGTTCAATCTGAGCCATGATCAAACTCTTCAATTTAAAGTTTTGATTACCTAAATTAATAGGTGTGACTCAACGAATACTGACTTCAAAACTAATATTTACCGAAGTAAATATGTAATTCTAAAGCTATTACCATTCCAACAGAATGGTAATGAATTGACTGTGCCGAATAACTACAAGTAGTTAAACGTATTGGTCACTCAGTTCATTGAAATCATTTTGTTACCGAAGTAACGGTTACTACCTAAGTAATAACGTTTTGATATTCATCAACGAGTGCCCACACATATTGATAGGTTTAAATTGTTAAAGAGCTTAACTTCTTAAGCGTTCCTTTTAAGTAAGGAGCCTCTCGAAGTGGACGGCCATTCTAGCGAATTAACATTCAGTGTCAAACACTTTTTGAAAATTAATTTTTTGTCGCTTTCCGTCTTACTGATTCTTGCTGAAGCCTTGTGGCGTCTGCCGTCTCAGTGGTGTCGCATTATAGGGAACCCTCTCAGCTTAGCAACTACTTTTTCATAAAAAATGAATAAATAGGGGTTAACTGCCTAATAGTTCACCTAAACGTAAAAAAGAGAGCATTTCTGCTCTCTTTTTACTCAAAATCTAAAGGTATTGTTAGATAAATGCGTAAGCATCAGCGTACATATGAGCACGCTTTGCTTCTTTATTCTGAGTAAATAGGTCTCTTGCAGCACCCGCCATTTCAAAACGACCTGCAATATAGATATCAAAATCAGCTAATGATTCGAAACTTTGCGTGATAGCCTCAAGCACATTACCTGTTTGACCGTGCCACACTTCCGGTGCTTCTTCTACTACTGGTACAAAATGTACGTTGCTATGCTTTTCTGCAATGCCAACCAGCTCTTCTTTCGCATATAACTGGCACTCATCTTTCGCGCCCCAATATAGGTAGATCTCTTTCGAGCTATTTTGCGCGATGCAATGATCCAGAATAGAACGCACGTAACTGAAACCAGTACCACCAGCAATCAATAATAGAGGGCGATCGCTTTCTTCTTTAATCCAAGCATCTCCGTGTGGAGCATCAATAGCAATATCGCCATTTTCAGCTTGTGCCTTCTTCATCGCTTCAACCACTTCTAGTGCGTAAGCATTGTGCTCAGCAGCGCCTATGTGTAGTTCAAGTTCACCTTCGTGACGGCAAGGGCTACTTGCGATAGAGAATGGGCGCTTATCTTTCTCGCCCATTTCAACCATCAGATACTGGCCCGCTTTAAAAGCGACGGGTGTTTCTGGGTGAAGTAGGATTTGGTAAGTATTACAAGCCAAAGGCTCGATAGACTTCACTTTACATTTAATAGTCATGTTCTTCCTCTTACTAACCCTTAATCGGCAAAGGTTAGAACTAAATTACTTTCTGCAAATGCTTGGCAAGCAAAAATCCAGCCTTGTTGCTGCTCTTTCTCTGTGAGCATGGGTTCAAGGTGGTAACTCACTTGCCCTTCTAATTTTTTGCACATACACATTGCGCATGCGCCAACTTGGCAACGGTTTGGGAAATAGATATCGCTGTTGAGCGCAGCATCCAAGACCGTTTGCCCTTTTTCTACGGTGAAACTGATGTTTTCTGGGTATAAGACTACTTGGTAGCTCATGAAATTCCTAGCTGTTCCCAGATGCTATCAATCTTTTTGACGACATCAGGATCTTTTGTGATTGGTACACCCCACTCACGAAGGCATTCACCTTCCCACTTATTGGTCGCATCGAGACCCATTTTGGAATGTCCATTTTCATTCTGTAGGAATAACGTATCTCTCTCCGGATCCATTCTTGTCGTTACCGCCCAAATAATGTCATTCCAATCACTCACGTTGACATCGCCGTCACACACGATAACAAACTTGTTCTCATCAAATTGAGACCAAACTGCTTCCATGATTTTCTTACCATTACCTGTAGCTTGCTTATCAATAGACACCACAACCATACTGGCGTTGTCGTTCTGTAGGTGAATATCAATAATTTCAGGGTGAGCCTTAGTTAACTCAGCCAAGCTACCCTCTATATATTCACTATTTGTAGGTGCTGATTGAATATCTGGAGATAGCGCTAACTCTGCATCCCACTTCTTAGTGATATCTAGGCCCATCTTAGAACCTAACCCAACCACGGGCGATGCAAAATCCAATGAATCGATCGGCGTGTTCTCTATCATCAAGCTATCACGTGACGGATCCATATGTTCGCACATCGCTGCGGTTACTTGAGACCAATCGCGTGCATTGACATCTTCATCGCACACCAATACAAATTTGGTGTACATGAATTGGCGTAAGAAAGACCATACACCCATCATCACTCGCTTGGCGTGACCTGGGTATTGCTTCTTCATGGTCACGACTGCCATTCGGTACGAACAACCTTCAGGCGGTAGATAAAAATCTTCAATCTCTGGGAACTGCTTTTGAAGAATAGGCACAAACACTTCATTTAGTGCAACACCCAATACCGCAGGCTCATCAGGTGGACGGCCAGTATAGGTGCTGTGATAGATAGGGTTTTCGCGCATAGTTACATGAGTAATAGTAAACACATGGTGCTTTTCTTTCTCGTTGTAGTAACCAGTATGGTCTCCGTAAGGCCCTTCATCCGCAAATTCATTCGGGTCGATGTAACCTTCCATCACGATTTCAGCACTTGCAGGAACCTCTAAGTCGTTGCTGATTGATTTAACGACCTCAGTTTTACTACCACGTAGTAAGCCTGCAAACGCGTACTCAGATAAAGTATCCGGCACTGGCGTAACCGCACCAAGAATGGTGGCAGGGTCGGCACCAAATGCTACCGATACCGGAAATGGTTTACCTGGGTTGGTTTCTATCCAATCGCGTAGATCCAGCGCGCCACCACGGTGGGCTAACCAACGCATGATGATTTTGTTCTTACAGATCTTCTGCTGACGATAGATACCTAAGTTTTGGCGTTTCTTGTTCGGACCACGAGTAACCGTTAATCCCCACGTTAGCAATGGCGCGACATCGTCAGCCCAACAGCTCATCACGGGGATTTTATCTAAGTCGACGTCATCGCCTTGCCATACCACTTGTTGACAAGCCGCTTTGCGAAGGCGTTTAGCTGGCATGTTTAAGACTTGCTTAAACACAGGCAGTTTATCAAGAGCGTCTTTAAAGCCTTTTGGTGGCTCTGGTTCTTTTAGGTAAGCAAGCAACTTACCCACTTCGCGCAGTTCTTTGACTTCCTGACGCCCCATACCAATAGCAACCCGATTAGGTGTACCAAATAGATTAGTCAAAACAGGCATGTCATAGCCTACTGGATTTTCAAACAAAAGAGCCGGGCCACCAGCACGTAGAGTACGGTCGCTAATCTCGGTCATTTCGTAGTCTGGATCGACTGGGTGAGAAATGCGTTTCAACTGACCAATACTTTCAAGATGGTCGATAAAATCACGTAAATCTTTAAAACTCATAGGACTTCTACATGCTGATTATTCTGCGCTCAGTATATCAAAAAGGGTGACGCTGAGATCCCCCTTTTTAGTGTGGTTATTGAGAGGCAAAATCCACTTTACGGTAATGCTTGCTCGATCAAAGAGCTCTTCACCTGAGGGTTATCATTGACGAGATCTTGCAACCATCGCGTATGACCTTGTTTGGCGAGTTCACGCGCGACTAATGGGGCTTCATCGGCAATCGCCATCCTAGAGACAAGAAACTGCTTCACCTCTTCTGATAACGGGTTAACCTTGGTGAGCAAGGTAATCGCTTCATCTTTCAAACGCGGATTTTTAGTCGCAGCCATTACTTGTTCTAACGCGAACGCTTGTTTGGTGCCAGCAAGGCGAACTAGCTCAGCTTGGCTATGATAATCGGCCTTCATTCGCCATAAAATCTTATAGGCCTCTGGATCTTCGCTCACTTGCGCTAATCGAACCACCACCTCAGTGGAAGGTAACCAGCTAACAATAGAAGATGCGGTGAGTTGCTTAGTTAGATAACCAACCGCTTCAGGAGACAAACTATCTAGCTCTCTAATGAGCAGCGCTTCTCGCGTTTGAACTTGATGTTCAGATCCAGATAACCACTCTTTTAAGTCGAGGTCCTGCTTCTCTGCATCTAGCACAAACACCAGTGTCTTCTGATCTTGACGCCACTGCTTGATGAGACGATTAGCAATTGAAGGATAATTAAAGGCAGGTACCGTAAACTCGTAACCATCTCCACGCTCTAATACTTGATAAGTGGGCGTGATAGCGAGTTGCTGCTCGATGAAGATAGACATCTTGGGTGTGAGTACGATTTTTTGCTGTTCAAGCTTCTTCAAGAGTTGGTAACGAGCCACCTCTTGCTGGGGAAATGTCAGGCGCTCAAGCGCAAAGCGTAGTGAGTTGACTTCGTCACGTGCGACAAGCTCGAGTAGTTCAGCAGTTTTCAGTTTTACTTGATCATTCTCAAGCCAAGACTCTACTGTAAGTGGAGACATCTCGGTGGCATAGCTCATACCAACCGGTGAAAATAACAGTGAAGTAGACAAGAGTAATGATGACAACAGTCCATGTTGCATTTTAACTTCCTTGTAACACTTTTGCTCATTCTGCAAGCTGCCGCTACAAAATGCAAATAAAAAGCGCCACCCGAGGGCAGCGCTTATTAAATAACGATCAGCTAATCAATATTACTGACGACGCATTGCGTCAAAGAACTCATCGTTCGTTTTGGTCATTGCTAGCTTGTCGATAAGGAATTCCATTGCATCGATTTCGCCCATTGGGTGAACAATCTTACGCAGGATCCACATCTTCTGTAGTTCATCGTTCTTGGTAAGAAGCTCTTCACGACGAGTACCAGAACGATTGAAGTCGATAGCTGGGAATACGCGCTTTTCAGCAATCTTACGGTTAAGGTGCAGTTCCATGTTACCTGTACCTTTAAATTCTTCGTAGATAACTTCATCCATCTTAGAACCAGTATCAACCAGTGCTGTTGCGATGATCGTTAAGCTACCGCCTTCTTCTACGTTACGTGCCGCACCGAAGAAACGCTTTGGACGATGTAGAGCATTCGCGTCAACACCACCAGTAAGAACTTTACCTGATGAAGGGATCACAGTGTTGTAAGCACGAGCTAGACGAGTAATAGAATCCAGTAGGATAACTACGTCTTTCTTGTGTTCAACAAGGCGTTTCGCTTTCTCGATAACCATTTCTGCAACTTGTACGTGGCGAGATGCTGGCTCATCGAATGTCGAAGCAACTACTTCGCCTTTAACTAGACGCTGCATTTCCGTTACTTCTTCTGGACGCTCATCGATAAGCAGAACCATTAGTTCACACTCAGGGTGGTTACGAGCAATGCTTTGAGCAATGTTTTGCAGAAGCATTGTCTTACCCGCTTTAGGCGGAGCAACAATCAGACCACGCTGACCTTTACCAATCGGAGATGCAAGGTCAAGAATACGAGCCGTAATATCTTCAGTTGCGCCATTACCCGCTTCCATCACCATACGTTCGTTGGCGTGAAGAGGAGTAAGGTTTTCGAAAAGAATCTTGTTACGAGCGTTGTCTGGCTTGTCGTAGTTAACCGTATTTACTTTAAGCAGTGCAAAGTAACGTTCGCCATCTTTAGGTGGACGGATTTTACCGCCAATAGAGTCACCTGTGCGAAGGTTAAAACGACGAATTTGGCTTGGAGATACGTAGATATCATCTGGGCCAGCCAGGTATGAACTGTCGGCGCTACGTAGGAAACCAAAACCGTCTTGAAGAATTTCTAGAACACCATCACCAAAGATGTCTTCACCACTTTTTGCATGCGCTTTAAGGATGGAGAAGATAATGTCTTGTTTTCTTAGGCGAGCTTGATTTTCAAGACCTAAGCTTTCGCTAAGTTTAACAAGCTCAGACACAGGTCTGTTCTTCAGTTCAGTAAGATTCATAGTGGTGGAAGTTTGTTTAGTCAAAATAGGATCTGTTTTCTTAAGTTAAGAAGGATTTGGTCACAGGATCGACCAAGAAGAGAAATTCGTTCAATTAACGTGCGATAAATTAGCACTAAAACTAAGACTAGTCCATAGCTTAGAAAAAACAAAACCGCGCATTTGTTAACTGCACGGTTTCTTTTCAAATGCTGACCTGATTAAAGGTTAGCGTCTAAGAACTCTTTAAGTTGAGTTTTAGATAATGCACCAACTTTAGTCGCTGCTACGCCGCCATCTTTGAAAAGAAGTAGCGTTGGAATGCCGCGAATACCAAATTTTGGTGGAGTACCAGCATTTTGATCGATATTTAATTTACCGATTGTGAGCTTGCCTTCGTACTCGTCTGCGATTTCGTCAAGAATCGGCGCAATCATTTTACATGGACCACACCATTCTGCCCAAAAATCAACAAGAACAGGGCCTGCAGCGTTGATTACATCGTTATCAAAACCGTCATCAGTTAGCTGCAAAATCTTATCACTCATCTTCCACTCCAATGTGTTTTTTAGAACTGGTTGGATGATAACCAGTAAATAGATGCCCTATTGGAATGTATTTACTTTCGTATTGCAAGCTTAAGCTGATATTCTATAGCAATGAAAAAGACGCATATCACAGAGCAAAAGTTCGCCGACTTGGATTTACTTCCGCAAGTCATTGAAGGATTGGAGAAAAAAGGGTTCGATTATTGTACCCCTATCCAAGCCTTGGCGCTCCCGGTACTGCTCACCGGCCAAGACATTGCAGGCCAGGCCCAAACGGGTACTGGTAAAACGCTTGCGTTTCTTACTGCTACTTTTAACCACCTGCTAAAAACACCTGAGCATGAAGGGCGTAAGCCTAACCAGCCACGTGCGATTATTATGGCACCAACGCGTGAACTCGCGATTCAGATCTACAACGATGCTGACTCTCTGGTTGAAAGCACAGGTATCAAGGCAGCACTTGCTTACGGTGGCGAAAGCTACGACAAGCAACTAGGTAAGATCGAAGAAGGCGCAGATATCTTAATTGGTACGACTGGCCGCATCATCGATTTCTACAAGCAAAAGGTATTTAACCTTAACCACATTCAAGCTGTTGTTCTTGACGAAGCCGATCGCATGTTCGATCTTGGTTTCATCAAAGACATCCGCTTCTTGTTCCGCCGTATGCCTGAGCCAAAAGATCGCCTGAACATGCTGTTCTCTGCGACATTGTCTTACCGCGTACAAGAACTAGCGTTCGAACACATGCACAACCCAGAGCATGTTGTTGTTGAGCCAGAGCGTAAAACAGGTCACCGTATTCAGGAAGAGCTATTCTACCCATCAAACGAACACAAAATGGCACTGCTACAGACGCTAGTTGAAGAAGAATGGCCAGAGCGCGCTATCATCTTCGCTAACACTAAACACAAGTGTGAGTCTGTTTGGGGTCACCTAGCTGCAGATGGTCACCGCGTTGGCCTGCTAACTGGCGATGTTCCTCAAAAGAAACGTGAAAAGATTCTTGAGCAATTCACTAAAGGTGATGTTGACCTGCTTGTCGCAACCGACGTTGCAGCACGTGGCCTACACATTCCTCAAGTAACACACGTATTCAACTTCGACCTACCAGACGACTGTGAAGATTACGTTCACCGTATCGGCCGTACAGGTCGTGCTGGCGCAAGTGGTCACTCGATCAGCTTTGCTTGTGAAGATTACGCAATCAACTTGCCACCAATCGAAGAATACATTGAGCACGCTATCCCTGTGTCTGACTACGACTCTTCTGCACTACTAGAAGATCTACCAGCACCATTGCGCTTACGCACACGTAACCCGCAACAGCGCCGTTCAAACAACAATGGCCCACGCAACGGTAACCGTAAGCCAAACCAAAACCGTCGCCCACGCCAACCGCGTCATAACAAGGAAGCTTAGTCGCTTATGAGTCAAACAGTGTCACCCCCGCTTTACGCTGCAATCGACCTCGGGTCGAACAGTTTTCATATGCTCGTTGTGCGTCATATCGATGGCAGCGTACAAACCATGGCTAAAATTAAGCGCAAAGTGCGTTTAGCTGCAGGCTTAGATGAAAATAATGCGCTTAGTACTGAAGCCATGCAGCGCGGTTGGGACTGTTTGAGTCTCTTTGCAGAGCGACTGCAAGATATTCCGAAAGAAAATATCCGCATTGTCGGTACAGCGACCCTACGTACCGCTATCAATGTGGATATCTTTCTAAAGAAAGCGAACCAGATCCTTGGTTACGACATCAATGTTATCTCTGGTGAAGAAGAAGCTGCGACTATCTATAAAGGCGTAGCGCACACTTCTGGTGGCAGCGGCCGCCGACTGGTTGTTGATATTGGTGGCGCAAGCACCGAGATGATCATTGGTGAAGGCTTCTCAGCGAAAGCACTAACCAGCCTAAAGATGGGCTGTGTTACTTGGCTTGAGCGCCACTTTAAAGATCGCCAATTAACCGCAACTAACTTTAACAACGCCATTGAAGCGGCGAAGTCGACGTTAGCTCCTATCCTCGATAGCTACACTGATATCGGATGGGATGTGTGTGTGGGTGCCAGTGGTACTGTTCAGGCACTGCAAGAAATCATGTTGGCTCAAGGCATGGATGAAGTCATTACTCATGCCAAACTTAAGCGCCTACAAAAACAAGCCATGATTACTGAGCGCTTGGAAGAGCTAGAAATCGAAGGACTGACTCTTGAACGCGCATTAGTGTTCCCGAGTGGCCTTTCTATTCTTATTGCTATTTTTGAGTTGCTTGAAATAGATTCAATGACACTCGCAGGCGGTGCACTCCGTGAAGGCCTAGCCTACGAGATGGTTGATGAGCTGCGCCAAGAAGACATCCGTGCACGTACCATCAAGAGTGTTCAATCGCGCTATCAAATGGACGTAAGCTACGGTGAACAAGTTGCTGTAGTTGCACAAACGCTGTTAGATCAAGCGGGCGCCGAAGCGTGGGTTTCAGAACCTCAAGCTGGTGTCCTACTGCAAACTGCAGCTAAGCTTCATGAGATTGGTTTAACCATCGATTTCAAAAAAGGCGGCGAGCACAGCGCTTACCTACTGCAGAACTTAGACCTACCAGGCTTTACTCGAGCGCAAAAGCACTACTTGGGTGAGTTAACTCGTCGCTACCGCGAGCAGTTAACCTCATTGCCAGAGCAGCACGCAATCTCAGGAACGAGTAGCAAACGTATCTTACGTATTCTGCGTTTGGCTATTTTGTTGACTCACCGTCGTAATCCAGCGCTAGAACCTGAGTTCAAGCTGACGACGGATGATAACAATCTAACCTTGACGCTTTCTAAGCAATGGTTAGCAGATAACCCGCTTACTGCTGCAGAACTAGAGATCGAGTCGAATAGACAAACCGATATTGGCTGGCCACTGAATATTGAATGCCTCTGATATTAATATCTGACGCTAGACATTAAAAAAGCCCAAGTTAGTAGACTAACTTGGGCTTTTTCTTATCTTGGCATTAATGCGTTTCTAACCTGAATCCTTAAACGTTCACGCCTGTCGCTTTAAAGTCTGGGTTTACCGCCGTCAGCTTTTTAACGATGTAGTTCAAAAGCACGCCGTACATCGGAACGAATAAACCTAAGCTGATGATAAGTTTGAAGCCGTAGTCGACTAAGGCAATCTCAGTCCAATGCTCGGCCATGAATGGATCTGGGCTTTGGTAGAAAGCAATCGCAAAGAAAGCGATGGTATCAATCGCATTACCGAACAACGTTGAACACGTTGGGGCAACCCACCACTGTTTAAGCTGACGTAAGCGGTTGAAAACATGCACATCCAAAATCTGACCAAGCAGGTAAGCCATGAAGCTCGCCGCGGCGATACGTGCAACAAACAGGTTGAACTCGCCTAGTTGGTTAAACCCTTGGAATGAACCTTCAAAGAACACAACTGACAAAAAGTAAGAAACTGCCAGTGCAGGTAGCATCACTAAGAAAATGATTTTACGAGCAAGCTGCGCACCAAAAATGCGTACAGTCAGATCAGTCGCTAGGAAGATAAACGGGAAAGTGAAAGCACCCCAAGTGGTGTGCATACCGAAAACGGTAAAAGGTAGCTGAACCAGATAGTTGCTTGACGCAATGATGACTAAATGGAACAAAACTAATAGTGCTAGGGCTTTGCGCTGTTGCGCAGGGGTAAAGTTACTCATGCTGTACCTTTTTAGTTTGGTTTGGGGGTGAGGGAACCCAAATCGAGTCATTTCTTCGAATAAACTAAGAAAGCTCTTACCAATAATGTGAATTTAAAATGTTTCTAAAATTTGCTCTATCGAGCGGCGGGCGATTATACATTAATCAATATTGGCTGCAATGGTGAGAACAGACGCAAACGTTTATTCTCACTTTTATTGGTGAGCGAAGTTAAAAACCGCGTTTGAAAAGCGTCGCGAGATAATCAAACTCTTCTCTGCTTTCTTCAGCGTTTAGCGACTCAAACCAGATTGATTCACTGTAATGCTCAGACTTTAAGAACATCCGACAATCTTCAAAATCAATCAACCAAGAGTGCATGTCAGCGTCCCATTGTTTTTCAACCACAGAAGCAGATGACAATGCCACTAGCTTTTCACCTAATACTTCATAAGAATCAAAATCAAAACTTGGAGACGTAATCAATAAACGTCCTTCCTCAGCCAAATACTCTCTTAAGCCAAATTCTGTTGGTGTCGTCATGTCCCTATCAACCTTATTCTTGTTCTATGATCCAATCGTTTTTATAAACTATGACTTATCTGAAAACGATCCTGAAAATTAGCCGTGTGTCGTGATGTGTTCTTGAATCAAATCTAAGAATGGATCGGCGTACTTATCGAGTTTACGCTGACCAACACCGTTAACCGCCAGCATCTCACCGTATGAGGTAGGCAGTACTTCAGCCATATCAATCAAGGTCGCATCACTGAATACCACATAAGGTGGCAAACCATCTTCATCAGCAATCGACTTACGCAGCTTACGCAGTTTGGCAAACAACTTCTTATCGTAATTCTTGCTGCTGAGTTTATCGGACTTAGCATTACGCACCGCCGTATCCAAACGAGGCACCGCCAATTCCAAAGACATCTCACCACGCAGTAGCGGACGCGCTTCTTCTGTTAACTGTAAAGTCGAATTACGGGTGATGTTCTGGAACAACAAACCTTTATGGATTAACTGACGGAAGATACTGATCCAGTAATCATGGCTGTGGTCGCGGCCAATACCATAGGTAGAAAGCTTGTCATGACCATTATCGCGGACACGAATGTTCTGCATACCGCGCATCACTTCAACCACGTAGCCCATACCAAACGACTGATTCACACGGTACACACAAGACAACGCCTTCTGCGCTTCTTGAGTCGCATCAAAGTGCTTAGGTGGATCGAGGCAGATATCGCAGTTACCACATTGCTTCTCGCGATATTCGCCAAAGTAGTTAAGCAGAACCTGACGACGACAGGTTTGCGCTTCAGCAAAAGCACTCATCGCATTCAGTTTGTGCATCTCAACCTGCTTTTGCGGGCCTTCTTCTTTCTCATCCAGCATACGACGCAGCCAACCCATATCAGCCGGATCAAACAGCATCATTGCTTCTGCTGGCAAACCATCACGACCCGCACGGCCTGTTTCTTGATAGTAAGATTCGATGTTGCGTGGGATATCAAAGTGCACCACAAAGCGCACATTGGGTTTGTTGATACCCATACCGAAAGCTACAGTCGCGACAACGATCTGAATATCATCACGTTGGAAGGCTTCTTGAACATAAGCGCGCTCATCGGTGTCCATACCAGCGTGATAACCCGCGGCGCGAATACCGTTGTTGCAGAGCTTCTCAGTCACCATCTCCACTTTCTTACGGCTACCACAATAGATAATACCGCAATTGCCTTTCTGTGTTTCTAAGTAGCGAACCACCTGTGACACGGGCTTATGCTTCTCGACGAGGTTGTAGCGAATGTTAGGACGGTCGAAGCTGCCCAAGTAGGTATGCGGATCCACAAGCTGCAGACGCGAGATAATGTCTTTACGTGTTGCATCATCAGCGGTTGCCGTCAGCGCCATATAAGGCACATGCGGGAAATATTGCTTAAGTTGACCTAATGATGCGTATTCCGGACGGAAGTCATGTCCCCATTGAGAGATACAGTGCGCCTCGTCTACCGCAATCATCGAAAGCGGTAAACCTTGCAGACGCTCGATAAAGTCGCGCATCAACACACGCTCTGGTGACACGTAAACCATCTTCAATTGGCCTGAATTCATACGATTGAACACATTCAGCAACTGGTCACGGGGCATGGAAGAGTTAATACACTCAGCTGCAACACCATTGGCCTTCAGTTGGTCGACTTGGTCTTTCATCAGCGAGATCAGCGGTGAGATAACCAGAGTCAGACCTTCACGAACTAAAGCGGGGATTTGGTAACACAGAGATTTACCACCACCGGTTGGCATTATCACCAAGCTGTCTTTGCCTTCAACGGCCAGGTCAATGACCTCTTGCTGACCATCGCGAAAGCTTTGATAGCCAAACACATCTTGTAAGATGGTTTGCGCATCATTCGCGGGAGTTGGTATTTGCTCAGCAATCAGAGTGGCGGTCATTGTGGTTCCTAATCGAGGTATGAAATCAGCAAGCATCTTCGGCAAGCAAGTCGCACATTGTAGAGGGGAACGCTGGTGAATTAAACCGCAAATTGTTAGGTGAAAAGGGTTATCGCTCCTATACTGACCAACTCTCTTATAAATCTTATTAATAAGCACTCTGTGCTAGAGAAAGATGCATGACTCCAGAAGAACAACAACGTACGCGCCAAGGTATTTTGCTTGCTGTCGGTGCTTACACCATGTGGGGTATCGCCCCTATATATTTCAAATCTTTAAGTGACGTTTCCCCGTTAGAGATCCTTAGCCACCGTGTAGTATGGTCTTTTTTCCTACTCGCTTTTTTACTACACATTGGTCGCAGCTGGCGTAAAGTTCGCGACACCTTGACATCAAAACCAAAAATGCTCTATTTGGTGGCGACCTCTACTTTAGTGGGTGCCAACTGGCTGATCTTTATCTGGGCGGTCAACTCCAATCACATGCTTGATGCCAGTTTGGGGTATTACATCAACCCGCTGATTAACGTGTTGCTCGGTATGCTCTTCCTAGGCGAACGCTTGCGCAAACTACAATGGTTTGCGGTTGCTCTGGCTGCCATTGGTGTATTAGTCCAACTGATTGCATTTGGCTCAGTGCCGATCGTCGCCATTGCCCTAGCCTTCAGCTTTGGTTTTTATGGTTTGCTACGTAAGAAAGTCAGCTTAGAAGCGCAAACAGGATTGTTCATTGAAACTCTGGTGATGCTACCTCTCGCAGCTACCTACTTACTGTTTATTGCTGATAGCCCAACTTCAGACTTATCGATGAACCCGATGCAACTCAACCTATTACTGATTGCTGCAGGTGTTATTACAACCATTCCACTACTGTGTTTTACTGGCGCTGCAACTCGCTTGAAGCTATCAACACTCGGTTTCTTTCAGTACATAGGCCCAAGCTTGATGCTACTGCTGGCCGTGCTGATTTATGGAGAAGCATTCACCCAAGATAAAGTAGTCACCTTCGCCTTTATCTGGGGCGCGCTGCTTGTCTTTACCTTTGATGCGTATCGAGCGAATAAAAAGAGCAAAAAGCAACTCTAACCTCAAGCGTATAATCAACCTAAACATCAAATCAGAGCTTGGTAATCACACCAAGCTCGCCCCCCTTTAGCTATAAGCCCTGCTACAGCCCACTCACAACAAATGACTCAAAGTAACTCTAAGTGACATTCACCGAATTGATCTATCCAGTAAATTCATACACATAGATAGCATTCCACTTCAACATTTTAATATGAAACACCGAGCATTTCATTGGGGTTTTCACACAGGTTCACACTCTCGGGAAACCCTCAACTTCTGACTAGATTCACCTCCTTCTAGCAACTAATCCTTAATACACCAGAAATATAACTGGAAACCAGCTATTCATTTTCTGGGGATCACTATTTGGCTAGAGGAAATCATATGGATAACTTAACTCACCAACAGGCTTCTCGATTCTTAGACTTGGCAACCATGGGGGTTCGTCAATCGGAGTTAAATGCGTTTAAAGAACAAGACGATCGTTCTTATTGGATAGATCAACAAATTGCTAAACCATACATGCGCCATCTTGAGCGAACTTATCATCAAGCGAACCGAAGGAATCTCACCAACCCAAATCAGGAGTGTCGTGTAGGGGCATGGTTTGACACTGCGTTATGGGACGAAGCACAACTACGTCAACGGATCGCGTTCGCGCTAAGTCAAATATTTGTAGTCAGTGAAAAAGATGCCAACCTTGCTACCGATCCAGAAGCGTTAGCAAATTACTATGATTTGCTTGCCGACAATGCCTTTGAATCATTTGCTACGCTACTTAAGCACATCACTCTCTCTCCTGCTATGGGACAGTATCTCACCATGAATGGTAATAAACCGGAAAGCGTGACCGGACAAGCGCCCGATCAGAATTACGCCAGAGAAGTCATGCAACTCTTTACCATTGGGCTTTATGAGTTAAACCAAGATGGAACTCAAGCCACTTACCCAGATGGTAGCGTTATCGAGACGTATGATGATGTCGATGTAGAAGGTGCTGCAAGAGTCTTTACCGGTTGGGATATCACCAATAACAACACGCTTGAACCCATGACTGCAGACAACTCACTGCATGACATGGATGAAAAATGGGTACTTGGTCAGTATTACCCTCCCGGCCAAACTGCTGAAGAAGATCTTGACCAATTCATTGCCCAAATCACCACCCATACCAATGTCGCGCCTTTTATTTCAATAATGCTGATTAAACAGTTAACGACCTCCAACCCAACTCAAGCGTACGTTTCTCGCGTATCCGCTGAATTTATTAATTCAGGTGGAAATTTAGGCTCGGTGATCAAAGCAATTTTAACCGACTCAGAGTTACTCAAAACTAGTGATATCAATGTCACCAAAGTCAGAGAGCCTATCCTAGCGATGACCTATCTCTATAGAGCAATGGAAGCGTACGTAGGTGGCAGCGGAGATATTGTTTATGACCCAATGAACTATAAAGAAAGCTTTAATCAGTACCCACTTGGGTCTAATTCGGTATTTAATTTTTATCAGCCGAGTCACAGCCCACAAGGCGCGCTTGCAGATGCAGGCCTAACAGCACCCGAGTTAGAGATTATTGACTGGAATCAACTTATCGACATGAACAACATTTTTTACAGAACACTCAAAGACTTTGGGCAGAACCGTGGAAATAGCAACAACAATAAAGAGCTCTATATTGCTCCTTCTGATTTAGAAGATTTAGCGAGGGCAGAAAATGAAACTGAGCTTATTCAAGCGATTAATTTACGCATTCTCAATGGACAAGCATCCCAGGAAATTACTGACCTACTATCCACTATCTATCACGGTCATGGGAACAAATATTACGCAGTACCCAAGATGCTGTTCATGGCGTTCATTTCACCCGATTTCATGGTTCAGGAGTAGATTATGTCAATTACACGCAGAAGTTTTCTCAAAGGAGCCTCAGGTACAGCCGTATCTGGGATGGTCCCACTCTCTTTATCCATCCCAGTCAGCAGCGCCTTTGCTAATGAACAAGGTGGATATAAAGCGTTGATCTGTCTTTTCTTACATGGCGGAAATGACTCGTTCAATATGATCGTACCTACCGACGCTAACAACCAAAGTAACTACCAAACCGCGAGACCAAACATCCAACTCGCCAGCTCTGAAATCTTAGCTATTCCAAGCACAGAATCTGGGCAAGCGCTTGGCATCAACGCCAGCATGTCTAACCTTGCCAGCATGATGAGTTCAGGCCAAGCCGCAGCCATAGTTAACGTAGGACCATTAGTAGAGCCAACCAACAAATCCAACCTTTACGATGTCAGGAAGCCATCGAATCTTGGGGCCCACAATAAACAACAAGCCGCTTGGCAGTCGAGTTGGGGAGGTAATGGTTACCATAGCTACGGTTGGGCAGGAATGATGATGGATGTCCTTCGCAGTGAAACAGCGATCATTTCCGACTCCATTTCATTTGCTGGAAATGAACTATTAACTGGCGCAAATTCTAAAGATATCTCAATGTCTTCTGGTGGTGTAAGAGCTATGGATGCTCTTGGGCATTCAAGTGCAATAAACAATAACTTCATCAAATTGGTTAATGCACCTTACGGTTCACCGTTCAAACAAGAGTATACAAAACGGCTGAAAGGCATATTAGATTTCCAGCAGGAGATCCAACTCGTGCTCGATTCATACCCAGAAGACGGCTCCATTCCAAGTAGCTCACTAGGCTCACAGCTAAAAATGGTCAGACGAATGATCCAAGCATCATCCGATCTCGGTCATAGCCGTCAGGTCTTTTTTGTTAATATTGGTGGATTTGATAATCACAGTAACCAACGTGGACGCCATGATGGGCTTCTTTCTACCATCGACCAAGCCGTTAGCGCTTTCCATGCCTCTCTTGCTGAACTTGGCTTGGAAGACAGTGTTGTGACATCGACCATGTCAGATTTTGGGCGAACCATAGAAAACAACAGTAAATCAGGCACCGACCATGGTTGGGGGAGTAATCAGCTAGTGGTCGGTAATGCCGTCAATGGAGGTAACAGCTATGGGCGATACCCCGAATTTATCAAAGATGGTCAAGATGCTTGGGGCAATAAATTTATCCCGAGCCAATCCTCAGAACAACTTGCTGCGACCTTATGTCGTTGGATGGGGTTGAGTGAACAAGGTGTGGATGTCATTTTCCCTTCGCTTTCGCCAGCCAACAGCAATCCATTTGCTAGTCGATATCTTGGCGTTCTGGGAGATTATCATCAGGAAGGACAGGAAAACGAACTATCCATTGCTAACGTCAGTGCCACTGAAACTCGCACCGACCATACACCGCAAATGGCCGTAGACGGAGACAGTACAACCAAGTGGACGGCGAAAGGGCAAGGTATTCAATATCTAATTGAACTTAGCACGGCAGCGAACGTCACTAAGGTCCTCTACTCTCAAGCTAAAGGGGATGTTCGACAATACCTATTTGATCTCGAAGTGAGTAGCGATGGCATCAACTTCGGTCTGGTAACCAGCGTCTTGACGCCTGGAACTACAACCAATTTGGTGGAACAAGCCGTGAATAGAGCATCGGTTAAGTTTATTCGCCTCACTTGTAACGGTAACAATGGCGATGTTTCAAGCTTAGTTCTATGGAATAACTTCCAAGAACTCAAAGTGGTCGGTTATTAGTATCACGACACTTCAATAATCAGACAAAGCTTTTATTCTCTTTCTCTTTCTCTTTAAGGGATCGATCCTATAAAAACTCAGTCAGAAACAACTAGTACTGATCGTTTTTTACAAGACAATCGCTGAATACGAAGATAAGCTTGGTTGAATTGATGACTATTTAACCAAGCTTTTTTATGCCATGGATAAAGTCCACTACTATTCGACACCTAGCCAAGATATCAGCCTGATCCAAGCTCAATACCAAGAGTTTGCCTTTCAGCGCCACTATCATTTGGACTTTCACATCGGTTTGATTACCCAAGGGCAGCAAAAATTCGCCTATAAAGGGACGAGCCACCATGTTGGTGCTGGCCAAGTTGTTATCATGCCACCTGATGAACTGCACGATGGCCATTCAAAGCTAGAATCTGGCTACCAAGTGAGTGTGTTTGCTGTCTCGCCGCAATGGTTGGGCGATCTTGCCGATCACAGCGGAAATTGTCACGCTTTAGGCTTTTCGGAGTTGATCCTCTCCGATCAAGCGACTTTTTTACAATTGTGCAACCTTCATGGGCTACTTATCAATCCAAACATCAGCCAACTCGCTCAAGATTGCCTACCGTTCGAAGGATTCTCGACAATAGTTGATCGTTACGCTCAGTTTGGATCGAAAACTCAGGTGCAACTTGGTACTCAGTCGGTTAACACGCTAAAAGACTATTTGATGGCAAACCTCGACCAACCGGTACGCCTAGAGCAGCTGTCTGAATTGTGCGATCTCACCACCACACAGTTTCAACGCCACTTTAAAAACAAGATGGGCATTACCCCATACGCTTGGCTGAGCCGTTTACGCATGGAGCAGAGCATGCGCCTGATTAAGTCTGGGATATGTGGTACCAAAGTCGCGCACCAAGTGGGCTTCTATGATCAAGCACACTTCTCCAAGGCGTTCAAAACCACATTCGGTGTACCACCCTCACAAATCAACTAAGTGTTGATAATTTACAATTGCTCGATTTCAAATCACGGTAAGCTACGCTCAATACGATTACTTATTTAAAAATAGCGGCAACGTTATTGAGAACTGACATGAACGAAGTCACCATACTGATCACCCTCGCCTCTATCCACTTCATCGCTTTGATGAGCCCCGGCCCAGACTTTGCGTTAGTCGTGCAAAATGCGACGCGTCACGGGCGCCAGACAGGCTTGTACATTGCGCTTGGTTTATCTTGCGGAATCTTGCTGCATTCGTTACTGAGCTTGACGGGAATCAGTTACCTAGTCCACCAGCAACCAACCATATTTGCCATTATCCAATTGGCTGGCGGTAGCTACTTGCTGTACTTAGGCTACGGTGCACTTAAAGCAACCTGGCAAATCATTCAGAACCACGACGATGACGACGATACGGTCAATTCGAAAGATCTAATTCTAACCAACAAGCGCCAAGCATTTTCGAAAGGCTTTGCGACCAATATTCTCAACCCAAAAGCATTAGTGTTCTTTATCAGCTTGATGTCGAGCCTAGTACCTGCCGACATGTCTCTATCCGGTAAAGGCTTTGCTCTGCTTATCCTATTCGGCCTTTCGCTATTCTGGTTCTCGCTACTGGCTTGGATGCTTTCAACTAAAGCACTGCAGAAAAAGCTGAGCGAAGCAACGGTATACATTGATGGCTTATGTGGCGTGGTATTCAGCCTGATTGGCCTGAGTATTCTTTGGCAGTCGTTGTCTGGTTTAATCGCTTAAATTCGAATCAAGATTACAATTCGTTAACAACATACTGGCTATCTTATCTTTCCACTGCCAATCTAGCTCTGCATATTAAAAGGAGAAGATCATGCAGTGGAAAACAAAACTAACAACCCTCGCCACTTCTACCCTACTTTTTGCCTCTCACGTCAGTTGGGCAAATCAAGCTGCCGATTCCGTCGCTCCCGAACAAAGTAGTGGTTTAGAAACCAAACAACTCGTTAAAGCCAACGACTGGATGGTCACTGCGGCTAACCCACTGGCGACCCAAGCGGGAGCCGATGTACTTGCTCGTGGTGGTAACGCGATTGACGCCATGGTTGCTGTGCAGCTTATGCTTGGCTTAGTGGAACCTCAGTCATCAGGTATTGGTGGTGGCGCGTTCCTTGTTTATTTTGATGGCAAGGACAAGCAACTCAAAACCTACGATGGCCGTGAAACCGCACCACTTGATGCAACACCACGTCTGTTCCAAGACGAAAACGGTCAACCACTTAAGTTTTATGATGCCGTAGTTGGTGGTCGTTCTGTTGCTACACCGGGTACAGTCCAACTATTGTGGGACACTCACCAGAAATACGGAAAATTAGAATGGTCATCCCTAATCAAACCTATCGCTCAACTGGCTGAGAAAGGTTTTACCATCAGTCCACGTTTAGCCACCTTGATTGAAAATGACCAAGAAAGACTAAGCCGCTTTGCCACAACCAAAGCCTACTTCTTTAATGCCGATGGCAGCCCGAAAACCGCAGGTACGCTACTTAAGAACCCAGAATACGCGGCAACGTTAAACGCTATCTCAAAAGATGGTGCTAAGGCTTTCTATCAAGGCGAAATTTCCGCTGACATCATCAATACAGTTCAAACCGCCAAAGGTAATCCTGGCGTATTGGCACAGAAAGACTTCGATGCGTATTCAATTAAGCAACGTGAACCGGTTTGTTCCGCGTATGAGAGTTACGATATATGCGGAATGGGACCACCGAGTTCAGGTGCATTAACGGTTGGGCAGATCTTAGCGATGACCGAACAGTTTGATCTTAAATCATGGGGGCCAAACGACGCGAGATCTTGGCAAGTGTTAGCGGACGCTTCTCGTCTAGCCTTTGCAGACCGTGGTATGTACATGGCAGACCAAGATTACGTTCCGATGCCAACCCAAGGGTTAGTGAATACTGACTATTTGCAGGAACGTGCCCAGTTAATTACTGCTGGAAAGGCACTAGACAGTGCACCATCAGGTACCCCACCGTGGGATCATGCCATGCTGCGCAGCAAAGATGTATCTATTGAATTGCCGTCCACCAGCCACTTCAATATTGTCGATAGCGATGGCAATGTCGTATCCATGACCACCACCATTGAGAATGCATTTGGCTCACGCCTGATGGTAAGAGGCTTCCTACTGAATAACGAACTGACCGACTTCTCATTCAAGACTCATAACGATGGCAAGCCTATCGCGAACCGATTAGAACCAGGCAAACGTCCACGCTCTTCGATGGCACCGACCATCATCATGCAAGACGATAAGCCTTACATGGCAATTGGTTCTCCGGGTGGCAGCCGTATCATAGGTTATGTGTCGCAAGCGATCATTGCCCATACCCAGTGGGACATGGATATCCAGCAAGCGATCAACCAACCGCACTTCCTAAACCGTTTCGGTACGCTAGATTTGGAAAAAGGAACATCAGCGGAAAACTTCAAACCTGAGCTAGAAAAGATGGGATTTGAGGTCAACGTTCGCGATCTTAACTCTGGTTTACACGCGATTCGCATCACAAAAGATGGTTTAGAAGGCGCTGCAGACCCTCGTCGTGAAGGTGCAGCCATTGGTCAGTAGGGAATAACCCTCCCTTTTTACTCGCTGCCTTGTGCGAGATCTCTCACAAGGCAGTGAGTAAATATCGATATTTGATGACGAAATTAGTCACCTAGATATCGTAACCAATTGAAATAAAAAGATACGTACATTTATCATTCAAATAATTATATAGAAATTCGCTTATGCACCATTGCTGATAAATAAGGAATCGGTAATATGAATGGTGTCGGAAGGATGCTGACACGGAACAGGAAACACCAAGGACTTGGTTATCTTCAGGATGAAGATTCGATTACTCAGGATGAATAATCGGCATGGATAGCGAAATGGACATTGAATGGACGCAATAGTAACTAGGATGGTTGCTACTAAGGAAAGACAATGGACACCTCCGGACGAGGAAAGGACTGAACATCAGGATGATGTAAAGGACACCGCTCAAGGAACAAGTGACGCGCGCTAACGAGGATTGTTGGCAGATCAGGATAAGATCAAGGACACCGCTAGGAAGGCGACGAAAGGAATACGCTGAAGGATAACAGCACACTATCATGGATTTGATGCATGGAGCACACTTAGTAGCCGGATTGCTGCGAGTAAGACTATAGACCCCGATGAGCGCAAGCTCTCGGGGTTTTTCTTTATCTGTCGTCTCACCTTTTCTTCATCTAAAACAAATAAATCAAAGACCTTTGATTACAATTCTGACATTTAAACCATTCACTTCTTAACCACTTCCGAGTAACGTAAGTCTTACTAGGCTCAACTAGTTTCATAACCATAATTAAATTAAGGACAAATTCATGTCACACGTTACCTTCAAAGGCGCTGCTGTACCGCTAACTGGCACATTCCCACAAACTGGCGAACAGGCACCAAGCTTTGCACTGACTGCAGGCGATCTTTCTGCACTGACTCTTGCTTCTCTTGCAGGCAAGAAAGTGGTTCTAAACATCTTCCCAAGCATCGACACTGCAACTTGTGCAACGAGCGTACGTACGTTCAACGCAAAAGCGGCAGAACTTGAGAACACGGTGGTTGTTTGTATTTCTGCTGACCTACCATTTGCTGCGGGTCGCTTCTGCGAACTAGAAGGCATTGAAGGCGTTCAACACGCTTCGACTTTCCGCTCTCCTACATTCGCATCAGACTACGGCGTAGCGATTGCTGAAGGCCCACTAGCAAGCCTAACAACGCGTGCAGTTGTCGTTGTGGATGAAAAAGGTGTGGTAACACACAGCGAGTTGGTTGCAGAGATCACTGAAGAACCAAACTACGAAGCGGCACTTGCAGCACTGTAAGATCCCCTCTAGTCAGTCATGTATTGTGATCGCTTAAGGCGGTACACAATAAAAAAGAGCAGCCATTGGCTGCTCTTTTTGTTTTCAATAATGAACGGTTATTAGATGCAGAAGTAATAGATTAAAGCTGCTCTAAACGCGCGTAAGCAGTTACTAACCACTTAATCCCTTCACCGTTAAACGCCACTTGAACTCGACTCTGTGGGCCACTTCCTTCGAAGTTGATGATAGTGCCTTCGCCAAACTTAGGGTGCTTCACGCGAGAACCCAAGCTAAAACCAGTTTCATTGAAGTTCTCTTTCACAGCGGTTTGACTAAAGCGACCACTGCTTGCAGGGCGACTGACTTGCGCTTTCATACGCACTTCATCCAGACAGGTTTCTGGTAGCTCACGAATAAAACGTGATGGTTTGTGGTACTTGTCCTGACCGTACAAACGACGCATTTCTGCGTAAGTGATGTAAAGCTTCTCCATCGCACGGGTCATGCCTACGTAACACAAGCGACGCTCTTCTTCTAAACGCCCCGCTTCTTCGGCCGACATCTGGCTTGGGAACATGCCTTCTTCGACACCCACCATGAATACCATTGGAAACTCTAGGCCTTTGGCACTGTGCAATGTCATTAACTGAACCGCATCGTCAAACTCATCGGCCTGACCTTCACCCGCTTCCAAAGCTGCGTGAGTTAAGAACGCCGTCAGCATGCTCATCTCATCCGCATCTTCCGGCTTTTCAAACTGGCGCGTTGCCGTTACCAATTCTTCCAAGTTCTCAATACGTGCCTTCGACTTCTCACCCTTCTCTTGCTCGTACATCGCAAACAGACCCGACGATTTGATCACGTGGTCAGTTTGTTCATGCAGACTCAGTTCTAAAGTGTCATCTTCAAGCGCATTAATCAGCTCGATAAAGCGGCTCAATGCACCCGCAGCACGACCGGGTAGCACTTGCTCTTCTATCAAAGCAACACTTGCTTCCCACATGGTTGCACCACGATCACGCGCTGCAAGACGAATCGTTTCTAACGTTTTATCACCCAAGCCACGCGTTGGCGTGTTTACCACACGCTCAAACGCCGCATCATTACCGCGATTGCTCATTAGGCGCATGTAGCTCAAGGCGTCTCTAATTTCTTGACGCTCGAAGAATCGCATGCCGCCGTAAATTCGATAAGGTAGACCAGCTTGGATCAAAGCTTCTTCAAGAACACGCGATTGTGCGTTGTTACGATATAGCATTGCCGTATCTTCTAACGCACCGCCTTTCTCCTGCCACTCTTTGATTTTGCTAACCGTGAAACGCGCTTCATCGAGCTCGTTGTATGCTGAGTACACAGAGATTGGCTCGCCATCGTTACCATCGGTCCACAACTCTTTACCCATACGTTCAGTGTTGTTCGAGATAAGCTCGTTCGACGCCTGCAGAATGGTTTTGGTTGAACGGTAGTTTTGTTCGAGTCGAACCGTTGAAGCACCTGGGAATTCATCCAAGAACTTCTGAATATTTTCGATTTTAGCGCCGCGCCAGCCATAGATAGATTGGTCATCATCACCCACGATCATCACACGGCAATCCGGGCCTGCCATCATACGTAACCAAGCGTATTGGATGTTGTTGGTATCTTGAAATTCGTCGACAAGAATGTGCTTGAAACGAGCTTGGTAGTGCTCGCGGATGTGTTTCTTATCGCGCAATAGTTCATGCGATCTCAACAAGATCTCAGCAAAGTCGACCAAGCCAGCACGATCACATGCCTCTTGGTAAGCAGAGTAAATCTTTAACCACGTTTGAGTTATTGGATCATGGTAGGCGTCAATGTGACTTGGGCGCAGCCCTTCGTCTTTCTTGCCATTGATCCACCAAGAAGCTTGCTTGGCAGGCCACTGCTTTTCATCAAGGTTTTGCGCCTTGATTAAGCGACGTAGTAAGCGAATCTGATCATCTGAGTCAATGATCTGGAAGTCTTCTGGCAGTTTTGCATCTAGGTAGTGAGCACGAAGAATACGATGACAGATACCGTGGAAGGTGCCGTTCCACATACCTGACGAGCTGCCCATCATCAACTCTTCAATACGACCACGCATCTCTGCTGCCGCTTTGTTGGTGAAGGTAACCGACATAATAGAGAACGGTGATGCTTGCTCTACACTTTGCAACCAAGCGATACGATGCACCAACACTCGCGTTTTACCACTGCCAGCACCTGCCAGAATAAGTAGGTTTTCTAAAGGTGCCGCGACCGCCTCACGTTGTTTATCGTTTAGGCCATCGAGTAAAAGCGAAGGATCTATCATTGGATATGCTCACTACTGGGTATTTATACATAAAAGTTGATTATAACCTAAACACTAGGCTGCGTTTAGGATAATAAGAAGAAAAAACCATCAAAAATTAACATCATTAATTCAACAACTTAAAAGATAAAACATCATTAATATTGATATTTTTTATAATGCCGTGAAATTATTTCCCGGTTGTTCCTATCCTTTTTAGTAAGCAAGTTAACAAGCCATTAACCTGCGATGTGAAAATACTATTAAGTCCTAGAGGGAATGACTATGAAAAATTCTAATCTTGCTGTTACAGCTGCAATCACAAGTGTACTAGCGTTCGGCGGTGCAGTTCTTACATCAGCACCTGCGGAAGCAGCAGCAAAAGAAAAATGCTACGGCGTGGCAAAAGCTGGCCAAAATGATTGTGCAACCAAAACAAGCTCATGTGCGGGTACAGCAAAAGAAGACAACCAATCCGATGCATTCGTGGTCGTACCTAAAGGGCTATGTGGCAAATTATCAGGTGGTAGCACTCAATCTTCTTAATTGAGCAGCTTAGTATGGTGGGCTGACATACAGCTCACCTCCACTTCTTGTTAGGAGAATCGTTGTGACTCAAACTCTTCACCCCAACGCAGGGGTTGGCCTTAGAACACCACACTTGGACTTCTTTAGCCAAAATCCAACCTTAATAAGTTGGTTAGAAGTTCACAGCGAGAACTACTTCTTAGCTCAATCACCGCAACGTCAACAACTCAGAGAAATTCGTAGTGCCCACAATATAAGTTGTCACGGTGTTGGATTGTCTCTAGGTTCTGTTGAGCGCATCAACCCAAATCACTTACTGCAGTTAAAAGATCTGATTGATGATATCGAGCCGTTCTTGGTTTCTGACCACCTCAGCTGGAGTCAGACCGGCGGTCATTACTTCAATGACTTATTACCGCTGCCTTATACCGAAGAGGCGTTGGAAGTCTTTTGTCGAAATGTATTAGAGGTTCAAGACAACCTGCAACGCCCTATGCTGATTGAGAACCCATCGAGTTACCTTGCCTTCAAGCATTCAACCATCCCAGAATGGGAATTTTTGGCCGAGGTACAGAAGCGCACCGAATGTCGCCTACTGCTCGATTTCAATAATATTTTCGTCTCATCTTTTAATCATGGCTTTAGTTGTGAAGAGTACTTAAGCGGAATACCTGCAGACAAAGTGGAAGAGATTCACTTGGCCGGTTTTACCAAAAAGAAACTTGAACAAGGTGAGATCTGGATAGACACACACAGTAAACCTGTCTGTGACGAAGTGTGGAAACTCTATACTGACTGGATAGCACAACATGGTTCACGCCATACCTTGATTGAATGGGATCTCGATATCCCAGAGCCACAAGTTTTATTGGCTGAAGCAACCAAAGCCAGTGACATCTTGTATCAACACGACAAGTTCAACCAAAGGAGTTGCGCATCATGAGCCACTCCCTAGCAGATGTTCAATTGGAGTTTGCTAACGCCCTGCGCTATCAAAACAATGGTGAGCACTGCGACATAGTGAGCGACCATTTTACCGATGAACAGCGAATCCAGATTTACCGCAATAACTTTGTCATCAGCTTGAGCGAAGTTTTGGCAGCAACCTACCCACTCACTGAAATGTTGGTTGGAGAGGAGTGCTTCCAACAGATGGCTCGTCAACATGTCTTAAGTTATCCATCGACCTCTGGTGATGTCAGTGGTTACGGTGAACACTTTGCACAAACTATCCAAGCCTTTACTGCCGTTATTGAGGCTGCACCTTATCTCAGTGAAGTGGCGTTGTATGAATGGCAGAAAGATAACCTGATGAGGTGCGCTTCAGAATCACATGTCGACCAACGTCCTCTTTCTTGTTTAGCCGATGTGCCACCAGAGCAACAAAGCGCTTTAGTCTTTCACCTCAAAAATTCAATAACGCTAATTAGCTCTAGTTACACGATTATCGCGCTTGAACAAGCTATCTATCAGCAACAACTCGACGGGTTAGACATCAACCAACCTGAATTTGGGGTGTTAATCCGAGCCGAGAATTCACAGGTTGAGAGTCATTGTTTGACAGAAGAATGCCACCAACTATTAACTGAATTGCAATCGGGTCAAACGCTCGCTGAGATTGACCCTTCACGACTACAACACCTGAATACTGTCATGGCGCTTAACGTCATCTCAGGTTTTTCAATCGATGCCGAATTGGAGACATAATATGGATAACAACACAGTCACGAACATGATGGCTCAATACGACAATTTGATTGAGAAATCACAGGCACTTTTTGTTCCTGTCCTACTTCTGTTTTGCCGCCTATGGGTGGCGTGGGTCTTCTTTAATTCTGGGTTAACCAAAATAGCAACTTGGGATAGCACTCTTTACTTGTTTGAGTTGGAATACCAAGTCCCACTGTTACCTTGGGAATTAGCAGCTTACATGGGTACTGCCGCTGAGTTAATTCTGCCAGTGTTTTTAGCACTCGGTTTATTAACACGACCGATGGCCGCAGTGCTGTTCGTGTTCAACATCATAGCTGTCGTGTCTTACCCGGTGCTGTGGGAACAAGGTTTCTATGATCATCAGTTGTGGGGATTAATGATTCTTATCGTTGTGGTATGGGGAGCCGGACCATTTTCATTGGATAGAATCTTAAAGAAGCAATTTAGCAACTAGTCCTCATCGCAAGCCCAAAACGCAAAAAACCACTCAATTGAGTGGTTTCTTTTTAACTGGGATAGGCTTACTTATTCAGAAAAGCTTGTAGCTCTTCAGCAGAGATACCTTGCTCGGCTAGCTCTTTTGCGAGTAGCTGAACCTGCTCTCCCTTACGAGACTCTACCACTCGCTGAAATTGGTAAATGATATCTCGCAAAGTATCGATTGGAACTTGTTTTGCCGCACTGCGAATACGCTCTTCACTTTGGTTGCCTAGCTCTTTAAGCAGTTTACCAAACATGACCTTTTCAGGTGCATCTTCCATTTGTTCTAAGACGCGCGCCATTTCGTAGGTTGTTAATGACATTACAGTATTTTCCGTTGGGGACTAACGTTTCAATGAGTGACAAATATACCATGTTTTAACGTTTCGCAAACCGCCATTTGTATATTTTGTCACCCTTGTAACTTATGCCTTAGCAAACGTTGCGTGCCAAGACTTACCCGCCTTGCTCGCAAGCACTAGTAATGCAGGAACAATCAGGAACATTTGCAACGCGATCATCACTTGCGACGTTAAATCAAGACGTTGCATGGTACCCACAAGAAGTCCTGAACCACTCATTTGGAACAAGCCTAGTAACGCAGCTGCGGTGCCCGCACGGTCACCGAAAGGTTCCAGAGCTTTACCCGCCGCAGCACCAAGAATCCAAGCAAAGCCAACCGACGATAAGAAGATCGGTAGCATGAACGCGATTGGAGTCGCGTGTTCAGCAAGCACCAACATAATCACACCCGCTAAGCCCAGCGTTGAAATACCAACAACCAGTGCTTTATAAGTACCAAAACGGTCCATGAACTTCGGTGCAGTGAATGCAGCCGTGATGTTGATAACCGCATTAATACCAAACCAGAAGGTAAACTCGTTCATCGTCAAACCTAGGTTCTCCATCAACACAACCGGTGCAGAGGTAACGTAAGCAAGGATTACTGCCATCGCCATCAAGCACAATGTCGCATGGAAGATGAATGATGGTGTTTTCAGCACTGACCAGTAACGCTCTAGTTTGAACACAGCAACCTTCTCTGTCGCCGGGTTAGACTCTTTCATTTGGAAGAATAAGATACTGCCAACGACTACCGCGAAGCCAGCCATAAAGCTGAAGTTCGAGCGCCAGCCAAATTGATGCGTTAACCAAGCGCCAAGAATTGGTGCCAATGCAGGGATAAAACAGATCGCACCATTGAGGTAACTGATCATTCGGCCACTCTTCTCTGGGCCAAATAGATCGCGAACCGTTGCAAAGGCTGCTACAGAAGTCGCACAAGCTCCTAAGCCTTGTAGCAGCCGAGCTATTAGCATCATATCAATCGATTGAGCTGCCCACGCCAAGCAAGCACTCAATGCATAGATACTAACACCTCCCAATGCAACGGTTCGACGTCCTAACTTATCAGCCAAAGGGCCAGCAAACAGTTGGCCGACACCCATGGCAAATAAAAACCAAGTAATCGTATCTTGTGCTAGTGCATGTTCCACGTGAAACGCTGTCGAAATTTGTGGCAGAGCTGGTAGGTAGATATCAATAGCCAAAGGGCTAAATAGAACCAGCATTGCCAATAAAGCAACCTGCAGTTTACTAGGGGTAGGAAGCGCGTTAGAAGGCACAAGATTCTCCGAATGAGTTAATTTAGGTGCATAATAACCAACTAAAGATATGAACAAAAATGGCATATACTCATTAGCATTATTCCAAATAGGAAACTCACATGAATATCGAGAAACTATCGCGCCTCGACCTAAATCTATTAGTTTGCTTACAAGTACTGATGGAAGAGCTGAGTGTTACTCGCACTGCGCATCGATTATGCCTTAGCCAGTCAGCAGTGAGTAAGTCATTGGCCAAACTTCGTGAGCAATTTAATGACCCCCTTTTTACGCGAAGTGCTCATGGTCTGCGACCAACACCAAAGGCAGTCTTTCTCAAACCTAGATTAGAAACGCTGATCAACCAACTTGATGTGCTCACCCAACCAGAGACGTTTATTCCCAACAACAGTGACCACAGTTTTCACATTGCAGCGGTTGAAAGTGTCTACCCGTTGATTCTTCCTCACTTCTTACCTGCAATCTTTCGACAAGCCCCTAAGGTGAATATCAACACCCATGCTTGGACAGAGCAAACCTTTAAAAAATTGCAGCTTGGTGAACTGGATATCGGACTCACGGGTAAAGACATCGACATCAACGACGCGCGTTTAACCATGTTGCCGCCAGATGATATTTGCGAACAAGAGATCTACCGAGATGCACAGATGTGTGTGCTAAGACGCAACCACCCTGCTCTGAGTGGCAAATGGGATCTGGAAACCTACCTTGCACAGCGTCATGTACAAGTAAGGTGTGACGGTAACGATCGTTGGTTACTCGACTACAAACTTGCCGACCTTGGCCACCAACGTGATATCGCTATTTCTGTTCCTGACTTCAATAGCGCCGCAAGCCTGTGCACCTACACTGACTTTGTGTTTACCGCACCAAGTCACTTCACCTACCTTGTCGCCAAGCAACTCGACTTAGTTGTTGTCCCTCTGCCGATGGAATTTCCACCGATGGCATACACTCTGTTTTGGCACCGCGATAGAGAAAATGACCCGGCGTTAACTTGGTTGCGAGATATCATCAAAGAAAAAACTCTGCACCTTAGATAAAAATGGCGTACAGCGTTTGCAGCAAACGAACAAAAGCGCTAGCTTATTGACCTAATAAGTCCCCTCACATGTATATCTACTGTGAGTGTTAACAAGGACCCTAACAATAAGGATAAACACAGATGCACAATATCACTGCAGAACGCGTTACTGCGGTTCGAGCTTGGCTTGAAGTAAACCAACTAGATGCGGTTATCATCCCACACGAAGATGAGTACCTAGGCGAATACGTTCCAGCTCATAACGAGCGACTTCACTGGTTAACTGGTTTCACTGGCTCAGCAGGTGCAGTGGTTATCACTCGTGAAAACGCTGCTATTTTTGTTGATGGTCGCTATACCGTTCAAGTTCGTAAACAGGTACCAGCAGAGTTATTTGAGTATCGCCACCTTATTGAAGAGCCGGCTTTAGGTTGGATCATCAATTCACTAGCCCAAGGCAGCAAGGTTGCATTTGACCCACGGATGCATACAGCAGCTTGGTTGAAAGGCGCACAAGCGAAACTGGCTGATAAAGTCGAACTCACCACATTAACAGCAAACCCTATTGATGAGCTTTGGTCTGATCGTCCTGAGCCTGTTGTATCTGATGTTCGCCTAATGGCTACTGACGCCGTTGGTCAATCAAGTGAAAGCAAACGCGCTGAAATTGCAGGTCTACTAAAAGCCAAAGGTGCGGATGCCGCTATCCTTACTGAACTAGACTCTATTTGCTGGTTACTCAACGTTCGCGGTTTGGACGTGTCTCGCCTGCCGGTTGTCTTGTCTAATGCCATCATTCACGCAGATGAAAGTGTCGATTTCTTCTTAGACCCGGCTCGTATCCCTGCTGGCTTTGAAGCGCACGTTGGTAATGGCATTCGTGTTTCTCACCCATCCGAACTTGAAGCACGTCTTTACTCTTTAGAAGGTAAGAATGTGTCAGTTGATTCAGGCACAAGCAATGCTTGGTACACGCTTGTTCTACAAAACGCTGGCGCTCATATCATTGAAGCAGCTGACCCATGCTTAATGCCAAAGGCTGCTAAGAACGCAACTGAAATTGCAGGTATGAAAGCGTGTCACATTCGAGATGGCGTTGCGATGGCCAAGTTCTTGTCTTGGATTGATGCTGAAGTCGCGCAAGGTAACCTACACAACGAAGCGGTATTGGCTGACAAAGTACAATCGTTCCGCGAGCAAGACCCAACGCTGATGGACCTAAGTTTTGACACCATTTCTGCAGCAGGCGGAAACGCAGCTATGTGTCACTACAACCATGAGAACCAACCTGAACCAGGTCAGCTAGAACTGAATACTCTGTACCTAGTCGATTCAGGCGGTCAGTACTTAGATGGTACAACCGACATCACCCGTACTATCGCAATTGGCCAACCAAGCGACGAAATGATTCAGCAGTTCACATTAGCGCTTAAAGGTCACATAGGCATTGCACGTGCGCGTTTCCCACAAGGTACTCGTGGTTTCCAACTTGATATCCTAGCGCGTCAGCACTTATGGGCAGAAGGCTTCGATTACGATCATGGTACTGGTCACGGTGTTGGTCATTTCCTAAGTGTTCATGAAGGTCCGCAAAGTATCTCTAAGAAGCTTATCGACGTACCTCTTGTTGAAGGTATGGTGTTATCAAACGAGCCGGGTTACTACCGTGCTGATGAGTTTGGTATCCGCATCGAGAACCTAGAATTGGTCGTTGAGCTTCCTACTCAAGGTGACTTCTCAGTACTAACGTTTGAATCGCTAACACGTTGCCCTATTGATAAGCGCAACATCAACGTCGATCTACTGACACGACCTGAGCTTGCATGGCTAAACGATTACCACCAGAAAGTATGGAACGATGTTAGCCCATTAGTTGAAGGTGATACGTTGGAATGGCTACGTCAATCAACAACACCACTTGCTCACGCTTAATACATTGCTAGGCAGGTAACTGAACCAAAACTAGTTGCCTCAGTTAGATATTAAAACGGCTACCCTTAGGTAGCCGTTTTTGTTTGTCGATTTCACATCATTGATGTTTCACGTGGAACATCAGCCAAGATGTTAATTAGCCTGAGTAAGCGCTATGCCAATCGCGCCACACCGGGTCGAAGCCGCGTTTACGAATCATAGCCTCAACATCAGCCGCACTTCGTTCATCACTTATCTCAAACTGTTCAAGCTCTTCCTCACCCGAAGCATAACCACCAGGTTGAGTTTTTGACGCGGCAGACATGCTAGTGATACCTAACGGCAACACGTTATCGCGGAACGTTGCAGACTCACGAGTCGAAAGAGACAGCTCAACTTCAGGGTTTAATAATCGATAGGCACAGATAAGTTGTACTAACTGCTTATCACTCATAATCGACTTAGGCTGCAAACCACCCTCACACGGACGAAGGCGTGGGAATGAAATCGAGTAACGCGTTTGCCAGTAAGTTCGCTCTAAGTAATCCAAGTGAGCGGCCACGAAGAAGCAATCGGTACGCCAGTCTTCCAAGCCGATCAAAGCACCAACCCCTATCTTATCAATACCCGCTTTTGCCAGACGATCAGGCGTTTCGAGTCGGTATTCAAAATCCATTTTGTTGCCACGCAAGTGGTGCTCAGCATAAGTACTTGGGCTATAGGTTTCTTGGTAAACCATCACAGCATCTAAGCCAAGCGTTTTGAGCTCCGCGTAGTCGTCTTGATCAAGCGGCTGCACTTCCATCGCAAGGTAGTTAAATTGCGCTTTGATATTCGGCAGCACCTCGCGGAAGTATTTCATCCCAACCTTGGTTTCGTGCTCACCGGTCACCAACAATACACTATCGAATTTCATCTTTTTGATGGCCGCGCTCTCGGCATCAATTTCATCCAA
The DNA here is from genome assembly GCF_003050085.1 of Vibrio sp. 10N.286.48.B8. Lineage (NCBI taxonomy): Bacteria > Pseudomonadati > Pseudomonadota > Gammaproteobacteria > Vibrionales > Vibrionaceae > Vibrio > Vibrio sp. 10N.286.48.B8. The sequence continues at coordinate 10,244 of NZ_PIGD01000029.1, read as the reverse complement.
AGTTAATGTGCGACGCTTGATGCGGTTCTCCATCGAGAAACCACAATAGGTACACGCATTCGCGCACAAGTTAGATAGGTACAAAGGAATATATAGCGACATCGTATTACCGAACCGTTTACGCGTTAGCGCCAACGATTGTTGTGCCATCTGCTCTAAGTAAGGTTCTGCCGCTGGAGAGATCAAAGCCTTAAAATCTTCTAAGTCACGTTTAGGTTTACTCAGAGCACGTTCAACATCCGCCGCCGTTTTACTGAAGATGGACATACCAATGTCATCCCAGTTGAGCTGTTTAAATCGATCAACAAACGTCATGGCAATACTACTCGTCTAGGAATGAGGTTAGCGGGCTGGAAGCAACCGCGTGAGATACCTGACCAGCGAGACCAGCAAGGTAAGCCATACGACCCGCTTCAACTGCCAACTTGAAAGCAATCGCCATTTCAACTGGCTGTTGAGAAGCAGCTATCGCCGTATTCACTAACACAGCGTCAGCACCCATTTCCATTGCACGCGCCGCGTGTGAAGGAGCACCAATGCCAGCATCAACAATCACAGGAACATTAGCTTGGTCGATAATGATCTCTAGGAAGTCGGCTGACGCGATTCCCTTATTAGAACCAATCGGTGCACCGAGTGGCATCACCGCAGCACAACCAACCTCTTCTAAGCGCTTACACAATACAGGGTCGGCATGGCAATAAGGCAACACAACGAAGCCATCTTTCACCAACTGCTCAGCAGCGTTAAGTGTCTCGATTGGGTCAGGCATCAAGTACTTTGGGTCCGGGTGAATCTCAAGTTTTAGCCAGTTAGTACCTAGTGCTTCACGAGCCAAGTGTGCGGCGAAAATCGCATCCTTCGCGTTCTTCGCACCAGAGGTATTTGGAAGTAGATTAACGCCAGCATCAATAATTGGCTGTAAAATATCATCTTGTTCAGAACGAATATCGACCCTCTTTAGTGCCATGGTTGCCAGTTGCGAACCTGAGGCTTCGATAGCACTCGTCATCAAATACTTGTTTGCGAACTTGCCTGTACCAGTGAACAGTCGTGATTGGAATGTTTTATCTGCGATGGTTAACATGGTTAGCCCCCTGCAATAGCTTGAAAAAGAGAGACAGAATCGCCTTCATTGACGATGGTTTGTTGCCACTGGCTACGCGGTACAACCGCATTATTGATAGCAAATACACATCCCAAATCAGGTAGCGATAGTGCTTGGATGATGTCTGAAAGAGACGACGATTGCGCGACCTGCTCTGGTTGCTCGTTTATAGAAATAGTTATCTGGCTCATTGTGTTTCTTCTTCTAGGTGTTGGATCGCATCTGTATTGCAAACCGGACATTCGCTATCTTGCGTGACCATTAGGCTTTGCCAGTTCATGGCCTGGCCATCGAACAGCTTTAGCTGATGCGTCGCGACTTTAAACTCGCCACTGCTAATGCGCTGAATAGCAGCGAGAGCCTGGAGGTTGCCTATAGTTCCAACCACTGGGCCAATGATGCCGCTATCACCGCAGCGCGTTGTTTGTGGATGGTGGTCGAACGGGAAAAGGCAGTGGTAACACCCTTCCTGGTTCTGATAATCAAAGACAATAAATTGACCTTTCCAGCCGATTGCAGAACCTGATATCAAAGGTGTATTAGCTTTGAAACAAGCTTGGTTAACTTGCTGGCGTGTGGCGAAGTTGTCGGTACAGTCCAACACAACATCAGCTAGCATCACTTCAAGCTTTAACTGGCTTTCGGCCATTCGCTTGTTGATGGTCCTAACTTGGCTTCTACCATTTAGCTCACTCAGTTGTAGTTTCAATGAATCGACTTTAGCTGTACCAAGATCGCTTTCTTTGAACGCGACCTGTCGTTGTAGATTGGATGAGTCGACACAATCATCATCAACCAACACGATTTTTCCGATGCCAGACGCTGCTAGATAAAGAGCCGCAGCATTCCCCAAACCACCACAACCAATCACCAACACATGACCGTTTAGTAGATTTCGTTGTCCTTGTTCACCAACCTCAGGCAATGCGATTTGGCGTTGATAACGAATGAATTCGAAATCACTCAGCATGACTTAGCTCCTGAGTTATCTCTTTAGCAGCACTTGTAGAACTGTCAGCCATTAATACTTCGAAGAACTCAATCACTTGTTTGGGGTCTTCGGCTAACGTAATCGCACGTACAACCGCTAAGCTCGATACACCACACTCCCAAACCTGCGCAGCTGTCGATTGGTCAATACCGCCAATAGCAACCGTCGGATAACCAGTAAGTTCTTCTGTGTATGGGATGGTATCAATTAGTTGTTGGTACAGAGATAAACGCACCAAGCCTTGAGGCTTTGATGGCATCTGTTTCGTCGTGGTCGGAAATATATGGCCTAGTGCAATGTAGCTTGGATTGATTTGGACGATACGTAGCAACTCATAATAACCATGAGTCGATAGACCGATCTTAATACCCGCTTGGCTCAGTTGGGACAGATTTGACTCTTCAATATCCTCTTGCCCCAGGTGTACACCAAAAGCGCCATGCTTGAGTGCAAGCTGCCAGTAATCGTTAATGAAAACCTGAGCGTTATGTTCTCGACCAAGTTCGATAGATCGCGCGACTTGTTGTTCTAAATCGGCTTGTTGAGGGTTCTTAATACGCAGCTGGACGGTATTAATCCCGAGCTTGAGCAACCTGTCTATCCACTCGACATCATCAACCACCGGGTATAAGCCGAGGCTATTCTTAGTCAACTCAGGGAAAGAAAGTGATGTCCCTTGGTTAGCCCAACCAACGCTTATATTCAGTCGTTCATCTTCAAGGACAGGGATAGGAAAACTTTGATAATGTGCTGGCCATGTTCCACGTGAAACATTCGATGCAGCGCGAGCCAAAACCAACGCATCTTCCAATGGAAACTCTAATGCTAATAACGTAAGTAACCAAGCAAAGTGGCCACGATTATCTAATTCTTGATGAGCTGTAGTTTCACTCTTGATAACACGATTAGCATCTAAGTGTGACCAGATATCTAACACAGCTGAATCATCGGAGACTCCGATATAGACGGTGTTCGAAGCTTGAGTCAAAGCAGCACAAACATCGGTTAACGCAACTGAATTACTGTAATCAACAACATGGTTCAGTTCCGCTAACTGACACTCCGCCAATGAATCAACATCATGAGCAAAGCCAATAGATAACGCCTGCTGAGTGTCAACGATAGAGAAGTATTGAGTTGGGCTTACACCCAACTCAACTGCATCGGTTGCCAAGCCTTGTCGCTTAGCAACCAATAGACAGTTCTGCACCTCTCCCGTTAACTCAATATTTTGAGATGGGATGAGTATCTTCACTGTCACTATTCCTCTAATTGAGCTTCTTTTGCACCTATTGCAGGGTGGTAAAGTTCAGACCCAGTATCACGGAACTCTTGTGATTTCTGACGCATCCCTTCCAACGGGTTATCTAGCATCTTAATCTCAATAGCCTGATCCGCGGCTACTTGTTCTGTATCTTTCGCATACTCTCGGACTTCCTGAGAGATCTTCATCGAGCAGAATTTAGGTCCACACATTGAGCAGAAGTGAGCAACCTTACCGGATTCTTGTGGCAGAGTTTCATCATGGAAAGAACGGGCTGTTTCCGGATCTAAAGCTAGATTAAATTGGTCTTCCCAACGGAATTCAAAACGTGCTTTAGATAATGCATTATCTCGGATTTGTGCGCCTGGATGTCCTTTTGCCAAATCCGCAGCATGTGCTGCCAGCTTGTAAGTAATTAAGCCGGTCTTCACATCTTCTTTGTTTGGTAAGCCTAAATGCTCTTTAGGCGTTACATAACAAAGCATCGCACAACCGTACCAACCAATCATCGCCGCGCCAATTCCAGAGGTAATGTGGTCATAACCCGGTGCGATATCTGTAGTCAGCGGGCCTAGTGTATAGAAAGGCGCTTCATGGCAGTGCTCTAACTGCTCGTCCATATTCTCTTTAATCAGGTGCATTGGTACATGTCCAGGGCCTTCAATGATCACCTGAACGTCATATTCCCAAGCCACTTTAGTCAACTCACCTAGAGTACGTAACTCCGAGAATTGAGCCTCATCATTAGCATCTGCAATTGAGCCCGGGCGTAAACCGTCACCTAATGACAGAGCAACATCGTACTTCGCACAGATCTCACAGATCTCACGGAAGTGGGTATAAAGGAAACTTTCTTGGTGATGAGCAAGACACCATTTCGCGATGATGGAACCGCCACGAGAGACAATACCAGTCACACGCTTAGCGGTCATTGGTACGTAACGAAGCAGTAAACCTGCGTGGATAGTGAAGTAATCAACACCCTGCTCTGCTTGTTCAATCAAGGTATCACGCATTACTTCCCAGTTAAGGTCTTCCGCAACGCCATTCACTTTTTCAAGCGCCTGATACATAGGAACCGTACCAATTGGTACAGGGCTATTACGTAGGATCCATTCGCGAGTCTCGTGGATATTACGGCCGGTGGAAAGGTCCATCACGGTATCGCCACCCCAGCGAGTCGACCAGACTAGCTTCTCAACTTCTTCTTCAATCGAAGAGCTTACTGAAGAGTTACCGATATTAGCGTTCACCTTCACTAAGAAGTTTCGACCAATAATCATCGGTTCTGATTCTGGGTGGTTGATGTTTGAAGGGATAATAGCTCGACCTTCAGCAACCTCTTTACGCACGAACTCAGGAGTGATTTCTTTCGGCAGGTTTGCACCAAAGTTATGGCCAGGGTGTTGATGGTTAAGCTGCTCATCAGCGAACTTCTGACGTCCCATGTTCTCACGTATGGCAATGTACTCCATTTCAGGTGTGATAATACCCTGACGAGCATAGTGCAGCTGAGTAACACATTGGTCGCCAGTCGCGCGACGAATTCGAGGCAGGTTTCCGTAACGAAGGTCGTCTAGGGTTTCATCTTCTAAACGTTCTTTGGTGTAAAAAGAGCTTACATCATCAAGCAATTCCGTATCACCACGCTCTTCAATCCATTGCTCTCGCAACTTAGGAAGGCCGCTATAAAGGTCTATTTCATGCGTAGGATCGGTATAAACACCGGAGGTGTCGTAGACATGAATAGGCTCATTAGGTTCGAATACAGGCTCTTTTTTGGTACCACCAACAAGGCTATCTGCGAGTGAAATTTCTCGTACAGGGACTTGAATGTCCTCTCGAGATCCTTGGATGTAAGCTTTTTTTGAATTTGGATAAGGTTGTACGGATAAAGAATCAATGAAATTCTTCGCTTCCAGTCTTGCTTGTTTACGACTCGACATAGCATTTTTCCTTGGCTTTTAGCCATTATTTATAGGGATAAAAATGCTTGACGGATAAGATGCTACAAGAGGGATCACGGTAAGAAATACAGTTGTGATCTGGAGATAGATCTCTAGAAGGATTCTAGTTAGATATCTACTCTTGTTCCCTTCGCAGGTATTAGCCTGATCAGGTTCAACGGATCCCGAGTTAACGGTCTCAGCCATATGGCACTCCGACAAGTACGATCGAGTATATAAAAACGGCTTGGATAAACCAAGCCGAGTTGTTAACAAATAGTAAGAAAGTTTTAAGACTTTATCAAAAGTTGGAAGCCGATCCATGCGGCTGAAATACTGAGAACCACATTGAGCAGTACATTGAGTCCCATCTTGAAGAACGCGCCCTGCTGCATAAGAAGCACGTTATCCATCGAAAACGTAGAAAATGTTGTCAGGGCTCCAAGGAAACCAAGACCAATAATTTGTCTCCATGGCTCCGTCGCGACCATCTCATTTTCAAACGCGGCGATGAGCAATCCCATAATCAAAGAGCCAATTACGTTAACAGTCAGCGTACCGTAAGGAAAACCACGCCCTAACATCACAACGCATAACTCTGAAATCAAGTAACGTGAACAAGCACCAAACGCGCCACCGATGGCAATAAAACCTAGAATAGATAACTGACCCATGAATCCTCCCAAACAATAATCCCTATATTCTAGCTTTAACGCCGATAAAAGCGAGGGTAGAAACTAAGAATGCATGCGCAAATATTAAACGTTACAGGTGTCACTTAACTTCAATATATCCCATCAAACCCGTTTTCATGTGTTCGATAACATGACAGTGATACATCCAGCGGCCAGGGTTGTCGGCAACAAATGCGGCTTTCGCTCGACCATTCTTTCCAAGTAACACAGTATCGGTATGGAAGGGCTCTTCTATTTTTTTACCATCAAGTTCCAATACAGTGAATGTATGACCATGAATATGAATTGGGTGATGGTACTGAGTGACGTTCTTGAGGTCGAATATATAAGTTTTACCTAACTCCAAAGTCGCCAACGGGTCTGGAACACTGTCTTTACTCATTCCCTCCCACGCACGTTTATTCGTAAGCCAAAACTTAGGCATCGACTTCCCATCTTTAGATACCGGTGATACCGCCCCTTCCCACTCAAACACAAAATCGATTTCTTCTGCATTAGCGAGGTTTAAGTTAGGCACAGGATTGAGGGGCAATAAAGGAAGTGTTTGGCCTTCGATTAACGTTGAATCAACAGCCTCAAACTCACACAAGGAAAAAGGAAAACGCCCTTTCATTTGAAGGACACTCACTCGCTCCCCCGCCTTAGGAGCAATCAGCCCGAGATCGACACGCATACCTGGGCCAATCTTGTGTTGAGTCAGCTTATAAGGTGTCTTTACAGGGTTACCATCAATAGCAATGACCCATGCCTCAGCCCCCTCAATGGCTATAGGATAGGTAATCGTGTTATCAACATTAGCGATACGCAGCCTAGTCGTTGCATGCTGCTTCAATTGATAGATAGGTTCATGTACTCCATTAACGCTACTCCACTCTCCTGGCGTGCCCATACGAGCGCTGAGGCGAGGGATCATCAAGTCTTTCCACTGACCTTGTTTGTCGATATGCCAATGTTTAAGCATCAGAGCATGCTCTTCATCGAACTGAACTGCCGCACTCTCTTCGACAATAATAAGCCCGACCAAGCCCATACCAAGTTGCTTAACACTGTTCATGTGTGGGTGATACCAGAATGTACCCGCATCTGGTGGCGTGAACTCATAGACAAACGTTTCACCGGGCATAATCGGAGGCTGACTTAAGAAAGGAACCCCGTCCATTTCAATCGGAATTCTCAGGCCATGCCAATGAATTGTGGTCGGTTCTAATAGCTTGTTGGTAAATCGAATCGTTACCTTTTCGCCTTGTCGACAGCGAATAATCGGCGCTGGAGTCTGTCCATTAAAGGCTAAAACATTAGTACTAAATCCCTTCACCAACTCAGCGGTTGAAGGCTCAGCTGTTAAGTCATAAACGAACTTTCCTTGCTCATCAACAGACCGCTTCATTGAGCAAGCTGGTAGGACGGTTAGTGCAGATATAGCGAGAGATGATTGAATAAACTTACGACGGGAAATATCCATATTTGTTGCCTTTTAGTAATAACGACCAAAATGTAACAAAATATTGAGAATAATTCTCATAAAGAAGTATGGTTTGTGCTGTCGATTGTTTATAAAAGAAGCTGAGATAAGTAAGCACTTACACTTTTCAGGCTAGGTTCTGTTAAAGATAGGAATTGTCGACAAAAAAAATCGAACAAACAGAAAGCAAAAAGGCTCCAGCATTTCTGATGGAGCTTTAAATATGGCAGGGGTGGACTGGGCCGGCACTCCGGAGATTTGACCGGGCTGGCGATTCTGCTCACAACATTGCTTCGTAGAAGCAACAGATATAAAAAAGCCCCAGCATTTCTGCTGAGGCTTTGATATGGCAGGGGTGGAGAGATTCGAACTCCCAACACGCGGATTTGGAATCCGCTGCTCTGCCAATTGGAGCTACACCCCTAAAACTTTTTACTACTTCAGATTCGAAAAAACCTCGCACTAGGCGAGGTTATCGAATAAGTGGCGGAGTGGACGGGACTCGAACCCGCGACCCCCGGCGTGACAGGCCGGTATTCTAACCAACTGAACTACCACTCCGCAGTGGTCAACTCACTAAGTGAGCGTCCATATCTCCAGGTTGGTCAACCTAAAGATTTAATTTAAAGCCTGGCGATGTCCTACTCTCACATGGGGAAGCCCCACACTACCATCGGCGCTATTGTGTTTCACTTCTGAGTTCGGCATGGAATCAGGTGGGTCCACAATGCTATGGTCGCCAAGCAAATTTTAAAATTCGGAAAGCTGCTTCTCTATTTAATAGAGCTTTAAAAGTTTCTCTTCAAACTCATTCAAGCGTTTGGTATTTCTTTGAGTCCACAAAACCCCTTGGGTGTTGTATGGTTAAGCCTCACGGGCAATTAGTACAGGTTAGCTCAATGCCTCGCAGCACTTACACACCCTGCCTATCAACGTCGTAGTCTACGACAACCCTTTAGGACGCTTATAGCGCCAGGGAAAACTCATCTCAAGGCTCGCTTCCCGCTTAGATGCTTTCAGCGGTTATCGATTCCGAACTTAGCTACCGGGCAATGCCATTGGCATGACAACCCGAACACCAGAGGTTCGTCCACTCCGGTCCTCTCGTACTAGGAGCAGCCCCTTTCAATTTTCCAACGCCCACGGCAGATAGGGACCGAACTGTCTCACGACGTTCTAAACCCAGCTCGCGTACCACTTTAAATGGCGAACAGCCATACCCTTGGGACCGACTTCAGCCCCAGGATGTGATGAGCCGACATCGAGGTGCCAAACACCGCCGTCGATATGAACTCTTGGGCGGTATCAGCCTGTTATCCCCGGAGTACCTTTTATCCGTTGAGCGATGGCCCTTCCATTCAGAACCACCGGATCACTATGACCTGCTTTCGCACCTGCTCGAATTGTCATTCTCGCAGTCAAGCGGGCTTATGCCATTGCACTAACCACACGATGTCCAACCGTGTTTAGCCCACCTTCGTGCTCCTCCGTTACTCTTTGGGAGGAGACCGCCCCAGTCAAACTACCCACCAGGCACTGTCCGTAATCCCGATTCAGGGACCAACGTTAGAACATCAAAACTACAAGGGTGGTATTTCAAGGACGACTCCACCACATCTAGCGACGCGGTTTCAAAGTCTCCCACCTATCCTACACATGTAGGTTCAATGTTCAGTGCCAAGCTGTAGTAAAGGTTCACGGGGTCTTTCCGTCTAGCCGCGGGTACACTGCATCTTCACAGCGATTTCAATTTCACTGAGTCTCGGGTGGAGACAGCGTGGCCATCATTACGCCATTCGTGCAGGTCGGAACTTACCCGACAAGGAATTTCGCTACCTTAGGACCGTTATAGTTACGGCCGCCGTTTACCGGGGCTTCGATCAAGAGCTTCGACCGAAGTCTAACCCCATCAATTAACCTTCCGGCACCGGGCAGGCGTCACACCGTATACGTCATCTTACGATTTTGCACAGTGCTGTGTTTTTAATAAACAGTTGCAGCCACCTGGTATCTGCGACTCTCGTCTGCTCCATCCGCAAGGGACTTCACTGATAAGAGCGTACCTTCTCCCGAAGTTACGGTACCATTTTGCCTAGTTCCTTCACCCGAGTTCTCTCAAGCGCCTTGGTATTCTCTACCCGACCACCTGTGTCGGTTTGGGGTACGATTCCTTACAATCTGAAGCTTAGAGGCTTTTCCTGGAAGCATGGCATCAATGACTTCACTACCGTAGTAGCTCGACATCGTATCTCAGCGTTAGTAGCGGTCCGGATTTACCTAAACCACCCGCCTACGTACTTGAACCTGGACAACCGTCGCCAGGCCCACCTAGCCTTCTCCCGTTTCGCGTCATCGTTTTCGATGGTGCCCGTCGCGGTCTTATCACCAACGGTCAGCGTGAACGTTTCATCGCTTTCCAGAACCGTATCTTCCGCACCCGCTACCGTTACCGTGAAGCTCGCCGTATTCGCTGGGACGGTGATCAGGCCTGTGACCGCATCGTACGTCACGCCGTTGCTGAACGACACTGTGCCGTAGTCGGTGTTATCCGTTTCGTTATCCGTCAGGCTGAACGCGTACGTTTGTGCCGTGTCGGCCGTATTGCTTAGGGTCACGTCGAACGCCAGTGCGTCGCCTTCTTCCTCGCTCACATCCGCGATGTCATTGATCGTCGGTTTCGCGTCATCGTTTTCGATGGTGCCCGTCGCGGTCTTATCACCAACGGTCAGCGTGAACGTTTCATCGCTTTCCAGAACCGTATCTTCCGCACCCGCTACC
>NZ_PIGD01000028.1:0-43639 GCF_003050085.1 Vibrio sp. 10N.286.48.B8 | reverse complement strand
ATCGTTGCTATAAAAACATCACTTCAGGCAAGGAAGAAGTTCAGTGACCTGCCTGAGATAATAGAAGCAAGGTTGGTATCGAAAGTCATCAAAGGTAAAGAGTATCAGGTACTTACATCAATGCGTGATGGGTTGCGCTTTCCTGGAGAAGACATCGTAGAGCTCTATCGCTATCGTTGGGAAATCGAATTAGGCTATAGGGAAATGAAGCAAACTTTGCTTGATAGTGAATATACATTGCGAAGTAAGCGCCCAGATATGGTTAGACAGGAGCTCTGGGGGATTTTGTTAGCCTATAACCTTATAAGGCAGGTTATGACAAAGGCCGCGAGTAAGTTAGATAGCGTCTGGCCGAATCAATTAAGCTTTACGAGTAGTGCCATGGCTGTGACTCAATACTTTGCAGCTTTACCTTTAACGAGTCCTGGGAAACTCCCTAAACACTATGAAGTACTACTACAGAAAATATCCATGTTTATCCTGCCACCCCGAAGAGAAGATAGAAGTTATCTTCGCTGGGTGAAACTGAAACCCAAGAAATATGCGACAAATAGAAAAAATGCCAGTCAGCTTAACTGACTGGCATTACCCACTGGGTGCCTTTTTCTTTAGCGTTCGTTAACTCGAAAAGCTGATGCTTACCAGAAGGTAATGAATAAGCCTACAGTCACTGCCATTCCAACATAATTATTGTTGAGAAATGCTTGGAAACAAAGGTCTCGATCACGGTGGCGCATCAGGTGTTGTTGATACACAAACAAGCTTCCCGCTACCAACAATGCCCAATAGAAGGTATCACCTAGTTGGTAATGCATGCCTAACGCAATCAGCATCGCTAGGGTGACGAGTTGCAAAGAGCCAACAATCAGTTTATCGAAGCGACCAAATAAAATCGCCGTCGATTTAATACCAATCTTCAGGTCGTCATCTCGATCAACCATCGCATATTGCGTGTCGTAAGCAATCGTCCACAACGCGTTAATCACGAATATAAACCACACAATGCTTGGCAGTTCATTGGTTTGTGCCGCCCAAGCCATTGGTATCGCCCAACTAAACGCTAAGCCGAGAAACAACTGTGGAAGATGCGTAAAACGCTTCATGAAAGGGTAAATGAACGCCAGACCAACACCAATAAATGAGAGCTTAATGGTCAGTGGATTCATGGTCAGTACCAGCAAGAAGGAAACCACGGCTAGCACTAAAAAGAGCAGAATCGCTTCCTTACTGGAAACCAAACCTGAAGGTAATGGACGCTGCTTGGTACGTTTAACATGACCATCTACTTTACGGTCAGCAAAGTCATTGATCACACAGCCAGCCGAACGCATCAACACCACACCGAGTACGAAAACAACCAAGACATCAAAATCAGGCATACCTTGTGCGGCGATAATCAGTGACCACAAGGTCGGCCAAAGAAGTAACAGGGTACCAATCGGGCGATTCATTCGCGTTAATTGCCAATACGCCTTCGCTTTGGTGGCAAGCATTTACACACTCTCCTTAGAGTAAATGGGTGATGTTGGTAAAAACAGTTCAGCCACAAGCATCGGTTTATGGTTCATCCATAATCGAGAACGACGTGCGAGTAATTGCTCATCGCCCGCGATAACCCAACCGACTTGCAGCGCATCTCGCTCCACGTTCTCAGCACTGAAAACGGTCAATCCAAGCGGGACATTACCTTGTTGAGAAAGGTCAGAGTGCTGATGATCTTCTAGCGTGACTCGGGGAATCAAGGTTCGACCTAACACCCACGGTTCATCATCACCCTTTAAAATCACTTTACGCAGTAAGCAATCAAACGATGATAAAAGATGTTCCTCGTCTTGTTGTAGCCTTGAGCGTTCTACAACTTGATTATGAAGCAACTCAACAGACAGGTGCTGACAGCTCTTACCCAACTTGCGGGAAAGAGAACCTTGCTCCATAAGCCACTCTTTGGTGGTTTCATTAGGAAAATCAAATGTTTCTGTACTTTGCCAATCTACATTCATTAACGAATTAAGATACAGCGATATTGGCTGATTCATACTAGTATTCAATAGGTGACTTTACACGTACAATAAAGCTTCAACTTTCGAACAAAATTAAAGCGCTCTTCGAATTGTAAACGTATTTAGATTTAGACCGCTCATTGTAACAAGACTAATGCGTTTCGAATATCGCGAATAAACTAAAGAAAAGTCACAAATATGCACAAACGTTATGTAGCCCAAATAATTCTTGCGATTACCCTACTCTTTTCAGCATCAAGTTTCGCTGAAGAGGAATTGGCACCCAAACTAGCCTACTTCACGCTAGAGCCAGACCTGACCACCAATTTTTACACTAAAGGTAAAAAACTGGGCTACATTCAGGTTCGCCTCGATATTATGGTTGCGAACAGCAATGACCTAGCTGCCATTGAGCATCACCAACCATTAATCCGCGATGCCGTGATTGAATTACTTGGTAAACAAAACGAAGAAACGATTAAGTCTCTGTCTGGTCGTGAAGATTTGAGAAAGACTTTGGTTGAACACCTCAACAAGATTCTTCTGCCTGAGACGGGCAAAACCCTGATTGCTGACTTACTGTTTACCAAATACCTTTATCAGTAATGATGTAAAAACGAATCCTAATAAAAAAGCGGCTCATCTGGCCGCTTTTTTGTATCTATCGATTCTCGGTAACTAACGCGCTAGCTTGTTGCCGATTTCGGCGCTTTCATTGAATCTATAAAGCCGATAATCACACCTGCGACTAAACCTGCCAAATGAGCGGTATTAGCGATGGCCATAAATGGCTGCATGTATCCAAGAACTAACCACACCAACATAAAGCCAACGATCTGTCTTGGGATACCTAAACCGAGTTGCGGCGCCTTTGCTCCGACAACCCATAAGTAACCAACCAAGGCATACACTACTCCAGATAAACCACCGAAGTTCGCCCCTTCGACCCAGTATTGTCCGGCACCAGAAATCGCTGAAGATACGGCAAAGATCTGAAGTAACTTAAGACCACCTAACTTTTTCTCAATATCTCCGCCCAGTTGCCACCACCACAAGATGTTGAATGCGATGTGCATAACCGAGAAATGCAAAACAGCATGACTGAGCCAGCGCCATAATTGCCATTGCTGCCCATCAACCGCAGGGAAATGTAAGGTGTTAAAAATCGCCTGCCCGAAACCTATCTGCTGCAGAGCAAAAATCACCACACATACCAGCATGATACTGAGTGTCACAGGGCCTGCTTTGGCTTTTATCATGCCCATGAAGCTTGGTGTATGATAATGAAAGTTGCTCTTCCTGGTCTCTGCCATGTCCCAAGACGCCGCTTGATAGCGCTTATGATTGGGTTCCGACAAGAAGCGATTGAGCTCAGCTTCGGTTTCAACTTGAAATTGACCATCAATAAGCCAAAGCGCAAAACGCCCTTCCCCCTCAGGAGACATCTGAATAGGGATCTGACGAGACGCCATATAATCAATAAATGCTTGAGCAAGACGTGGGTTGTCTAACACCATCAATCTAATCATTGGTACTTCCTATTCATACTATGAGAGATGCTTGGAGCGATAAAGGTAATTAACCAGCAATCACAGGAAGTTCAGCACGGTGCCAAGCTTCGAAACCGCCATCTACACTATATACCTCTTCAAAGCCTTGGTTCACTAAATATTGTGCTGCACCTTGGCTGCTAATACCGTGGTAACACATCACCAAGATAGGTTGTTCGAACTCAACCTCATCCATGAACGACACCATCGTATCGTTAGTCAGGTGGTAGGCTGTTTGTGAGTGGGCAACCGCAAAAGACTGCGGGTCACGTATATCGACAAGTCGAGCGTTGCCTTGTTCAATGAGGGCTTGAGCGCCTTTAACATCGATATGTTTAAACTGGTCCATGACTTTCTCTTTTATACTGATTTACTTTGCTGCCATTGTAACCTATCCCAAGGCTAACATTCACATCCACTTAATAAGGTTATCCACCAGCGATCACTTTTACACCATTTGTGGATAAATCTGTGAATTGCGTGAATAAAGTGCCTTTTTAAAAATAGATCCACAACATGTAGTAAGGATCCTGATCTAACTGTGGGTTAACTGAAAAATATCCCCACTCGAAAAACCCCGTCAAAGCCTTACTACACCCTGCTTTTAGACAGCTGACGAATAAACTTCTCACAGAGTTATCCACAAAATCATTTTGCAAATTTCGATCGCAAAAGTTGAGAAATCGATCCAAAATAAAAAGGCCGAGATCTCTCGATCTCGGCCTTTTCAAAATTCAGTTATTTGCTAGCTCTGAAGCTAATAGAAACTAGATGCTATTAGAAATCGCCAACGGCTTGCTTCAATTTCTTCATCGCATTCTTTTCTAACTGGCGAACACGCTCTGCAGAAATGCTGTAGGTATCCGCTAAGTCTTGCAGGGTTGCTTTGTTGTCGTCTAACCAACGTGAGCGAACAATGTGTTGGCTACGCTCGTCTAAGCTTGCTAGTGCGAGTCCTAGGCGATTATTGGTGTGTGACTCCCAGTTAGCCGCTTCTACCGTTTCAGCAACGTCTGATGCTTTGTCTTCTAGGTAGTAAACTGGAGCTGTGTAAGCAGAACCGCCGTCGTCATCGTCCATAGGCGCTTCAAACGTCGCGTCTTGTGCCGCTAAGCGAGATTCCATTTCACGAACCTCAGAAGGCTCAACGCCCAGTTCACGAGCAACTGTCTCAACTTCACCGTTATTAAACCAACCTAAACGCTTTTTAGACTTACGAAGATTAAAGAACAGTTTACGCTGTGCCTTAGTTGTCGCAATTTTAACGATGCGCCAGTTACGCAGAACGTATTCATGGATTTCAGCTTTGATCCAGTGAACTGCGAAAGAAACCAATCGAACACCAACTTCTGGATTGAAGCGCTTAACAGCCTTCATCAAGCCGATGTTACCTTCTTGGACGAGATCAGCCATTGGCAGCCCGTAGCCAGAGTAGCCTCTTGCGACGTGCACCACGAATCGTAGGTGGGAAAGGATCAAGCCTTTCGCAGCATCGATCTCACCTTTGTAATGTAATCGCTCTGCAAGTCCACGTTCCTCTTCAGGTGTCAGCATTGGGTAGCTGTTCGCTGAGCGGATATAGCTATCTAAACTATCTTGTGTGACTAAAGCCATTTGATACGCTTGGTTTGCCATTCGGTTCCTCATCAATCTCTGATCTGGAGTAATACATCTATTAAAACCCGACAATCTTGAACCTAAAATGAACAGGTTTCAAGGAGGGGGAAGTAATTATGCATAATCAATTCGTCTATACAAGGCAAAAACTGGTTAAGAAGTGCCTATTTTTCGTCTAAATATGACTCTATTCACCTAAACTGGTTCAATTTCTTTTAGGTGACGCTGTGCAGAAAGCTTCGCAGCCACACTACCAAGCAGAGTTCCGACGATCAAAAGCAGTAAAGATTCATCCCAGCTCAGGCCAATTAAGCGGAAGTGGCTGTCATACAACTGAGCCAAGTCATCCACTGCACTGTTCAGTAATACGGTAATTAATGCCGTCATTACCCAAGCGCTAATCGAACCTAATACGCCAAACCACATCCCAGCATAAAGGTATGGTCGAAGAATGTAGCTGTCGGTCGCACCAATCAGCTTCATGGTTTGAATCTCTTCTTTATGCGCCAACACATTAAATCGTAGTGTATTGCCGATAATCAGAAATACCGCGCCCAACATCAATACCGTTAAGGTAATCACGATGACAGCCGCGAGTGCTTTGATCGCATCTAATCGAGCTAACCAATCTTCGTCTAGACGAACATCGGTTACTAATTCTTGTTGTTTAACTGTGCCTGCCAGTTCTTTAATTAAGGTATCGCTGTGTACGCTTGGCGTAATCACCAGCACACCTGGCAGTGAATAATCATCTAGGATAGTTAGGGCGTCTTCAAAACCAGAATACTGGCTGAGGTCTGCAAGCCCTTGCTGCGGAGATATGTACTCCACCAGCTCAACTTGATCCCAACTTTCGATTTCATCCTTGAGCACCATTACTCGTGGCTCAGGAATACCATCCTCTACATAAGCACTTATTTGTGACGGGCTAGTGACATCTTGCGCTACTTCACCCACATTTTTACCCAACAGGTACAAACAAGCTGGCATCGCCAACGCCATAGAGATCACCGCAAGGGTCAGCAAGTTGCCTAACGGGCGCTGCCACATTTGCGAGAACGATGACTTGGCTTGTTTCCAGTGAACAACAAAGAAGCCGTCGCTTGAAGCGCGGTTTGCTGCTCGATTAGATTGAGGTTTTTTGATGCGCTTATTCGCGGCCATAGTCTTCAACCTCACTCAAAAATCCTTGGTTTAATTCAAGATGGCGGTACTGAGGGCGAGTGTTCACTAACCCGATATCGTGCGTCGCTAGGATGATCGTCACACCTGCGCGGTTGAACTCTTCAAATAATCGCAACACACGGTTAGATAATTCAGGGTCTAGGTTACCCGTCGGCTCATCCGCAAGCAGTAGGGTTGGACGGTTCACCACAGCCCGAGCAATGCCCACACGTTGCTGTTCACCACCAGAAAGCTGGCTTGGCAAACAACGGGCTTTATCTAATAGGCCTGTCTTATCCAACGCAGCACTGACTCGGCGTTTTATTTCGTTTTCAGAAATAGATTCAATACGCATAGGCAGAGCGACGTTATCGAAAATCGAACGGTCCATCAGCAGGCGATGGTCTTGAAAAACAATCCCAATATTACGGCGTAAGAAAGGGATGTCTTTGGCTGGGATACGAGTGATATCGTGATCGTTGAACCAGACACGTCCATCGGTTGGACGCTCTATCGCGCAGATCAACTTCAGCAAGGTACTTTTACCAGCCCCAGAGTGCCCACCCAAAAAAGCCATCTCTCCACGTTTCAGGTGAAAGTCCACTTTTTGGAGCGCTTGTCTTCCACCTCGGTAGGCTTTACTCACTTGCTGAAATTTGATCACCGAAAATTCCTCTTACGATCACTAATATCAAATTTAAAAACGGTAGCAGATTAAGGATAAACCACTTTGCTACTCGCGTTACTCTTCGCGGCTAAATAGTGCTTCAATGAAGTCTTTAGATTCAAATGGGCGCAGGTCATCAATACCTTCACCCACACCAATGTAGCGGATTGGAATCTGGAACTGGTCAGCAATTGAGAAAATTACGCCACCTTTCGCCGTACCATCTAACTTAGTCAGTGTAATACCGGTTACTGGAGCCACTTCACTGAATAGTTTCGCTTGGCTGATAGCATTCTGACCCGTACCGGCATCGAGCGTTAGCATGATTTCGTGTGGTGCAGAGTCATCAATCTTCTTCATTACACGAACAATCTTACGCAGCTCTTCCATCAAGTTGCTCTTGTTCTGCAAACGACCCGCTGTATCGGCAATCACAACATCAACGCCACGTGCTTTCGCTGCTTCAATCGCATCGTAGATAACAGACGCACTATCCGCACCTGTGTGCTGAGCGATAACCGGCACATCATTACGCTGACCCCAAACCTGAAGCTGTTCAACGGCTGCAGCACGGAAGGTATCACCCGCCGCTAGCATCACTTTCTTGCCTTCATTTTGGAATTGTTTTGCCAGTTTACCGATCGTAGTTGTCTTACCTACACCGTTCACACCAACCATTAAGATAACGTAAGGTGTTTTAGTGGTATCAACAACCAGTGGCTGTTCTACTTGGCTTAAGATGTCTGCCATCTCTTCTTTGAGCAGACCATAAAGCGCTTCACCGTCTTTTAGGTCATTGTGAGATGCTTTTTCTGTCAGGTTTTCAATGATCTTAACCGTGGTATTCATACCCACATCAGCGATCAGAAGTTGCTCTTCTAGCTCTTCAAACAGATCTTCATCGATTTGCTTGCCTTTGAACAGACCGAAGAAACCGGCGCCGATGTTTGCTTTAGTGCGGCTTAGGCTGCGCTTAAGGCGAGCAAAGAAGCTTTCTGTTGGCTTCTCTTGTACTTCTTCAACCTTAGCTTGAGGAACAACCACTTCTTCCTGTTCTGCTTCTGCTTCTGCTTCTGCTGCGACAGGTTGCTGTTCTTGTTGAGCTTCTTCAAGCGCTTGCTCAGATGCAGTTGGCTTAGCGACTTCAGCTTCAGGCGCGACCTGTTCAGCCTCAACTTGTGATTCAACTTCAGTTTGATCTTCAACGCTTTCTACGTTCGCTTCATTCTGAGTTTTTGGGCTTTGTTCTTCTTCACCAAAACCAAGCCACGATAATAATCCGCGCTTCTTTTTTTCCGTCATCAGAGGAGTTTCCTAGATCTACTAATTAGCTGTATTGACTTAATACACGTCGACTCTTTGCTATTGTTATACAATACAAGCTTGTACAAACGAATAGTAAAGAAAAATGACAAAGCAGTGATAAGTTTGCTTTTAGCTTGATACACTTTGTCATTGCAAATTTATTTAATACACGAACCCACTTAAATTGGGCTCGGTATAGTATCACTTTATTAGCGGTCAAAAAATCTATGGTAAGACGTCGCCAGCAAAACACATCACAAAAAAAGCCATCCGGAGGCTTTGTTCGAATTATTAGTGGCTCATGGAGAGGTAGAAAACTGCCCGTCCATGATTTAGAAGGATTACGCCCAACCATTGACCGAGTAAAAGAGACACTCTTTAACTGGGTGGCTCAAGATATCCCACATTCAACTTGCTTGGATGTATTTGCCGGTTCTGGCGGTTTAGGTTTTGAAGCAGCTTCTCGCCAAGCAAAAATGGTGACGCTGCTCGAAATGAACCAAAAGGCTGCTAAACAACTTTCTGATAACGCGAAAGAGCTCAAAGCAGACAACATCAATGTTGTAAATACTGACGCTATCTCTTTCCTTAAGAAGCCAGGCACCCCTTACGATATGGTTTTCCTTGATCCACCATTTCGTAAAGGCTTATTGGCAGAAACAGTACAACTGCTTGAGAGTAACGGTTGGCTTGCAGACGATGCCATCATTTACGTCGAGACAGAGAAAGAGCTGAAACTCGAAGCTATGCCAGAGAACTGGGAGTTGCATCGCGATAAGACTACCGGACAGTCAAGTTACCGACTGTTCAATCGAATCACTGAAGAATAGGAGTTATTGAATGAAGTTCTTGCTTCCACTAGCAAAAGCAGCCATCGCCTTTGTTTGGTTTATCTTAATCGTAAATATTTTCTACCCGTTCCCGGGTAATGCGGCGATTGCGCTTTATATCATGACAGCGTTCTTGTTCTTCATGCACGGCCTGCAGATGCTGATTTTTATCGGTGCTTTCGGCGACAAGATCGAAATGTCACGTTGGGAGAAGTGGTCAATATTGATTTTCGGTGTCTTTGCCCTACTCGATATCCGACGCAAGCACATGATGTAATCAAGCTTAAGCTCAGATATAAAACGCTTAGCTACAGAAAACATCATGACAGAAACAGTAGAGACAAAAACGCCGCTCATTTGAGCGGCGTTTTTTTATTCAGCGATGATACTGATGTTAACCCATGTAGCCTTTCACACCATCTAGGAACATTTGCGTCGACAGCATAACCAGCAACAAGCCCATCAAGCGTTCGATGGCTTTAAGGCCTCTCTCACCCAACACTCGCAGGAAGAAGCCATTAAACATCAGAATGAAGAAGGTAGCGCCCCAAGCCAACATCACCGCGGCTGAAAGCTCTAACATGTTGTCAGGGTGCTGTGTCGACAACAGAATTAATGCCGCAATCACTGAAGGGCCAGCAATCATTGGGATCGCCATCGGCACAATAAACGGTTCTTCACCCGCCGCGAGGCCAGTAATACTACCCGCACTTGGGAAAATCATCTTAATCGCGATGATGAACAGAATAATACCGCCAGAGATACTCAAGGTTTCAGGCTGCACATGCAGGAAGTTCATAATGCTTTGACCAGCAAACAAGAACAACAGCAGGATAATCAGCGCAAACATCAGTTCACGAACAAGAACAATACGACGACGCTTCGGATCAATATGCTTAAGGATAGAGAGCACGATTGGTAGATTGCCAAGCGGGTCCATAATAAGAAACAGCATGGTTGCTGCAGATAAAATTTCCATAAGTTTGTCTCGAAAAGCGTAAGTGCGCGGAGTATAGCAGCCTCAACATTGATTTTCGAACGCAGTAATAAAAGGATTAACTTATCTAATTAGAAGGGAATTTTGCGAGAGCAAATAGAAAAGTAGAAAGGAGAAAAGTAAAAAGAGAATTTAAAGAGTGAAGCCGAAACATAGCATCCACTCTTCTTAATCTATAAAAGCCAAAAGGCTCTGAAACCAAGTCACTGGGAGTTAGTGGTTACACACACGTTCGCGATTAGTGCAAAGCTTGTCATCAATAACTACGACCTTTTCCATCTTCAGGAAAAACTTCAGCAATCCATCTAAATCCAGGCCGTTCAGCTTACAGGTATGGAAACGAGCTTCTGCGCCATAAGTTTGAGCAAGCTCTTGCGTCAACTCTTCACAAGTCAGTGGCTTTTCACTCAGTAGGTTTAAAACGTTGTGTGCATGAATTTCGGTAGTCATAACTCTATCTCATGTTTAATGAAGTAGACGTAGATTACCTACTTTCATCTTAGCTGCCTTGATGTAGCTCAGAGTTAAGCTAGCTCTACCCTAAATGGTAAGGGAAGCAACAATGAGAGCGTGAGCCAGAAAGTAACTGCCCGTCACCCAAAAGTAGGCACCCTTAATGGGGCTACGATAGAAGTTTAGCGCGTATGCTAATGCAGAAAGCAGCAACACGGCACAACCAGCAAAACCCACCGCATGCGACAGTTGAGGATCAAGCAACCAGAGCTCACCAGAAGCCCATGCAAGCTGAATAAGCACGATACCCATGATAACCACAGGAAAGACGAGTTTGTCTAAGCGAGGCAGAAGTAAGAAGAAAGCAACGACACAAGCCGCTAACAGGAGTGCGAACAACCACCAGACCATTTCTCCTGATAGCTGTAACCAAAATGCTTTGCTGTAACAGAGCTGAGCCAGCAAGAAGCAAACAAAATGCAGAGGACGTTTTTGAGTAACAGTATGTAAGACATCTGCGATCGCAGAAACCGCCAACCCAGCAACGACCCAATAGGTAAAATCAGCAACGACAGATTGAGTTAAAGCAATGGTCGCTAATAATACAAAGGTAAAAACCTTATACGATAAGGCCTGACCGATATGTCCATGCTTCGTTCCTGCTATTGCTCCGATACCAGACAAGGAAACCGCCAACCAACTCCACATACCATTTGCCCTATTGCTTTAAATCGTCGCCAGTCTAGGCACACGAGTGTTGATGTAAAGCCTCAGCCCCTCAAAATTGGATCTTGATTACGCTTCCACTAAAAAGAGTCTCTTTAGATTGAAGTCGTAACAATTACCACAGTGACAATGACTATTCGTTTAAAACTAGAGCAAATCATCATAAAACCTATTCAAACTGGCATTAGAGTCGCCATACTTGAATTTTGGTCAATTCTAACCTATTGGCTCCATAAAAACTGGCCAAATTCCGGCAAATACCACACTTAAAAAATTAAAATCAATACATTTAAAGCAAACAATAACAATAACTTAAACAAACAAACTCAAGCTTAATAGGGAAATAAAAACTCCGACCAACCCTAGACTTGTAAAGTAGCCAGTTTTCTTTTTTAGAACCCAGTTTTGTCAGGTTATTTCAAGCCCCCGGTAAAAACCGCCACAAAAACCAAGTCGAAAACTTAAAAAATCAACCAAAACAAACCTAGCCACCGCCAACCCTTATTAATACAGTTTAACAACCTTTAACAATATAAATTACACAAAACAACCATTGAAAAACAACAGGTTAAACCAAATTAGAACAAACATAAATCACAACGAACAAAATAAGAACACACCATAAAACACAGTTAAATACACTCAAACAAGCAAAAAACTCATAGTTTTCTACTACTTTTAAAGCTTTCGAAAGTAATTATTGATCTAAAGCCATAAGTAGTGCTATTCTTTAAAACATAGCGAGAGACAACCAAATTTAGGAGTAGTGTTATGATTTCATCTTCGCAAAGACAAGGACTTGTAATGATCGCGGTAGTTGTAGGTCTAATGACACTACCGATGATGTACTAAGCAAGTTACAGATAAAAAAAGGGACGCCATGAGCGTCCCTTTTTTTGTTCAATTTTTTCATTTCGAAAACAGATGCAGTGTTAGCACATCCCAGTTCGCATAATAGAAACCTGCGGCAGCCAAAGTCATTGCCATCATTAGTAAGATCGCAACTCGCCAAATAAAACGACCACTACGTGGAGTCAGCTCCTTCTCACAGTCGTTACACATCATGATGAACTTATGTTGGTCTTCCAACTTAGCCTCATGTTCATTGACTACCTTGTTACGACACGTTGCGATATAACGCAGCTTGCTCACCATATCGTGCGGTAGCCTTTCTTCACAGCTTGTTACAAGCTCATGCAATCCTTCGCCTTCGGCATGATATTGAAGCCTCAATAATTTCTCTATATTGCGAGTTCTTGTCACCACTTTTTCAATATCGGTCATCTTGGCCCTCCCACTCCACACTATAATTCTAGTCGAGCATTTCCCTATTCTTATACAAAATCACTGTTATTTACGAGAGAAAGAGACAATAAATAACAATGCTTTATCCCAAACTGGCCATTAAATGTGATGTCCGCCGAAAAATAATCAGCTTGGCTTACAACAGTTCACGAATAACGGCTTTAAACACATATCCTTATTGCCTGAAAGACTAGAATAACCATCACGACTACATGGAGGTTATATGCCTAATTCACTCTTTTTTGCCATTTTTGCACTCGCTGCTCTAGCGGCTTGGGTATTTATTGGTTTCTATCGAAAACACTCGCAAGGTGAAAATGCGCCAGAGAAGAAAGTGAATGTCACTGTGTTAGACAAACAATCCATCGACCTTCCTGACGCAGAACCTGGCCAAGAAGATCAAGAGTACTGGATTTACGTTCAACGTGGTGTGGTTGGTCCGAAACGCGAATTCCAAGTCGGAATCCACTATTTCCACGCCCTTAACCCCGGCGACAAAGGAACCTTAACCTACCAAGGCGATAAGTTCTTACACTTTGCGTTGAAACGCTAATCGTAAGCCGCTTCAACGATTCATCAAAAACCGACCATCAGCGATAATAACTAATGGCTTTAGTATTAACGACTAAGGCAATAACCAACGCGTTTTCTCAGACTTAGATACCATCCAGCTCATCCAAAGCGCACCTGCGCCACTGATCACAATCCATAATGGGATAACCCACGCAGGGTGTCCCTGGTACCAACCAAACTCTTTCATTGGCCACAAGAAGATAGGATGCAGCAGGTAGATACCTAAACTGTGCTTACTGATAAAGCCAACCACTTGGTTACTTTTCTCAGATAATCCTTCTCCGTAATAACGACACAGCATAAACACCATGCTCGCTGCTAATACCGTATTCAACGTCTTGTAAGATAACCAGCGCCCCACCGTGTACTCTTCTGCTACCAAGCTTGCATCAACTACCATGTAAACCGTGGTTAGTAACGCTAACCCACCCAGTAACACACTCACGCCGACTGTCACCTTGTTAAGTGGCACAATCTTATACAGCAAGTATCCCAATGGTAAGTAACCGGTGTACAGCCACAATTCGTGGCTCCAAGGACCGTCGATTCTCAGTAAGAACAGTAATGTTGTGAGCAGCCATACCGCCGTAAAGGCATAGACCGATCTATCACCGTACTTTCTGACCATGATCTGCAAGAACGGAATCACAAAGTAGAGCGGGATAAAGTAATAGAAGAAACCGAGGTGGTAATAGGTGTAATGATGATAGCTATTGAGCAACACGTCCCAACTGACGTCGGCATCAAAGCCCATCGCAGACCAACCAGATAGGTAGGTATAGAAAAGCGACCAAACGATGAAAGGTATCAATACTTTGCCTAGGCGTCGCTTGAGGTAGTACTTAGCGTCAAACGGGCGCTGATCGCTTAACATCAAAGCACCCGTTATCAATATAAAGACAGGTACAGCCCAGCGGCTGAAGCCATTGACGCTGATTGCTGTTAACCATTCGCCGAAAGGAACGGTTCCTAACTCATTGCGATAAGGCGCCAAAACATGAATCGCGATAACCGCTACGGCCGCGACACATCGGGCTAAATCAAAAAAGAGAATTCGCTGCTTCATGTAAATGCCTGATTAATATTCAATCATTCTACTATAGCAATAAAAAAGCTGACCGGAATAAATACCAAGTCAGCTTAGTGTTAAAGGAGTGCTTATCGCGAATTTAGCTCATGCGGCTGAAGCTTATGCTGCTGAGATTTGCGGTATCCTAGGTAAACGCAGAGAGATCACCGTCGTTATCGCTAAGAATGCGAAGGAAACCCACAAACACGCAGACAAACCTGCCATTTGGAATACCAAGCCCGACAATATCGTGCCAATCAAACGGCCCATCGCATTTGCCATGTAGTAGAAACCGACATCAAGAGAAACGCCATCGCCTTTCGCATAACTCACAATCAAATATGAGTGAAGTGATGAGTTCACCGCAAAGATAGCACCAAACACCATCAAACCACCCACGATAACTAGCTCTGGTTGCCAACCAATCTGTACCGCATAAGCAATGGCAGCGGTCACGATAGCCAACGCACCAGCCCATAACAGCGCGGCATGCCCATCTGGCACCTTACCCTGAGCTTTACCCGTAATCTTCGGCGCTATGCCTTGTACAAAGCCATAAGCGATAGTCCAAGCCGCTAAGAAACCGCCAACCCATGAGTGATCCCAACCAAACACGCTGCCGAGATAAATTGGCAAAGCAATCACAAACCACACATCACGAGCACCAAACAAGAACATGCGAGCTGCAGATAGGATGTTGATGGATTCAGATTTAGAGAAGATCTGTTTGAACTTAGGCTTGGTTTTCGCTTTACCCATGTCCGCTTCTAAGCTCAGCACACTGCCAATGAAGACCAAAGTCAGCACAGCTGCCATCGCAAGCACTGCATATTGGAAGCCAATCGTTGAAAGCAGTAAACCGCCAATAAAGAAGCCTGCACCTTTCAGGGCATTCTTAGAGCCTGTCAGAATTGCAATCCACTTATACAGCGCGCCTTGCTGTTCATCCGGCACTAAGGTCTTAATTGAGCTCTTGGCGCTCATCTTATTGAGGTCTTTAGCGATACCAGACAATGCCTGCGCCGCCATTACCCAAGGAATAGTCAACATCGCCGTTGGCACCGCGAGCATACCCAAGGCGACAACTTGCATCCCCAAACCAATGTTCATGGTCTTATTGAGGCCAAGACGTGCGCCCAACCAACCACCGATTAGGTTCGTCACCACACCAAAGAATTCATAGAAAAGGAACAGCGAGGCGATCTCTAACGAACTGTAGCCAAGGTCGTAAAAATACAAAACCACCAGCATACGAAGTGCACCATCAGTAATGGTGAAGTTCCAGTAGTTGAAAGTCACCAACATGTATTGGCGAACGCTCTTACTTAGATTTGAAAACATAACGCTATCTCTGCAATCTAAACAAAAAGAGCTTTTAGATCATAGGTGTCCAAAAGCTCTAATTCTTACTTTCCACTTAACTTATACTCAAAATAATTGGAGTTGCAGCTAGGCAACAAGCAAGTTCAGCCCTATGAGCATAGGTGTTCTATGTGATTAGGGTGAATTTGCGCAGTTAACAACGCTGCAGGTTCAAGTATGAAGAGCTACGCAGAAGCTACGCCATTAATGTACTCAACCTGGATAGATTTAGTGAAGGCACCTGGACGCAGTGCCTGAACTTCTTGAACGATCTTATCGAGGTCCCAGCCTTTTTCTAAAAGCAGATGAGCTGCGAATAAACCTGTACGGCCAGAACCGCCCATGCAGTGCATCGCTACCTTACCGCCATTATCCACAACTTGATGTAGCTCTGGGCTTGCTGCTTGCCACTTCTGCGCAAAGTCAGCACCCGGTGCACAATCATCTTCGATTTCAATTTGGAACCATTGCATGCCTAGTGCTTGTGCTTTCTCGCCTAGCTCAGAAACATTCTTGCTCGCCAGTTCTTCACTGTCTAAAGCCGTCACAATTGCTTCTACGCCTTGCGCTTTAAGTTGAGCTAGAGATGCATCTAGGTCTGCGTCTTTAGTGCCTGGGCATGGAGTCAGGATAAGTGCACCTTTCTCAAGGTCTAGTTGCCACGTTGGATGTGTCATTGTGTCTTCCCCAGATTCTTATTTAGAAAGGCCGACAGTACGAACTAACTCAGCCGTACGTGTCGCGTAACCCATTTCGTTATCGTACCAAGCGTAGATCTTAACCATGCGCTTACCCACTAACATAGTTGATAGTGCATCTACGATGGTTGAGCGTTGGTCGCCTTTGTAATCGATAGAAACCAGCGGACGCTCTTCAAAGCCAAGAATGCCTTTCAGTTCGTTCTCAGACGCTTCTTTTAGCATCGCGTTAACTTCTTCTGCTGTGGTGTCTTGCTTCACTTCGAAGATGATGTCAGTCAGAGAAGCGTTCGCTAGTGGTACACGAACCGCGTGGCCGTTAATACGGTTTTCAAGCTCAGGGAAGATCTCAACGATCGCTTTAGCACTGCCCGTTGTTGTAGGAATAAGGCTCATGCCACATGCACGTGCACGACGTAAGTCTTTGTGGGGCGCATCAAGAATAGTTTGCGTGTTGGTTAGATCGTGAATCGTGGTGAAAGAGGCATTCTCGATACCAAGCTTCTCGTTGATCACTTTAACCACAGGTGCGATACAGTTTGTTGTACAAGACGCTGCCGTTACGATTCTGTGTACTGCTGGGTCAAAGATGTTGTCGTTCACACCAACAACGATGTTTGCGATGCCTTCTTCTTTCACTGGCGCCGATACCACAACACGCTTCACGCCCTGCTCTAGGTATTTGTTTAGGAAAGATGTCTTACGGTGAACACCTGTCGCTTCGATAACCACATCACAGCCAGACCAATCGATCGCATCGATGTCGCGCTCTTGTGTGGTCTTGATGCGCTGGCCATTAATGATCATCTCATCGCCTTCTGCATTTACTTCGTGGTGAAAGCGACCTTGAACTGAATCGAACTCTAGAAGATGTGCTAACGTTGCGGTATCGCCCGCGACATCATTAATTTGTACAAACTCTAGCTCTGCCCAGTCGAATGCTGCGCGAAGTGCTAGACGGCCAATACGACCAAAACCATTAATACCTACTTTAACTGTCATCGTATGCTCTCTCAGCTAGTGGTGAATCTAAAAATATTCAATTAAACGCAACATTGAGGGCGTGAAGTCATTTCTTCTAAGCGATCAATGTCTTGTTGGTATTCAGTTTTCAAACAGTTCGATGCGATAAGGTCATCAATTAACTTTAGCATCCAACCCGGTAAATCTTGTGACAGGCGGTAAAACACCCACTGCCCTTGGCGAACGTCAGTCAAAATGCCGTTGGAGCGCAACTGCGCAAGGTGGCGTGAAACCTTTGGCTGACTTTCTTGTAATGCCTGAGTCAACTCACCAACAGAGAGGCACTCTTGGCGCACAATCATCATTAAGCAACGCACTCGCGTTTCATCAGACAGTAATTTAAAGAATTGGTGAGGAAGCATAATTACATACTCATATATGGATATGCGCATATATTAGTTATAAAAAAACGCACGTCAAGGCGTGCGTTTCAATTGTCATAAAAGTTTAACGAATAAACATCAGAGCTTGTTGGTCACGGTATGACTCCAACGGCGAGCTTCAGTAAGCTCCGTTTTGACCTGATCCACGCTTAACCCTAAATCAGCGCAGTGCTCATCAATCTGTTGCCAATCGGCATGTTCAAAGCTCTCTTCAAGCGCGAGTAAGGTACCGTATGGTCCTTCTCTACGAAGCAGAGCCACCTTGATACTTTTACACAAAGGCAGTTGCTCAACTAAATTCTCTAACGATAGGTCGAGCAATGCATCCAGCAACGAGAACAAACCAATCATAAAGGCTTGCTCAGTGTGCCCTTCAAACGCTTGGTAACGAGACATGCGCTGACAAAATTGCGCCCGCTGTAAAGACAAGCCATACAACTCTTTCGGCTTTTTATCAGAGACATAAGACGCCACCGCCAGCGAAACAAACATTTTCAGCTTCTCTTGCCCCAAGTAAACCAAGGCTTGACGAAATGACGAGATGGTCACCTCAAGACGAGGCGACATGGTGTTCACAAAACGCAGTAGCTTATAAGACAAAGCGACATCCTTTGCGACGATGCTCTCGACACGCTGAAAGTCGACATCCGGCTTGCACACTTCTTGGAACAGCTCCATGGCAATCACTTGTTCAGGGCTGATGTACTTGGTCTTGATGATTTCCGGCTTGCTAAAGAAGTAGCCTTGGAAGAACTTAAAACCCGCCTCTTTCGCTTGCTGGAATTCTTGTTCGTTTTCGACTCGTTCAGCAAGAAAGCTAAATTTCTTCCCTTGATGCGCCCTAACCAAATTACACGCCTCATCTAAGCCCATCTGCATGATATCGAGCTTAACAATATGCGTATATCTGAGGAAACGTTCCCATTCTGGAGTCGAAGTAAAATCATCTAGGGCGATCATGTAGCCCGCTTGGTAGAGCTCTTTAACGGCTTCTAATAACTCGTCGGTCGGTTGGCAGGTTTCAAGGATCTCAACCACCACCTTGTCTTTCGGCAAGCTCAGTGGCAGCCGACGAATCAGGCTTTGATACGGGAAGTTAATAAAGCAGCGTGAAGAAGGGATCGAAGGGTTCAGCCCGACCGACAAGAAATTCTCAACAATCAGACGATACGTTGCTCGATTAGACTCTATATGCGCTGGATAGGCATTCCTTTCTCCGTCACGAAACAGCAGCTCATAACCAAGCGTGTTTTTGTTTCGGTTTAAGATAGGTTGTCGAGCAACGTAGGTAGCGGTCATTTCTTGATAACTCTAATTGGTTGAACTATAACTCTATTGCTTTCACTAGGCTTTAGCGGCAGCCAGCAATGCGCCGCAGCCCATGAACATACCACCAAAGATTTTATTTATCTTACCCATTATGCGATCTGAACGAATAAAACGTCCCATTTGTGACGCTAATGAGGTGTAACCCAACATAACAACGCTATCAATGAATACCGTCGTCACACCTAGCACTAATAACTGTGGTGCTTGCGGTTGTGTTGGATCGATAAATTGAGGGAACAGAGCCACCAAAAACACGATAGATTTAGGGTTGGTAAGGTTGATCAGCACCGCATTTCTTAGCAGCTTGCCACTCGATAACGTTGAGCTCTCTTCAGAAGCCACTAGGCTAGAGTTATCACGCCACTTTTGAATACCCAACCAAAGAAGATACACCACACCCACCCATTTGATGATGGTGAACGCCAATGCAGATTGAGCGACTAACGCACCAATACCCGCGCCCACCAGCATGATGTGAAATGCAAGGCCAAGCTGCAAACCTACGATCGACGCGAGTGACTTCTTAGTGCCATAACTTAGGCCATTACTGATTGAGTTAACGGTACCTGAGCCCGGAGCCAAACTGAACAAAATCGCCGTGACGACATAAGCAAGCCAAACATGAGTATCCATTTGCATTTCCTTACTAGTTCTTTAATCTAACAACATTAGTAGCGATAAAGCTCTCACATGCACCAGTTCAGGTAATTTCCCATGGAAAACCACAGCGCCGCCCCGTTTTCGTACACGCAAGAACCTCAATTCGAGCAAGCGATTAAACACCCGATCCCCACCCTTTGGCAACAACGAAAAGATGGGTATGTAACATCATCCGGTAAAAAGAGGCTGTACTGGTGTAGCCTTACTTCAAAGGCGCATACCAAGGCGATTGTTATTTCAAATGGCCGTATCGAGTGCTGCCAAAAATACCAAGAACTCTTTTATGATTTCTATCAACAAGGCTATGACGTTTATTCATTTGACCACCAAGGTCAAGGCCAGTCTGAACGTATGGTAACAGACTCTGACATCGGTCACATTCATGAGTTTGATGATTATGCATCTGACATGTCTGACGTCATTGCCAGTTTTGATCTCAGTAAGTATTCCAATCGCTATCTGCTCGCGCATTCAATGGGCAGTACCATCGCGACTCGCTACCTACAAACTCATCCAGACCATCCGTTTGATAAGGTCACTCTGTGTGCGCCGATGTTTGGCATCAACACTGAATGGTACCTAAAACCTATCGCGATGATTGTTGGACAAGTGCTTACCGCATATCACGCCAAGCCAGTTTACGCGCCGGGGCAGCAAGCGTATTACTCGAAGCCTTTCGAAAACAACTTACTGAGCCACAGCAAGGTTCGCTATCAGTGGTTCCGTCGCTTATATGACGAGTCACCCTCTTTGCAGGTGGGTGGGCCAAGTACGCGCTGGGTATGGCAAGGATTAATGGCAGCCAAGCAAGCGATTCAACAAACTCGCCAAATCAAAATCCCTCTACTATTGATTCAAGCTGGGGAAGAGAAGATTGTCAGTAACGATGCTCAAGTGAAGTTCATCAATAAGCTGAAGAAAACCAACTCGGATTGCCAATTTAAGGTCATCGAAGGTTCTAGACATGAGGTGTTGTTTGAGAAAGATGAGTATCGTAATCCAACATTGGGGGCTATTACTCAGTTTTTTGCTTAGCGTTAGCGTGACAACAAGAAAAGTAACGGACAACAGAGAGAGTCGCTAAAGAGGAAGAGAAGTAAGTGAGCTTTGCCCTCTTTTCTTGCATGAATTTGGCATACAATTTCTACCTAGAGATATTGTAGTTAAAACGATTCTAGCGTTGGCTAGCGTCAATATTGATTCAGCATTTTGCAATGAGGGTTAAATGAGTATTCCTGCACTTAAAGATTCCGTGAAAATTGTCGCTTCTGATTTAGATGGTACGCTTTTGGCTCCCAACCATCAGCTAAGCGACTTTACCAAGTTGACGCTAAAGAAATTACACGACCAAGGTTATACCTTCATCTTCGCTACGGGTCGTCACCACGTCGATGTGGCGGGTATTCGTCAGATTGCAGGCATTCCGGCGTACATGATCACATCAAACGGTGCACGTGTGCATGACCAGAACGATCAATTGATGTATAGCCAGAACGTACCTCAGGAACTCGTTCAGCCTGTTATTGATATCGTTCGCCAAGATCCAAACCTCTTTATTCACATGTACCAGAATGAAGATTGGCTACTAGACCGTGAAGATGAAATGCTGGCTAAGTTCCACAGTGAATCTGGCTTTAGTTACAAACGCTTTGAAGCTGACAACGCACCAAGCGAAGGCATCGCGAAAGTCTTCTTCACACACCCAGATCAGGATCACGAATATCTCGTCACGTTTGAACAAAAGCTAAGAGATGCTTTTGGCGACAAACTGAACATCGCCTTCTCTACACCTTGGTGCTTAGAAGTGATGGCTGCTGAAGTATCTAAAGGCCACGCCTTAGACGCTGTTGCGAAATCATTGAACCTGACACTGGATAACTGTGTTGCCTTTGGTGATGGTATGAACGACGCTGAAATGCTGGCGATGGCGGGTAAAGGCCTAATCATGGGCACATCACATGAAAAAGTGATGAAAGCTCTGCCAGACAATGAAGTGATTGGCAGCAACGCAGATGATGCCGTTGCTCACTACTTAGAAAAGAACCTACTCTAAGCAGTCCCAATAAAACATAAAGGCAGCCAACTGGCTGCCTTTTTTGAACCTTACGTAAAAAGCTCTCTCTAACGCTATCGAGAACCTAGCACTTCTTTGCTTAAGATGCTCTGCCACTCCTGCGCTGTAACAGGCATGATGGACAAGCGATTACCGCGCTTCACCAATGGCATTTCTGATAGCTCTGGCATTGCTTTCAATGTTGCTAAGGGAATCAAACGCTCAGTCACTCGTACAAACTCGACATCAACCATTATCCAACGTGGGTTATCGGGTGAAGACTTAGGATCGTAGTAATCACTCTCAGGATCGAATTGAAAGTGGTCTGGGTAGGCTTCTCTGGTTACTTTAGCGATCCCCGCTACGCCAACTTTTTTACATGATGAGTGGTATATCATCACCAGATCGCCAAGCTTGACGTCATCACGCATCATGTTTCGAGCCTGATAGTTGCGTACACCCTCCCAACAAGAGGTTTTTTGTACTCTAAGAGTCTGAATAGAAAAGGTGTCAGGTTCTGTTTTAAATAACCAATATGCCATAATAAATCCAATTAACGGTTGCTCCGAGGAAGATATAACATGAAGGTAATGAAAAACCCAGTGACATGGTTAGTCGCATTCGCGCTACAAGGTTGTGTAACGGCGCCAGATACGCAGCAACAACCTGAAGTTCCACCAGCAACCTTGGACGAGCCACTGAGCATTCAACCGCAAACCTTCATCATGCGTGGTCAGGTTGTGGTTGGCCATGAGAGCCGAACCTTTACCCCTTGCGGTAGCCAGCAACAATACTGGTTAGACTTATCGCCAGAGCTAGCACTCGAGGCTCAAGGCTTAGCGACCAGACCTTATCAAGCCTTGTATGGTGAGCTCATCGGTCACCTAACGGTACCAAGCCAAACTGGATACAATGCCGACTTCACCGCACGCTTCGTGGTTGACCAAGTCAATATCCTCACTGCAGAGAACCCTGATCGTTGTGGCCAACCTTTGCGCTCTACTCGTGTGTTCGGTAATGAACCATTCTGGTCAGCGACTTTTGATAAAGACCAGCAGAAATACACCAAGATGGGCGAACAGCCACAGATCCTCAGCATTGAATCCAGCCGCACCACTCCAAGCACTCGTGACTACCAACTAGAAGGTCAATCAGCGCAAGGCGAACTCAACCTGATCAAAGAAAGCTGTAGCGACGGCATGAGCGACTCTATCTATGGCTGGGAAGCCAAGCTCAACCTCAACGACAGCAGCTACAATGGCTGTGCAACGCTCTCTAACCAAGATCCAACGCTGAACTGGAGCGGACTCTACTTCGCTAGCTCAACGCAAAACTCAGGGTTCTCTATCAATCTTGAACTCAACGATGACCACAGTGCTATCACGACTTATTCATACAGCAATGGAGACCCTTCTATTGTTGAGCAGGGCTTCTGGCAGCAACTGAACCAAAATCAGGTACAAGTGGTGATGACTCGCCATCAGCAACAGTATTTGATCTCCGAGCGCATCTTCACGCTTGATAACGGCAAGCTGGTCGCTGAAAAAGAGAAAGTGGGCAACGTTGTCTATCCGATTGCCAATGGAGGTCTGGTACTGTTCGAAGCTAAGAGTGCGCAAGCGCAAGTAAACACCAAAGCTAACGTTGATCTGACCGCGAAGCAGGTGAACTCCAGTGATCAACTTGATCCAAAAGTCGACCAAGCGATCCGCGAGTATTTTAAGATCAACAACAGCTCACCTGACGATACCAAGTACCGCTGGTTAACCTACGACCTCAACGGTGACGGCAAAGAAGAGCTGTTCGCCCAACTCGATTGGTGTGGTTCTGGTGGCTGTACACTGCTGATTTTCGAAAACCATCAAGATAACTGGCGCTTCAATAGCCGAGTGACACTGGTTAAGGGCGACATACGCTTAGGTAAATCGCAAAACCACGGCTGGCAGGATCTGATCTTCAATGTCAGTGGCGGCGGTACTACACCTGCAAAACACACCCTGTCATACTCAGGTGTCAGCTACCCGCTAAACCCAAGTGTTGCTCCAGTTGCAGATGATGCTGATATCAGCGACGTGGTTTTGTTTGCTGATGGTATCTCACCCGCACAAAGTGGAGTGAAGCTGTAAACATGAGTAACCAACAAGCTTGCCCTGGTTGTGGCTTCACTCACCAATGTATTTGTCACTTGATACCTAGTGTCAAAAGCCAAATCGATCTTGTGCTGCTCACTCATGAGAATGAACTGTCACGCGATACCAACACCGGAAAGCTGCTTCAGCAATCCCTTGAGCAGTGTCAGTCCATTGTATGGCAAAGGAAAACACCACCAGCGGAGCTAATCGCGCTGCTTGAAGATGAAACACGACAACCGTTTCTGTTATTCCCAAGTGATCAAAGTATCGAGTGTCAGCAAGCCGTAGTGACCCAAGCCCAGAGTCGTAAGCCGTTATTCATCATCTTGGATGGCACATGGCAAGAAGCGAAGAAGATGCTTAACAAGAGCTCGTGGTTACAAGCTGTCCCGCAAGTTCACCTCGACATTACCAGCGAATCTTCATATACCTTGCGCCGCAATCAAGACAGCGGCCACTTGTGTACTTGTGAAGTGGGTATTGAGTTACTCAAATCTTTAGGTGACAGCGAGTCAGCCAAGCTCATTGATGACTACTACCAGCATTATCTAAAAGTCTTCCATGCAGACAAGTGTGGCCACGCCCTCAAATAGACCAAGCAGGCGCGCGCGAGGCAATAAACACATTTCAGGACAAGACCGATACTAAAAACAAAAAGGGTGAGCCATAAGCTCACCCTTTTTACATCGTACTTTAGTTATTGAGCCAACCAGTGTTTCACGTGAAACGCTCGCTCCATCAAAACAAACGCTGAGGTTGACCAAAGTAATAGCCTTGCAGGTAATCGACCCCCATGTCTTCGGCAATACGACACACCTGCTCATTATGAACGAACTCAGCCACCGTCTTAGCATTCAGAATCTGGCATAAGCTCACTAACTGCTGAGCGATCTTGCGTTGCTTTTTATCTTTATCAATATTGCGAATCAAACTGCCATCAAGCTTGATCACCTGTGGTTCTAGCTTCAATATCTCATCAATGTTCGAATAGCCCGAACCAAAGTCATCAACAATAATATTCACACCAAGATCGCGGAAGTGGTTACACACCTCGATCAAGCGACCGTAATCCTGAATTTGTTCCGTTTCTAGCACCTCCAAGCCAATACGCTGTGGGTGACTGATTTTCTTGATGGCTTGCTCAAGGTGAAGAATGGTTTTCTCATTGCTGAAATCTTGTGGTGCTAAATTAATTGAGAACGAATCGGTTCGCTGACTCATAAAATCGAAGGTGCGCGTTATCATCTGACGACTGAGGCGTGTATAGAGATGGGTTCCTTCAATGATTGGTAAGAACTTACCCGGTGCAATCAGCTGACCGTCCTCTTCAATTCGAACCAAACACTCGTGGCTCTCTACCTGATGACTGTGTGCTGAGACAATCGGTTGAGAACACGCCACAATATTCTGATTAAGCACAGCGCGACTCACGCACGACAGCCAACCAAGTTGTTCTTGGCGATGCTTCTCCAATTGAATGAGTGCCTTGGCGCTCACTAAGTGTTTGTTTTGGCTGACGGCGCTACGCCGCGCATCAATCGCCTTCAACAATAAGTCATCAATAGAGGTAGTCGGGAAATCTCGACGGCTGGCAATACCCGCACAGATAGACACCGACAAGTAATCAATATCGGGTAAACCGGTCGGCTCAAAATTCACATGCTCGGTTTGATCAGCAAATTCCGAGAATCGCTGGTGGATATGTTCTTGGCTCGCCCAACTATCAAACACCACCGCCCACTCACCAATACCGATACTGTAGAGCTGACAGCCCTCATCAAAGAACTGCCACAGCGCCTTTTGAAAGTACTCACTCAAATCATGCAGAAGCTTGTCACCCACTCGATAGCCGTACTTCTCATTGATCTGACCAAAGGTCGTGACCTTCAAAGCTAGCAAGTGGCTATCACTGCTCATCTTCGACAGCTTCTCACGCAACACACTTCGATTGGGCAAGCCAGTACGGTGATCAATTCGGTAGCTCGCCGTCAATGCAGTAGCTTGCTGCTGAATCTTACTCGCCATGCTGTTGTTCATGTCATCGACATCAAGCAGTGCATTTCGAATCAATGAAAACAGAGGGGATATATTGGTCGCGGGTTGTGTCTCTAATGGCAATACCACCTTACCCTCGCCTTCTCTAAGCGCAAGGTAAGTGAGGCTATGGTGCAAGATTCGCTGTTGGCTATTCTCTTGATAAAGTTCTCCCATGCAGTAAACGCCATAGCTGTCGGCCAATTTTTGGAAAACCTCTACCTCTTGGTTGCCATCGATAAAGTCGATGCGAGATGTGCAGTTGTAAATGAAGAACTGTTCTGGCCTATGAGAGGCGATCTGCTGCACGCCAAGTCGTATTTGCTCTAGGGTCAATGATGGATGGTCATAACAAAACCGGACCTCATCGCCCACTTGGAACTGGCCGCTGAATTCTATCTCTCCACTTTCCGCTACCTTGAGCGGTAAGTGAATGTTTTGCTCTTTCGGCTCACCGACCATCAACGGAAAGTTATGCAGTTGCTCAAAAGGCACTTCGAAGCCATCAGCGAGGTAACGATTGTAGAGTTCGCGAACAGGCATGCCATCCAATTCCAGCAACCGGTTATCTTGAGCACCTGTCACTCGGAAAGTCCGACCAATCGGATTCCACTCAGTGTAATAACCTTTAGCGATGGAGAGTTCGACACTGTGCAGCGCCAACATCACATAGGCATTTTCATAGCAAATGCCGTCTAACATCACCCATCGCCCATTATCTGTGATGGTCGATGCACCGCCACAGATAGGTAATGAATACCTCGACTGCTCAAATGCTGAAAATAGATCTCGGTTATTTATCTGCAAGCGGTCTGCGAAACAAATGATGCTTTGAGTATTATCATTGCACTCAAGCTGTTGCCACATAGCGTGGCTATCAGACAATGGTTGTTCGCTATATTCGACAACACCACAGGAGTAAGACGTCGTGTCAAAGCGGGTAACAATCAGATAAAGACCTTGGTGTAGGATGACACCTTGGCTAATGTAATGGTTAGCGCTGCAACCAATCAGTTTGGCATTGGGGAATGTCGATTGAATCACTTGGCAGGCAGCCAAAACAGAACCTTTCTCGAAAGACGAAAACACCTGAATCAGTAGGCTTTCATGTTGATGAAAATCTATCTTTTCCAATTCAAGTTGGGTTTGCTCAATGTCTTGTATCAGGAGAGAAGTCGACTGCATATTCACATTAATCGTTACGTTAATGATCTGTTATTGTGCTTATTATAGATAAGGCTTGCACGGAATACTTACGATCGTGCTATGAATAATGTGACCTTAGTAAGACATCATTCATTCCGCCAAAAAGCAGTCATTAATGGCGGCGCAGTACTTTTATCGTCAGTAGTTATACTGATACTAGAAGCTTTAACAGCTAAAACAGTCGCTTAGGCTCACCGAAGTAGTAACCCTGCAGATAATCGACACCCATTTGTTCTGCTATCTCACAAACTTGTTGGTTGTGGACAAATTCAGCGACCGTTTTGGCATTGAACACTTGGCATAAGCGAACCAACTGAGAGGCGATATTTCTTTGTTTTTGGTCTTTATCGATATTACGAATCAAGCTACCGTCGAGCTTAATGATCTGCGGCTCTAGCTTGATGATTTCATCGATATTGGAGTAACCAGAGCCAAAATCATCAACAATGATTCTCGCCCCGAGTGCTCGGAAGTGATCACACACCTCAATCATGCGGCCATAATCTTTAATCTGTTCTGACTCGAGAACCTCTAAACCTAATCGAGTGGGATCGTTCATGCCACTGATCGCAGCCTCGAGCACCTCAAGCGTCTTGTCGCTCAACAAATCTTGTGGGGATAGATTGATAGAAAATGAGCTCTGCTTATCCGCCATGTAGCCGATAGTACTCTTAATCATGTGTCGACTAAGACGCGTGTATAGATGGGTGTCAGCAATGATAGGTAAGAACTTTCCTGGTGGTACAATGGTACCGTCCGACTCCATGATTCTGACCAAACACTCTTGGCCAATCATTTCGT
The DNA here is from genome assembly GCF_003050085.1 of Vibrio sp. 10N.286.48.B8. NCBI lineage: Bacteria > Pseudomonadati > Pseudomonadota > Gammaproteobacteria > Vibrionales > Vibrionaceae > Vibrio > Vibrio sp. 10N.286.48.B8. The sequence continues at coordinate 15,702 of NZ_PIGD01000028.1, read as the reverse complement.
GCGTACCCGATTCCACAATCGGCTGTGAGTAGGTGATGATGTTCTGATCTAAAATCGCACGACTTACACAGCTCAGCCAACCGAGTTGCTCTTTGCGGTCTTCTTCGCTCACCTGGATGTCTTTGGCATTGGTGATGTGGGTATTGTTCCGCACCCCATAACGTCGAGCTTCGATCGCTTTCAATAAGATTTCGTCACCGCTGTCGGTTAAGAAATCACAACGACTGGCAAAACCGCCACACAAAGAAACTGACAGGTAATCAATATCAGCCAAACCATACGGCTCAAAGTTGATGTGTTCGATGTCATCCGCGAACTCAACGAAACCTTCTTTTATTCTCGCACTACCAACACTGGCATTAAAGATAATCGCCCACTCTCCGACACCAATACTGAACAGCTCAACCTTCACGCGAGGCTCTTTCACGACACGAAGCTGCAATCGTTCGATAAAGTGATTAGACAGATCAAGCAGTAACTGGTCACCCACTTGGTAGCCGTATTTTTCATTAACTTGATGGAAGTTCGTTAGCTTTAACGTGAGTAAGTGTTCACTAAATAGAATCGTATTGAGGCGTTCTTTTAATACGATACGATTCGGCAAGCCAGTGCGTGAGTCAATGCGATAGCTCTCGGTTAAACGACGCGCTTGTTGATGGAGCTTCTTTTCCATCTGAGTATTCATACTGTCGAGATCAGCGACTGCATTTCTGACCAGGTTAAGTAATGGCGACACTGTTGAGCCACACTGAAAGTCTTCACAATGAAACTCTTTGATCTCGTCAGACTCGCGCATAGCAATATAAGTCAGGCTGTGATGCAGTATTTCTTGACGGTCTTCATTACGGTATAGCTCCCCCATACAGTAGGCACCACACGTGTTCACTATCCCTTCAAATGGCTTGAGCTCAAGTTTACTGTCGATAAACTCAAGTCGAGATACACAGTTATAGATGATCACCGATTCAGGCTGATGCATCGCAAGCATCTCGGCACCATGACGTACCTTTTCAGCGGTCAAAGAGGGGTGGTTATAACAAAACTGCGCCTCTTCACCAACATGCCAAGGGCTATCAAACTCGATACTGCCATCATCATTAATACGCAGAGGCGTCGAGATACCCTTCTTTCTGCCAAGCTCTCGATAAAGCGGAAAGCTCATCAGTTGACTAAAAGGAAGGTCTTTGCCATCCGCAAGGTAATGTTTGAATACCTCAATAGCCGGCTTGTCATTCAACGCGTATAAGCGATTTCCAACTGCGTGTGTGACTCGTAGCTTCATCCCAATCGGGTTCCACTCAGAGTACGCGTCCGACCAAACCTTCAATCTTGGGTTAGTCAGAGCCACCGCAACACAGGCGTGCTGGTAGGTTTGCTCGTTATACATAACCCAACGGCCAAATTCATTCTCATGACACAGTCCACCAGCGATCGGCAAGGCGTAAGGCAAATTCTCAAAAGCGCTATAGATAGGGTAATCACGCCCTTCTACCTGATCACATAGGCTGATAACGGTTTTGGTGTCTTTGGTTAGGCCTAGCTGAGAAGCAAGCGCTTGGCTGTCTTGAGTTGGATTGCCAGTAAACGGCTGAACCGCAGAGGTTAGATGGGTTTCGTTAAACTCACTGATGATGACTAAAGTACATGTACTCTCAAGACAGTTGTCACAGATAACATGACGAGCACTCTGACCGATTAGCGTCGCATTGTTTAAGCGATTGAGGGCAACACTCGCGATTTGACGAGCCAGATCTGAAGATTGAGCTGAGAAGATTTGAATAAGGTACTGTTTGCTGTCACACCATTCTCGCTGATCAAATTGAGCTCTAAATAACGCCTCAGTATTTGCGAGAAATGTAAATGTTTGCATGCCAACCCTTGTTCAAAATCGAGTGAAGTAACAACCCGCAACCACTGCTATGACTGAAATGAATCGCTAAAAAGTAGTCGCCAATTATCCTAACCTAATCAGGCTTTTATAGGCGACTAATGTAACAATTCACTATCATAAATGCGACACAATAAGCCTACCTAGCCATTAAATTAGTCGCATAAGATCGCTAAGTTGGTCTATTTCAACATCAGGAAGCAGGCTCGCCTTCGGGGAGTGGTATAAATTGGAACCAGTGTCATTAAACCAGCATGCTTGGAAGCCATTTTGCTTGGCTCCGTAGACATCCGTTTTGAGGTGATCACCAACATGAAGAATATTCTCAGCATTACAATCTAGGTGCTGCTGAGCTTTTTCAAACATATCTGGGTAAGGTTTAGCTCTGCCATCAGGGCCGGCTTTAAGGATTAACTGAAAATACAGCCCTAAGCCAATTTTGTGCGGGTCGACATTGCCATTAGTAATTGCAACTAGAGGAATACGTTGGCTAAGCTCAGTCATCACTCGATGTGTTTCGTCAGGCACATCGACTTGATTACGCAACCACAAGGCATGCTCAATGCCTTCTCGAGCCGCTTGCTCTGCTTGCTGCTGAGAATAACCCAATTGCAGCAAACCACTCTTAATCTGAGTTTCACGCCACACGGTGACATCATGTTTCAAAGCTGGGTTTTCAGATGCGACTTGCTGCTTAATGCCCTGCCACTCTTCGAGCGATAAAGAAGCCGACACTGGGTGCTTTTGATAAAGCCACTGTGCCATCTCCTTCTCAACCTTCATGATCACAGGCCAGTTGTCATACAGGGTGTCATCCAAGTCAAAGGTCATGGCTTTGATGGGCTTTAACCCTCGATAAATTCGCATAATAAACCCTTAAATCTAGTCTTTGTTCTTCTTACGCGCTCTCGGGTGAGCCTGATCATAAGCTTGTGCTAAGTGTTGGAAATCTAAGTGGGTATACACTTGGGTCGTCGAGATGTTTTCATGGCCAAGCAATTCTTGAACAGCACGAAGGTTTTGGCTCGATTCCAGCACATGCGTTGCAAAGGAGTGACGCAGTTTATGCGGGCTGATGTGGCTCGCGACAGATTGCTTCTTGCCCCATTCTTCCATACGTTTTTGCACGCTTCGATGAGAAATACGAGTCCCGAGCTTAGAGACAAACAGTGCGGTTTCACCCGGTGAAGCCAACTCACCACGGACTTTGAGCCATTTATCGACCCACTCTTTAGCTAAACCAGAAAAAGGCGCTTTGCGTTCTTTGTCGCCTTTACCAATCACTCGAATTTCGCCTTGTCGACCCAACACATCTTTCAGGTTGATACCGACCAGTTCTGCCAATCGTAACCCCGCACCATACATCACCTCCATCATCGCCCGGTCACGAATAGACAATGGATCGTCCTCATTAACATCAAGCAGTTGACCGACTTCATCGACATCGAGGTTTTTAGGCAAAGGGCGTTGCTTGCGAGGTGCAGAGACACCTTTGGCTGGATTGGCGGTCATTTCGCCACGCAACACAAGGAAATCAAAGAAGCTGCGTAGTGACGACAAGCGAGTTGCGATGCTGCTCGCTTTCATTCCCTCACGCATACCTTTACTGGCAAGTTGTCTTACCCACGCCGCATCGACCTGGCCCCAATCCTTTAGCCCTAGAGTAACTAAATGACCGGCCATGGTTTCAAGTTGTTGTTTGTAATTACGTTGGGTGTGTAAGCTGAGTCCCTTCTCGCTTCTGAGATATTCATAGAAGCGAGAAAGTGGCTTTTGAAGGCTGTTAGGAAGAGGTATTTTGGGCTCTAGGCTCATTATTTATCTGCCAAGGTAAGGTGTCCGCCAAATGAGCGACAACAAGTGCTAAATGGCGTAAAAAGAGCGTATCCATATGGGGTTGGAAATGTCCGCCATCTTCACTAGAAAAGGCGAGCAAGCCCAATGGAGACTGCTTAGCAAGCGGTAGTACTACATAAGAGCCTAGCTCTGGAACTGGATAATCACCAAACAAATCGTGTCTATCGGCTTTTCTCAGGCGTCCTAGATAAGCATCTTTGCCATTAAAATGGTTAAGCGAAAACTTCGAGTAACCCTCGGCACTAAGTTGATAAAAACCCGGTTGCGAAAGAATTCGAACATGCGCTTTAAGCCCAAGATCTAACGCTTTTTGTTCAACGGCTTTTATCACCTGCATGAAGTCACTGCATTTCAGCACTTGCGCTTGCAGATCCATAAATTCATAGAAGGTTTTATCATTATTTGCAGCCAGAGACATCAAGCCAGTGATCTCTTCTTCAAGCTCTTCGATTCGATGACGTTGGCGTTTAAGCTGAATCTCAACCAGAGAAACAGCACCCTGTTCAACGTTATTGATAGCAAGGCGATCAACCAAATCTTTTCGGTCTTGGAAAAAATCTGGGTTATCACGTAAATATTCCGCGACCACTTCTGCGGTGAGTGCGTCGGCTTCAACGTAAGACAAAACCTATCCTTTATTTTTATGAATCTATTTGTTTTTGGTCGTTACTAGCAAGAAAGTTGACCATCAAATACATGCGTTGCTGGGCCAGTCATAAACAGAGGTTTTCCCGGGCCTTGCCAGCTAATGTGTAAGTCACCGCCAGGTAGACGAACTTTTACATTCTCAGCCAATAAGCCTTGAGTAATGCCTACCGCAACCGCGCCACATGCACCGCTGCCACATGCTTGAGTTTCACCAGCACCACGTTCATAAACACGTAAGCGAACCTCTTCACGATTAACCACTTGCATAAAGCCAGCATTAACACGTTCAGGGAAACGTTCATGTGATTCAAGAAGCGGGCCTAAGGTATCCACATCAGCCGTGTCGACGTCATCAACAACAGTCACCACATGCGGGTTACCCATGCTTACTGCACCACAGAATAAAGTGTGTACATCCGTTCTTAGGATATACGTCTTCTCTGGCTGCTTCGCCTTAAATGGAATCTTGCCAGGTTCGAACTCAGGAATGCCCATGTTCACCGTGATCAGGTCATTCTCTTCAATCTTGAGAACCATTTTACCTTTCTTGGTACTCACGTTGATGCTGTACTTATTCGTTAAGCCTTTCATGCGAACGAATCGTGCAAAACAACGAGCGCCATTACCACACTGCTCCACTTCACTGCCATCCGCATTAAATATGCGGTAATGGAAATCAGTTTCTGGATCATAGGGAGCCTCAACCACAAGTAGCTGGTCAAAGCCCACACCAGTGTGACGATCCGCCAAACGACGGATCAAATCTGGAGAAAAGAAAATATTTTGAGTAATGCAGTCCACGACCATGAAATCATTGCCCAAACCATGCATTTTAGAAAAGTGGAAGTGCATAACGCTTAAAATTACTCCGGAAGAATGTTTTCAAGTTCCCACAGACTCGTAAGCTCTTCACGCTGACGAACCAAATGAGTTTTATCGCCATCCACCATCACTTCAGCCGCACGCGAACGAGTGTTGTAGTTAGATGACATCGCGAAGCCATAAGCACCCGCAGAACGAACCGCTAGCAGATCACCTTCTTCAAGAACAAGGTCACGATCTTTACCTAGGAAATCGCCTGTCTCGCAAATTGGGCCAACCAAATCGTAAGTCACCGCTTCACCCTGACGCGGGCTCACAGGAACAATATCCTGCCAAGCTTGGTAAAGTGCTGGGCGCATTAGGTCGTTCATTGCTGCATCTATGATGGCAAAGTTCTTGTGCTCTGTTGGCTTGAGGAACTCAACTTTCGTTAATAGTACACCAGCGTTAGCAGCAATCGCTCTTCCTGGCTCGAAAATCAGCTCTAGATCAGAATGATTGTCTAAACGAGCCAATAGTGCTTTTGCGTAATCTGAAGGTTGTGGTGGTAATTCATCACGATATACCACACCCAAACCACCACCAACATCAAGGTGCTTAATGTTAATACCATCAGCACGTAGTTGGTCGATCAGAGCAAGCAAACGGTCAGTCGCATCAATGAAAGGTTCGATATCCGTTAACTGAGAACCGATGTGGCAATCAATACCATGGATAGACAAGTTATCGAGTGTTTGTGCAAACGCATAGACAGCAGGAGCACGGTCGAAAGCAATACCAAACTTGTTATCACGCAGACCTGTAGAAATATAAGGGTGAGTGTTGGCATCAACATCTGGGTTGATACGCAGTGAAATCGGTGCTTTAACACCAAGCTCACCAGCCACTTTATTCAGTCGTTCAAGTTCTGGCTCAGACTCAACGTTGAAACACTTAATGTTCAACTCAAGCGCACGCTTCATTTCAGCAGCTGTTTTACCGACACCAGAGAATACAACTTTAGCTGGATCGCCACCGGCAGCAACCACACGCTCTAGCTCACCGCCTGAAACGATATCGAAACCTGACCCCAAACGAGCCAAAGTGTTTAATACGCCAAGGTTTGAGTTAGCTTTAACGGCATAACACACCAAGTGTGGATGCTCACAAACCGATGAATCAAACGCATTCCAGTGGCGTTCTAATGTTGCACGAGAATATATATACAGCGGTGTACCATATTGCTCTGCTAATTGTGAAAGTGCGACGTCCTCAGCCCAAAGCTGGCCATCTTCCTGATAGTTGAAGTAATCCAAAGTTCTTATCCCTTATAAATAACGATTTCTGCGTGCTTCACTTATTGTGATTGTTCAGTCTGTTGAACTTCATCAGGATCGTATAACGGACCCGTTTGACCACAACCAGAAAGTCCAATAACGGACACCATAAACAGAGCGGTAATTAATTTTTTCATTTTGCATATCGTGATTATTAACTCAATGCCCCCTATAATCGCACCACACTCAGGAAAAGCAATAGGATAGAAAGGATGAACGAGACTGAATTTCATCAACTGGTCGATATACAGATGCAAAACATCGAAGAAGCTATCGATGAATCAGAGGCAGATATTGATTACGAAGTGACTGGTAACGTAATGACACTCGAATTTGAGAACCGCAGCCAAATCATTATCAACCGCCAAGAACCAATGAAAGAAATCTGGTTAGCGTCTAAATCTGGTGGCTTTCACTTCAAGCTAGTTGACGACAAGTGGACATGTTCAAAGACGGGCATGGAGCTGTTTGAGATGGTGAAAGAAGAATGCGTGAAGCATGCAGGTGAAGAGATCGATTGGGTCTAATCATTTGTAAGCAAAACTAAAAAGGAGTGAATCAATCACTCCTTTTTTAATATCAATCAGTCTTAATAAGCCTAGATGTTGACTATCTTTGAACTCCGAGAAGCTAACGTCGCATCGTTACGGTAAGGCACAACGTAGGAGCAACCCTCTTCAGGGTGAACAATCTGGTAGTACTGAGGTAAATTAAAGTTAATCAACTTAGACGACATCTTCGACTCATCTTTTACCGACGTATAGAAAGAGTTCACACTCGCGATCATCTCATCTTTTTCGCCGCTGTACTGGTGATACACCTCTACCTGATTCGACTCATCCAATACATAAATATTGAAACCTTTATCGGTATCTTCAAAGAAGAACTGAATTAAGCCCTCACTCGCAAAACCATCCACCACTTCTGGCAGTTGATACTCTTGCTCTTTATCCAGCATCAGTAAAGGCGACCCCTTCAGCTTGTTGGTTGAGATACTACGGTAGAAGTCGACCGAGTTTTCCAACATCTGAACCGACACACCACGGCGCTCAAAAAACAGGCCAAACATCTTATTCGCTAAGCGAATGGCTTTAAAGCGACGGCGCTTCTCTGGTTCAATCGGTTTCAATCTTAGGTCGATACACTCGGCAAGCAGTTGATACACCATGTTACGCATCACACCGCGCAGGTTTTTGCTGTAACAGAACACATCGACCGACTCTGGCGGCAACGCATCTTGGTGCATTTTGCCAAGTACCGTCTTAAGCGCATCCAGCATCGCCGTATCACCTTGGAAATGCAGCGTACGTACTTCATGCCAAGAGTTACGATAAACCAAATCAACACTACCGACTAAACTCTTACCTTCTTCACCAAAGCTGAAGATATCCGCATTCTTGAGATCCACTTTTAATGCACGACCACTTAATTCAGAAGTCGGGTCATTTTCAAAGTTGATGAACATCGCCAACTGGCTAATCTCACATGGGCTAGCCAGGGCCTGCATACTTGGGCGACGCTTACGTAAAGAGAAGGTATTACGCAGATCACTCACCATTTGATAGAACTTATCGATATCAATATGGGCATCACGCACCACAGAGTGCAGACGTGTCGACTCAGTAATCAAGCCATTAAAGAATGACCAAGCAACCAACTTACTCAAGTACTCATGGTGTTCCAGAGAAGGCTGACCAAGAATACGATGCGCTACCAGTGGCTGTTTATACAAGTACCAACCGGCTTTATTCGACTGACCCTGACGAACTTCGATGAAGCTCAAGTCGGGTTCATGCAGATCAGGAGAGATTTGTGGGTTCAGTAGCGTCACTTTACCAGGCAAGACCTCAAACGCAGCGTAAAGTTTACGTGCCAAGATACTGATATCTTGTGGGCTGATGGCTGAAGTGATGTCATTACGACGCGCAAATTGAATCAGGTTGCGGTAGCTCAGCATCAAGGCATCAAGCAGTGCATGGTGCACCACTTTAACCTGTTCAACCTTCCAGTTACGGCGGTTATCGAGCTCAGCAATGATTTCCTGTCCCCAATCCCAAGACTTAGTCATCTCAGTTAAGGCTTCACGACGCCATGCAACAGAACCAATGCCAGCTTCGCGTGACAACTTCTCGTGAGTCTTTAGGTAGAAACAACGTCTTACCAAATCCAATCGAGTGTGGTCATTGATACGCTCTAGGTAACGCGTCACCTTCTCTAGCATCAGATAGTAGCTATCCATACCATACAGATCAGGTTCATCCGCAAAGAAACGGCGCTTGGTATCAATACTCAACAATTGAGTATTTGGGTATTCCCATGAATAAGCTTCTAACAAGATCGCCTTTAACACCGATTTATACGGTGAGTCGATACTCTTGTAGAGCTGCCACAGGTTAGAACCAAAGTACTCTTCAGCGGGAATACGATTCAGCTTACCGAAATCGATCCACTGTGAGCAGTCAAGATAGCCATCCTGACATAAGCCTTGAACATACTCGTCGTAACACTCTTCCATTTCTGGAGGAATGATTTGCCACAACAAGCGCTGGCCAGCCAAACGAACCGCAGAACGATAGAACTCATCAAGCAATAACAAGTGCTGCGAAGAGCCACAGTTATCACCGGTCATCTCTTCTGAATGGTTCGAACGAAAACGCTCTTCATCCATCAAGAAGAAGTTAGCTTCAACCCCTAAGGTTTCAGCCCAATCGGTAATCAGCAGACATTTGTTGGTTAGGCTGTCGCGAGATGCGCCATCCATATCTGGAGACACACATACCCAGATATCAAGATCACTTGAAGTGCTTTGACCAATAGAAGAAGTACTACCCATGGTGTACAAGCCAAGGATGGCAGGTTCAGCAGCCTCGGTAAGTTTACCACCCAGCGTTAATTCGGTATCAGAGACAAATTGCTTTTGGAATTCATTAAGCGTGAAGCTACGAATTCCAAAAGGAACTTGTTGGTCGTAATAACCAGGCATCATCGGGTGATTAAAGTGAAGCAGTGCGGGAATAAGGTTGAAAACTCGCTGGCCTTGCACATTCATCAACGCCAACGCACGATCAATGCGCTGCTGATTTAGATTGTCTAATCGTTGAATCAAAGTTTGAGTGTAAGCCTGCAAGGTAAGTCCTTGGTTTGAGGTTAAGTGCAGTTCTGTCTAGTTACTGAACGAAAGCAGCAACAAAACGTGATCAATTTAACACTTTTAGCCTTAATGGTAAAGCAAAGGAACCTGTCATACTGGTCAATTCCTTGATGACAGAAAGTTAAACTCACGGCGCCGTAGTGTCCTCTTTATTGACTATTTCTAATAATAGCCCATGTTTCAAATGAGATACCAATCACACTATTTTGGTGAACTAATGAAAATCTCTGAGCTATCAAAGTATCAAATGATCAAACAGTAAGAATTCTCGCCTCATAATGGTAGGATTAGGCTATTACAGAACCTATATCGGAACCACCATGACAAATTCAGCACCAATCCGTATCGCGACCAGAAAAAGCCCTCTTGCCCTTTGGCAGGCATACTTTGTAAGGGATGCACTGCAAGCTGCTCACCCTGGTTTAGAGGTTGAGTTGGTAACTATGGTGACCAAAGGTGACATCATCCTCGACACTCCTCTTGCTAAAGTGGGCGGTAAAGGACTGTTCGTTAAAGAACTTGAAGTAGCAATGCTAGAAGGTCGTGCTGACCTAGCCGTTCACTCAATGAAAGATGTACCTGTCGACTTTCCTGAAGGTCTAGGTCTGGTAACGATTTGTGAGCGTGAAGATCCACGTGACGCATTCGTATCAAACACTTACAACAATATTGATGAGCTACCACAAGGTGCTGTCGTTGGTACATGCAGCCTGCGTCGTCAGTGTCAATTACTTGAGTCTCGCCCCGACTTAATCATCAAGGAGCTACGCGGCAACGTTGGTACTCGCCTAGGTAAACTCGATGATGGCCAATACGATGCTATCGTCCTAGCGGCAGCTGGCCTTAAGCGCCTAGAACTTGAAGAGCGTATCCGTAGCTTTATCGAACCAGAGCAGTCTCTACCGGCTGTCGGTCAAGGTGCTGTTGGCATTGAATGTCGTCTTGATGATGAGCGTCTGATTAAACTTCTTGAACCACTAAACCACCAAGACACAGCCGATCGCGTGCTTTGCGAACGAGCAATGAACCTTACTCTAGAAGGTGGTTGTCAGGTGCCTATCGGTAGCTATTCACTATTAGACGGCGACAATATCTGGCTACGTGCATTAGTTGGTGAACCGGATGGTTCTAAGATGGTTCGTGGTGAGATCTCTGGTTCTCGTAAGGATGCAGAAGCGCTTGGCGTGACTCTAGCAAATCAATTGCTGGATGATGGTGCAAGAGAAATCCTAACCAAGCTCTACGCTGACCAAGAATAATCATGACAGTGTTGGTGACTCGCCCCGGTTCAGAGGGGCAATCGCTTTGCCAACAACTAGCGGATGAAGGGATTCAAGCAATCCATCATCCGCTGATTCGTATCGTTGATAATCCAAACTCTGCGGATTTAAGCACCAAGCTCAGTAACAGCGATATCATCATCGCCGTCAGTCACCACGCCGTGACCGCTGCCCAAAACATCCTTTCGAAAACCTCATCCATTTGGCCTACTTCGCCGCTTTATCTTGGCGTTGGTCAAAAAACTGCGCACGTTTTAAGCAAAGTCTGTAAACAAAAAGTAAACTACCCTCAAGTTAGTGATAGTGAAAACCTTCTTAAACTTACTGAACTTAATGGCGTAGAAAATAAGTCCATTTTGATACTACGTGGTAATGGTGGGCGTGAGCTCATTAGAGATTCTCTACTCAACCGAGGTGCACAAGTCTCTTATTGTGAGACCTACCGTAGAGAATATATTCCCATTAGCGACCACAATACCTATCAAACATGGATAAACAAAAAAGCGTCCAAAGTTGTCATCACTAGTCAGGAACAATTGGAGTATCTCTGCTCAATTACCCCTGATGAGTATTTGACTTGGCTTTCAACAAGACACCTATTTGTCCCAAGTCAGCGCATAGTAGAACGAGCACAACAACTCGGCTTCTCGAACGTGACCAATACTCACAGTGCTACGAACCAAATATTACTGGCTGCTCTCCGGCCCTAGCTAGAACAGGAAATAAGCATGACAAGCAAAAAAAATAACGAGCATATTGAACCTGAAAAGAAACAAGACACTCAGCCAGTAGTTGTTGAAAACGAAAAAGCTGACTCTACAGAGACAAAACAGCCCGAACAGAAGCTTGACGCCTCTGCGTCAAAGACCGCTAAAAATGAACAGCCTCAAACTGAGCATAAAGAGCAAGTAGAGAAAGCAGAAAAGCAAGGTAAGCGCGGTGTCAAACTAGGCGCTATTGCGATCGCTATTTCGATTATTTTCAGTGGCGGTATCGCATTTCAAATGCAGCAAAAGAGCGCTGAGTATTCAGCTCAAATCGCCGCTCTTCAAGCACAGCTTCAAAATACCCAATCTGCAGTAAATAAAGACCTACAAACCATCAAGCAAGAGACTATCCAAGAAGCGTCACACGCGGTGGAGAAAACTCAGGTCGTACAGTCTCAACAGCAGAAGAGTATTCAAAGCCTACAGTTAGCAGTGGCTGACGTTAAAGGTCGCCGCCCGAATGACTGGTTACTTGCCGAAGCCGATTACCTTGTGAAACTAGCAGGACGTAAACTGTTCCTAGAGCATGATGCCGTTAGCGCAACCAAGTTAATGGAAAGTGCCGATCAACGTATCGCAGCACTGAACGACCCTAGCTTAGTGTCACTGCGTCAATCAATGACCAATGACATTACTAAACTTCGCACCATTCCTCTGATCGACCGTGACGGTTTAGTTCTCCGCATCACAAGTCTGCAACAGCAAGTCGATACACTGCCGCTTGCCAATGCGATTCTTCCTGAAGCCGCAGTTGTTGAGAAAAAAGCAGTATCGCAAGATATTAATGATTGGCAGAACAACCTGATGACGTCGATGAAAGACTTCTCAGAAAACTTCATCACATTCCGCAGTCGTGATGGCGAAGTTATCCCTCTACTATCACCAGAACAGCACTTCTACCTGCGTGAAAACATCAAAGGTAAATTAGAAACCGCGATTCGCGCCGTCTACAAAGAACAAGGTGAACTCTATAGCGCAGCTCTTAATACCGCTAGCGAATGGTCGAAAGCGTATCTAAACCAAGATAACAACTCAGTGATTGAATTTGAGAAAGCAATTAAACAGTTAAGTGAACAGAACATCTCTGTGAAATACCCTGTAAAGCTTGAATCTCAAAATGAGTTGTCAGATGTCATTCGTGAACGTCTACGCCGTGAGGTAACGGTAATGACCTCGGAGGAGAAATAATGATTCGTTTGATTTTTCTTTTCCTTGTACTCGGTGCGGGTCTGTTTGTCGGTACTCAGTTCTCGGGTCAACAAGGTTATGTGCTGATCTCAATTGCCAATAAGACGATTGAGATGAGTGTGACAACAATGGCTATCTTTGTGATTGCCCTTTTGGCCGCACTGTTTGGCTTAGAGTACCTATTTAAGAAGCTTATGTACGCGAGCTCAACAACTTGGAACTGGTTCAGCGTTCGTAAACTAAAACGCTCGCGTCGTTATACCAATGAAGGCATCATCAAGCTTCTTGAGGGTGATTGGAAAGGCGCAGAGAAAAAGGTAACTCGCTGGGCGAATCACCACGACATGCCTCTACTTTGTTATTTAGTCGCTTCTCAAGCGGCTCACGAACAGGGTAATACGAAAGAGCGTGATAAGTACATCGAGCTTGCTAGCCAGCAGGACGACTCTCTACTGGCTGTTGAGCTAACTAAAGCAAAACAACAGATCAGTGAGTCGAACTACGAAGCCGCATTCGATACACTTTCGACCTTAAAAGGTACATACCCTAATAACACCGCTGTACTTGGCCTATTAAAAGCCACCTACATGCAGCTTAAACTCTGGCAGCCATTACTAGAGTTAACGCCTAAGCTAGCTAAAAACAAGCTTCTTACGACTGATGAGCAAGTTGAGTTAGAACAGAAAGCACAATGTGGTTTACTTCATGATGTCGCACAACAGCAAGGTAGCGAAGGCTTAATTAGTCACTGGAACAAGCTTTCAAGAAAGCAGAAGCAGAGCTCACACCTTGTATCATGCTTTGTGAAACAACTGATCGCTCGTAAAGCCGACTCAGAAGCCTTCACAGTGATCAAAGAGAACATTGCTAAGAGCAGTTCAAATGAGCTCTACATGCTGCTTCCAGAGCTTAACCTTGCCGATCACCATCCAGTAGTGGTCATGCTAGAACGTGCAATCAGTAAAGACAGTGGTAATGCCGAAGCACACAGCGCGTTGGCTCAGTTCTACCTAAGAGAGCAGAAGTGGGCGGAAGCACAAAGCCACTTCGAAAAAGCCCTAGCACTTCGCTCAAATGTTTCAGATTACGGATACCTATCCGACGCACTAGAGAAGCAAAACTTGACGAAAGCAGCTCATGAGGTTTCTCGTAAAGCGCTCGCTCTAGTTCAGCCAGCTTAAGTCAAAACAACTCAAACTAAGCCGATGCCAAGCATCGGCTTTTTTATATCTGTTGTTTATCCCCAAATAACTTCAACGATACTTATAAACCATAATCTATCGAGTCTTTACTCGTCTACCGCCACCAAACCAAGTGTATTAAAGTAACTATGAAGTTGTGCATTAGGGTCTATCAAACACACGGAGAACTGCTTTAATTGTGTCTGTACGTAGTTTTACAATTCTTAGAAACAAGCTCTTAGAAGAGACTCAGGAAAGGTTAATCTTTAAGGCGGTAAACAACATCAACTAACGCAACCAAGCCCTACTAAAAATAGTAGGGCTGCTTAATAGATGTCGAAATATCAAAGTTCGCTATCAACGGGCAACACTTCTACAAAACTCGCAGTTGAGTAATAACATTCATACGTCAGAAACGACGAAAGCCTAGTCGTCAGACTAGGCTTTCTAATATGTGCCGGAATAGCGTGAAGTGCAGGGGCTCGGTATCTTAACAACACTCATATAACCTAACAGCAAAACACTTTTCTTCAAATGTAAAAAAGCCCTGCTATTGCTAGCAGGGCTTTTCTAATAAGTGGCGGAGTGGACGGGACTCGAACCCGCGACCCCCGGCGTGACAGGCCGGTATTCTAACCAACTGAACTACCACTCCGCAGTGGACTACTTGTCGTCGCTGACAAGTCGTTCATAATTTAAAGCCTGGCGATGTCCTACTCTCACATGGGGAAGCCCCACACTACCATCGGCGCTATTGTGTTTCACTTCTGAGTTCGGCATGGAATCAGGTGGGTCCACAATGCTATGGTCGCCAAGCAAATTTTGCTTTTACTTTCAGTTTTTAAAAAACTGAAGGCAAATAATCTGGAAAACTGATTTAAAAGTCTCTTCAAACTCATTCAAGCGTTTGGTATTTCTTTGAGTCCACAAAACCCCTTGGGTGTTGTATGGTTAAGCCTCACGGGCAATTAGTACAGGTTAGCTCAATGCCTCGCAGCACTTACACACCCTGCCTATCAACGTCGTAGTCTACGACAACCCTTTAGGACGCTTATAGCGCCAGGGAAAACTCATCTCAAGGCTCGCTTCCCGCTTAGATGCTTTCAGCGGTTATCGATTCCGAACTTAGCTACCGGGCAATGCCATTGGCATGACAACCCGAACACCAGAGGTTCGTCCACTCCGGTCCTCTCGTACTAGGAGCAGCCCCTTTCAATTTTCCAACGCCCACGGCAGATAGGGACCGAACTGTCTCACGACGTTCTAAACCCAGCTCGCGTACCACTTTAAATGGCGAACAGCCATACCCTTGGGACCGACTTCAGCCCCAGGATGTGATGAGCCGACATCGAGGTGCCAAACACCGCCGTCGATATGAACTCTTGGGCGGTATCAGCCTGTTATCCCCGGAGTACCTTTTATCCGTTGAGCGATGGCCCTTCCATTCAGAACCACCGGATCACTATGACCTGCTTTCGCACCTGCTCGAATTGTCATTCTCGCAGTCAAGCGGGCTTATGCCATTGCACTAACCACACGATGTCCAACCGTGTTTAGCCCACCTTCGTGCTCCTCCGTTACTCTTTGGGAGGAGACCGCCCCAG